>NZ_NEHZ01000003.1:0-347331 GCF_002112565.1 Pseudomonas sp. R25(2017)
GGCACACAGAATTTCTTGACGACCATAGAGCGTTGGAACCACCTGATCCCATCCCGAACTCAGAAGTGAAACGATGCATCGCCGATGGTAGTGTGGGGTTTCCCCATGTGAGAGTAGGTCATCGTCAAGATTAAATTCCGGAACCCCAACTGCGAAAGCGGTTGGGGTTTTGTTTTGCCCGCAGGAAAGTTCGTACAGCACACCCAGCCTCCGTCCGGCTGTCACAATCAGTCGACAGTGCTAATGTTCTGCCCTGGTTTTGTTCTTCTCCAAGGAATCCTCCATGCCGGACGCCCAGTCCCTCAACCCTGCATTCATGGTTGTTCAGAGCAACAGCCTGGACGAGCTGCGCAGTCTGGTGGTGAGCGTCATGCGGCGTTATCCGCTGGCACCTCTGGAGAATGAGATCGCTTTGGTGCAAAGCAACGGCATCGCCCAGTGGCTGAAGCTGGCACTGGCCGAGGAGCCCGGCGAGGATGACTCGGGCGGTTGCGGCATCGCCGCCGCCATCGACGTGCAATTGCCGGGCAGCTTCATGTGGCAGCTCTACCGTACGGTGCTGGGGCGGGACGAGATTCCGGCAAAGTCCTTGCTCGACAAGGCCCCGTTGACATGGCGGTTGATGCGTCTGCTGCCGCAGGTCATCGAGCGACCGCACTTCGAGCCGCTTCAGCGATTCCTCACCCGTGACACCGACTTGCGTAAGCGCTATCAGCTTTCCGAGCGCCTCGCCGATCTCTTCGACCAATACCAGGTGTACCGTGCCGACTGGCTCGAGGACTGGGCCGAGGGCCGTCATCAACTGCGCAGCGTCAGAGGCGAGATCAAACCGCTGCCGCCGGCCAGTTGCTGGCAAGCCGAGCTTTGGCGTGCGTTGCTCGACGACGTAGGTGCAGAGGGCATGGCCCAGAGTCGGGCGGGGGTTCATCAACGGTTCATCGAGCGCATCAACAACCTTGAGAGCGCGCCTGCCGCCATACCTCCCCGGGTCATCGTCTTCGGGATCTCTTCGCTGCCCGCCCAGGTTCTGGAGGCGCTGGCAGGGCTGGCCCGTTTCAGTCAGGTGCTGCTGTGTGTCCACAACCCGTGCCGGCACCACTGGGCCGACATCGTCGCCGACAAGGACCTGCTGCGGCACCAGTACAAGCGTCAGACACGCAAGACCGGCATGCCCGTGGTCCTTGATCCGGATTCCCTGCATCAGCATGCCCATCCGCTGCTGGCCGCCTGGGGCAAGCAAGGGCGCGACTACATCAACCTGCTCGACAGCTATGATGAGCCCGACAGCTACCGTGCGGCCTTTCGGGATGGGCGCATCGACCTGTTCAGCGAAACGCAGCCCCATACGCTGCTCAATCAATTGCAGGACGACATCCTCGAGTTGCGCCCCCTCAATGAGACGCGTGAGCGTTGGCCCGCCGTTGTTCCGGAGCAGGACGAGTCCATCCGTTTTCACGTCGCCCATAGTGCCCAGCGTGAGGTGGAGATTCTCCACGACCAGTTGCTGGCCCGCTTCAGTGCCGACCCCGGTTTGCGTCCCCGCGACGTGATCGTGATGGTGCCTGACGTCGACAGCTATGCGCCCCACATCCGGGCGGTGTTCGGCCAGCTCGACCGCCGCGACCCGCGTTTCATTCCTTTCACATTGACGGACCAGGGCCAGCGCGGACGCGAGCCGCTGCTGATCGCGGTCGAGCATCTGCTCAAGCTGCCGGACAGCCGCTTCCCGGTCAGCGAGATCCTGGATCTGCTGGATGTGCCGGCCTTGCGCTTGCGTTTCGGGGTGCACGAGCGTGATCTGCCCACCTTGCACCGCTGGATCGAAGGTGCCGGAGTACGTTGGGGCCTGAACGCCCGGCAGCGTGCCGGACTGGGCCTTCCGGGCGAACTCGAGCAAAACAGTTGGAGCTTCGGTTTGCGCCGGATGCTGCTCGGTTACGCGGTCGGACATTCCGATGCCTACGAACAGATCGAGCCTTACGATGAGATCGGCGGCCTGGACGCTGCGCTGATCGGCCCCCTCGTCGCCCTGCTGGATGCATTGGAGCTTGCCCACCGGGAGTTCATGCAGCCAGCGCGACCTGAGGAGTGGGGGCGCCGGTTGCAGGCCTTGATGCAAGTGTTCTTCAAGGCCGGCGATGAACACGATGAGTACCTGATCACCCAGCTCGAGGATCTGCGGGAGACCTGGCTGGAAACCTGCGACGCTGTGAGGCTGGAGGACGAGCTGCCACTGACCGTCGTTCGGGAAGCCTGGCTGGCGGGGCTGGATCAGGGGCGTTTGTCCCAGCGCTTTCTCGCCGGTGCCGTGAACTTCTGCACACTGATGCCGATGCGCGCCATTCCTTTCAAGCTCGTTTGCCTGCTGGGCATGAACGACGGAGACTATCCGCGGGCGCAGCCTCCCCTGGATTTCGACCTGATGGGCAGCGACTACCGGCCGGGCGACCGTTCGCGACGCGAAGACGACCGCTACCTGTTGCTCGAGGCCCTGCTGTCCGCGCGTCATCAGCTCTACATCAGTTGGGTCGGACGCAGCATTCGCGACAACAGCGAACGTCCTCCTTCCGTGCTGATCGGCCAGTTGCGCGACCATATCGCCAGCGGCTGGCACCTGGGCGACACTGCCGAGAGCCTGGTGCACGTCCTCACCGAGGAACATCCTCTGCAGCCATTCAGTTCGCGCTACTTTCAGGAAGGGCGAGCGCTGTTCAGCTATGCCAGCGAATGGCGGACTCTGCATGAGCGCCAGGAACCCGGCGCCGTCACGCCGATGCTTGAGCCCCATGTGCCGGAGGAGCCCCTGAGCCCGGCGTTGCTGCAGGACTTTCTGCGCAATCCGGTTCGCCATTTCTTTACCCAAAGGCTCAAGGTCCATTTTGAATCTGCCCAGGCGCCACTGGCGGACGAAGAACCTTTCGTGCTGGACGCCTTGCAACGCTACACCCTGAGCGACAACCTGCTGGAAGCCGCACTGGGGCACCCGGACGACGCGGCAACGGCGCTGGAGACGCAGGCCCGTCGTCTGCAGAACAGCGGGTTGTTGCCGATGGCCGGGTTCGGCGAGTGCCTGCAGCGGGAGTTGATCGAGCCGCTGCCGAACCTGCTGCAACGCTATGGGCAGTTGCTGGCCTTGTGGCCGACGCCGCTGACGGGCGCCATTCCGGTCAGTCTCGAATGGCAGGCGCTGCGCCTTGAGGGATGGCTTGGCGGACTGCATCAGCGGGCGGACGGCGGGCTTCTGTCCGTCACCACCATCCCCAACGGCATCGGATCGGTCAGGAACCGCAAATGGCATCGTCTGACCAAACCGTGGGTCAATCATGTGTTGGCCTGTGCCAACGGCGTGTCCTTGACGACCGCACTGGTGGCCAGCGATGACTCGCTGCTGCTCGATCCCATCGCGTCGGACAGCGCCTGGCGAATCCTGGAAGACATGCTGCTTGCCTGGCAGACGGGGATGCGTCAGCCGCTGCCCGTCGCCGTGAAGACCGCTTTCGCGTGGCTGACCCAGAGCGATCCGCTCAAGGCCGCAGCCGCTGCCCGAAAGGCCTATGAAGGGGACGGCCTGACCAGCGAGGGCGAGCGAGGCGAAAGCCCGGCCCTCGTCCGTCAGTTCGCTGACTTCGATGCGTTGGCGGCCGACGAAACCTTTCCGGATTGGTGCGGTGCCTTGTATCGCCCATTGCTTGAGGCCGGTTGGCGTTCGTTGAGCGAAGAGGGGAACCGTCCATGACCGCAAATACGCCTCTGGCCCTGACCTTTCCGTTGCATGGCAGCCAGCTGATCGAAGCCAGTGCCGGCACCGGCAAGACCTTCACCATCTCTGCGCTTTACCTGCGGCTGATCCTCGGCCATGGGGGCGAGCAGTCAGGCTTCGGCCGTGAGCTGCTGCCGCCGCAGATTCTCGTGGTGACCTTCACCGATGCCGCCACCAAAGAATTGCGTGAGCGGATCCGCACCCGCCTGGCCGATGCCGCGCGCTTCTTCCGCGACGAGACGCCGGCGCCGGACGCCTTGATCGAAGCCCTGCGCGAACAATTCGATCCGCAGCGCTGGCCCGGCTGCGCCAGTCGCCTGGACGTCGCCGCGCAGTGGATGGACGAGGCCGCCGTGTCGACCATCCACGGTTGGTGCCAGCGCATGCTGCGCGAGCATGCCTTCGACAGCGGGAGCTTGTTCACCCAGACGCTGGAGACCGACCACACAGAGCTGCTCGCCGAGGTGCTGCGCGATTACTGGCGTCTGTTCTGCTATCCGATGCAAGGCGATGCCCTGAACTGGGTGCGCAGCAACTGGGGCGGGCCTGCGGCCTTGCTGCCGCGGATACGGGGCCTGCTGTCCAGCGTCCATGAAGGCGACGAGAGCAAGACGCCGGCCGAACTGATCGAAGAATGCCTGCAGCAACGGCGAGCGGCGATGCTTGAGCTGAAAACGCCTTGGCGGCGTTGGGCCCCCGAGCTGCTTGCGATCTGCCACGAGGGCGTTGCGGGCAAAGCGGTCGACGGCCGCAAGATGCAGGCCCGTTACTTCGAACCGTGGTTCGAGAAGCTCACGGCGTGGGCCGAAGACGAGGCGCTCGAACAACTCGACATCGGCACAGGGTTCACCCGTCTCACCCCCGATGGCATGGCCGAGGCCTGGAAAGGCGTACCTCCAAGCCATCCTGGGCTGGAGGCCATGTTGACGCTCAAGGCGAGCCTCGACGCGTTGCCCACGCCTGATGCCGCCGTGCTGGTGCATGCCGCCGGATGGGTCGGTGCCCGCTTCGAGGCCGAGAAGCGCCGCCGGGCCGAGATGGGCTTCGACGACATGTTGCTGCGCCTGGACGCGGCATTGCGTGCCGACGGCGGAGAGCGCCTTGCCACGCTGATCCGTGAGCAGTTCCCGGTCGCCCTGATCGACGAGTTCCAGGACACCGACCCGGTGCAGTACCGGATCTTCGACAGCATCTACCGCATCGGGGACAACGATCCCGAGACCGGGCTGTTCATGATCGGCGACCCCAAGCAGGCGATCTATGCCTTCCGCGGCGCCGACATCCACACCTATCTGCGGGCCCGGCAGGCCACCGCCGGCCGGTGGCATACGCTGGACACCAACTTCCGCTCCAGCCACGGCATGGTCGATGCGGTGAACCATGTGTTCGACCATGCCGAATCCCGGGAGGGAGGGCGAGGCGCGTTTCTGTTCCGGGAGAAGGACGGTGACAACCCGGTGCCGTTCCAGTCCGTGAAGGCCCAGGGGCGAACGGAGCGGCTGCAAGTGTCGGGGCAGGATGTCGCTGCGCTCAACCTCTGGCAGTTGTCCGTCGATCAGCCCTTGTCCGGTGCGGTCTATCGCCAGCAGTTCGCGGCGGCCTGCGCCAGTGAGATCGTGTTCCGACTCAATGGCGGGCAGACCGGGCAAGTGGGCTTCGCGCAAGAGGGCAAGGCATTCAGGGGGCTGAGGCCGGCGGACATCGCGATCCTGGTGCGCGACGGCAAGGAGGCCAAGGCGGTGCGCGACGAACTGGCGAAACGCGGCGTGCGCAGCGTTTACCTGTCGGACAAGGACTCGGTCTTCGCCGCCCAGGAGGCCCGTGACCTGCTCGGTTGGCTTAAGGCCTGCGCCGAACCGGACGTCGAACGCTCGCTCAAGGCGGCCTTGGCCTGCGTCACGCTGAACCTGCCGCTGCTGGAGCTGGAGCGCCTCAACCGTGACGAACGGGCCTGGGAAAACCGGGTGATGCAGTTTCGCGGATACCGTGAACTCTGGCGCAAGCAAGGCGTGCTGCCCATGCTGCGGCGACTGCTGCACGACTTCCGTCTGCCGCAGACATTGATGGCGCGCAGCGACGGGGAGCGGGTGCTGACCAACCTGCTGCATCTGTCGGAGCTGCTGCAGCAGGCCGCCGCCGAACTGGACGGCGAACAGGCGCTGATCCGGCACCTGGCCGAGCATCTGGTGTTGTCCGGGCAGGCGGGCGAGGAACAGATCCTGCGCCTGGAAAGCGATGAGCAACTGGTCAAGGTGGTGACCATCCACAAATCCAAGGGGCTCGAGTATCCGCTGGTCTTTCTGCCGTTCATCTGCTCGGCGAAACCGGTGGACGGCAGCCGTCTCCCGCTGCATTACCACGATGCACAGGGCGAGGCGCAGGTGAGCCTCAAACCCACGGCGGAGCTGGTCGCCCTGGCGGACGACGAACGTCTGGCGGAGGATCTGCGCCTGCTCTACGTTGCGCTGACCCGTGCGCAGCATGCTTGCTGGCTGGGGGTGACGGATCTCAAACGCGGCAACAGCAACGGTTCGGTGCTGCACCTGTCCGCATTGGGTTACCTGTTGGGCGGCGGTACGCCGTTGGCCGAGTCCGCAGGATTGACCCGGTGGCTGGAGGACCTGCGGCAAGGCAACTCCTCGCTCAGTCTCGAGGCGATGCCCCTGGCGACCGACGAGCATTACCAGCCTCCGGGCGACGACGCGACGCTGCGTCCGGTGCTGATGCCGGCACGCAGAGCCAGCGAGAACTGGTGGATCGCGTCCTACAGCGCCTTGCGCATCAGTGATGTGTTGAGCGATGGCCCGGAGGAAGCGCCCGAGAGTCCGCAGGCGCAGAAGCTGTTCGACGATGAGCGCCTCGACCCCGATGCGCCACAGGAGACCGTCGAAGGAGGCGCCGATATCCACCGTTTCCCCCGTGGCCCCAATCCGGGGACGTTCCTGCACGGCCTTCTGGAGTGGGCGGGCGAGGAAGGTTTTGCCGTGTCCGGCGACGCGCTGAAGGATGCGGTCGCAAGGCGTTGCAGCCGACGTGGCTGGGAGTCCTGGATCGTGACCTTGAGCGAATGGTTGCGGCACCTGCTCAAGTCGCCCCTGCCCGTTGGCGAACAGCCGCCGGTGGTGCTCGAAGGGTTGCGCCAGTACCGGGTGGAGATGGAGTTCTGGTTCGCCAGCCACAAGGTCGACGTGGCGAAGCTGGATGGCCTGGTGCGCCAGTTCACCCACCGTGGCGTGGCACGGGCCGCCGCCGAAGAGGTGCAGCTCAACGGTATGTTCAAGGGGTTCATCGACCTGACGTTCGAACACGATGGCCGTTACTACGTGGCGGACTACAAGTCCAACTGGCTCGGTGCCGACGACACCGCCTACACCGATCAGGCGATGGAGCAATCGATGCTCGACAACCGTTACGACCTGCAATATGTCCTGTACCTGTTGGCGCTTCACCGCCAGCTCAAGGCCCGTCTGGCGGATTACGACTACGACCGGCATGTCGGCGGTGCGCTGTACCTGTTTCTGCGCGGCAGCCGGGCGAACAGCCGGGGCGCATACTTCACTCGGCCGCCGCGGGAGCTGATCGAACGCCTCGACCGGATGTTCCAGGGCAAACCGGAACCCAGAAGCGAACCGGCCTGGGAACAGGGAGTCTTGCTATGAGCCGCACGTTCGCCGATTTGCTGCCCACACCGCTCGCCGCCGACAGCCTGGCCGGCCTGGCACCGTTGACCTGTGCCGATGACTTGCTGATCCTGCTGACCCGTTGGGTCGAGCGCGGCTGGCTTCGTGCACTGGACAAGGCATTTGTGGCGTTCCTTCACGAGCTGGCGCCCGAGGGGGATCCGTTGGTGCTGCTTGCCGCGGCGCTCACCAGTCACCAGCTCGGCCACGGGCATGTGTGCCTGGACGTGTTCGAAACCCTCAAGGCGCCGGACTTCGCCCTGTCGCTGCCGCCCGAAGGCGATGTGCAGACGGGCGCGCGGCTGTTGCCGTCGCAGTTGCTCGCCACGGTCGAGGGGCCCCACTGGTGCAAGGTGCTGGCCGGCAGCCCGCTGGTGGCGTTGGCGGCGGATACGGGCGTAGCGGCGTTGCAGCGTCCGTTGGTGCTGTCCGGCAAGCGTCTGTACCTGCGGCGTTACTGGTCCTACGAGCGGCGCATCGATGTCGCGTTGCGCCTGCGTCTCGCGCAGCCCGAAACGACCCCGGACGACCTGCCGCAGCAGCTCGATGGATTGTTCGGCGCGGCGAAGGGATCCGCCGTGGTCGACTGGCAGAAACTGGCGTGTGCCTTGGCGGTCCGGGGCGCCTTCAGCATCGTCACCGGAGGGCCCGGCACCGGCAAGACCACGACGGTCGTGCGTCTGTTGGCCTTGCTCCAGGCGCCGGCGGTGACGGCCGGTCAGCCGTTGCGGATCCGTCTGGCCGCGCCCACCGGCAAAGCGGCCGCGCGCTTGACCGAGTCCATCAGCCAGCAGGTGCAATCGCTGAAGGTCCCGGAAGCGGTTCGGGACAAGATCCCCACGGAGGTGACCACGGTTCACCGTTTGCTCGGCAGCCGGCCCGGCACCCGGCACTTCCGTCACCATGCAGGCAACCGCTTGCCGCTGGATGTGCTGGTGGTCGACGAGGCGTCGATGATCGATCTGGAGATGATGGCCAACCTGCTCGATGCCTTGCCGCCCCAGGCTCGGCTGGTGTTGCTGGGGGACAAGGATCAGCTGGCCTCCGTCGAGGCAGGGGCTGTGCTGGGGGATCTGTGCCGCGATGCCGAGAACGGATGGTACAGCCCCGAGACCCGGTGCTGGCTGGAGTCGGTCAGCGGCGAGTCCCTGCAGGACAGCGGCCTTCAGGAGGACACCCAAGGGGTGTATCCGCTGGCCCAGCAGGTGGTGATGCTGCGTCACTCGCGGCGTTTCGGCGAAGGCAGCGGCATCGGCCAGCTCGCACGGTGCGTCAATCAGCAAATGCCGGAAGAGGCTCGACGGGTGCTCGCTGCCGGCAACAATAGCGATGTGTTCGCCTTGCAGCTCAAGAACGAGCAACACCATCAACTGGAACGCCTGGTGCTCGACGGGCGAGGTGAGGGCCCCCAGGGCTATCGCCATTATCTGAACGTATTGCGCGATCGGCGTCCGGCTGCGGGGACGCCCCTGGAGCAGCCGGCATGGGCCGACTGGGCGCGCGAAGTCCTGCAGGCGTTCGACACCTTCCAGCTGCTGTGCGCCGTGCGCAAGGGGCCTTGGGGCGTCGAGGGCTTGAACCTGCGCATCGCCGAGGCCTTGCTCAAGGCGCGCCTGATCCCAAGCGACCAGCAGTGGTACGAGGGGCGCCCGGTGCTGATGACCCGCAACGATTACGGGCTGGGGCTGATGAACGGCGACATCGGCATCGCGTTGTCGTTGCCCGGGCAGGACGGCGACGACGCGGGCAAGCCGCTGCTGCGGGTGGCGTTCCCGCGCAATGACGGGCGCGGCGGCGTGCGGTTCGTGTTGCCGAGCCGGCTCAACGACGTCGAGACCGTTTACGCGATGACCGTGCACAAGTCCCAGGGCTCGGAGTTCGCCCACACGGCCCTTATCCTGCCGGATGCCTTGAATCCGGTGCTGACCAAGGAGCTGATCTACACCGGCATCACCCGGGCCAAGCATTGGTTCACCCTGATAGAACCTCAAGAGGGCGTGTTCGAGGAGGCCGTGCAACGCAAGGTCAAGCGACTGAGCGGGCTGATGCTGGAACTGGAGGAGGGGATCGGGCACAGCGCGTGAAGACAGCGGCGTTTGGCTGCGCGAACTGACCGACCGGTCAGGGGGCTGGCGTCTCGCTGGTGTACCTGCGCTGTGCTATCGTTGCGGCATCATTTTGTGACGATCCAAGAGAATCCCTGCATGAAGCTGGCTGTCTGGGCCACAGAGCGCGTGGTTGGCTGCAAGCAAGCGTTGCTTGTGGGCCTGCTCTGTTTGCTGACGGGCATGGCGGTCGCCCAACCGCAGTCTCCGGCGGGCATGGCCGAGCAACGGGCCAAGTCGGTCACTCAGGTGGTCCTGGGCATCCTCAGCTATGCGCGCTGGCCGGTCGAGCCGGCGCAATTGCGTCTGTGCATCGTCGGTCCCACCGAATACACCGATGACCTGGTCAAAGGCACCACGCAGGCCACGGGACGTCCGGTGGTCGTGCGCCGGCTGCTGGCCGACAGCCCGGCCATCGCCGGCGAGTGCGATGCGGTGTACATCGGCAAACTCACGGCAGAAGAACGCAGTCGCCTGTTCGCCTCCTTGACCGGCCATCCGGTGCTGAGCATCAGCGAGGGCGGCGACCAGTGCACGGTCGGCAGTCTGTTCTGCCTGCGGGTCGGCGACGAGCAGGTGTCCTTCGAGGTCAACCTCGATTCCGTGGCCCGCAGCGGCGTGCGCATCCATCCGAGCGTGCTGCAGCTGTCTCGACGCAAGTCGGCGGTGCCATGAAGCGCAAACGATCCATGGGGCGTCCGGCCCTCGGCGCGGTGATCGGCCGCGGCCACCTGATCGTCGCGCTGGTCGCGGTGGCGATGGCCAGCGTTTCCCTGACCCTGTTGGGCGTGCTGGCGCTGCGGGTCTATGCCGACCATAACCTGCACTTGATCGCCCGTTCGATCAGCTACACCGTGGAAGCCGCTGTGGTGTTCGACGACAAGGCGGCCGCCACCGAGGCGCTGGCGCTGATCGCCTCGACCGAAGAGGTGGCGGACGCTCAGGTGATCGACGAGGAAGGCCAGTTGCTCGCCCGCTGGCAGCGCCCGGAAAACGGCTTGATCTCCGAACTGGAAATGCAGCTCGCCCGCACCATTCTGGAAAAGCCCATCAACTTGCCGATCCTGCATCAGAACCGCGAGATCGGCCGCATTCTGCTCACCGGCCACGGCGGCAACCTGATGCGCTTTTTGCTGAGCGGCCTGGCGGGCATCATCCTGTGCACGGCGATCAGCGCCTGGGTCGCGCTCTACCTGGCGCGCCGCCAGTTGCGCGGGATCATCGGCCCGCTGCACAGCCTCGCCGCCGTCGCCCACGCCGCCCGCAGCGAGCGGGCACTGGACCGGCGCGTGCCGCCGGCGCGGATCGCCGAGCTCGACAATCTGGGCAACGACTTCAATGCCCTGCTCGATGAGCTGGAGTCGTGGCAGACGCACCTGCAGAGCGAGAACGAGACCCTCGCCCACCAGGCCAGCCACGACAGCCTCACCGGATTGCCCAACCGCGCCTTTTTCGAAGGCCGCCTGATCCGCGCCCTGCGCAGCGCCAACAAGCTTCATGAGCGGGTGGCGGTGCTGTTTCTCGACAGCGACCGGTTCAAGAGCATCAACGACAACTTCGGCCACGCGGCCGGCGATGCGGTGCTGGTGGCGGTGGCCAACCGGGTGCGGGCGCAGTTGCGCGAAGAGGATCTGGTGGCGCGCCTGGGCGGCGACGAGTTCGCTGTCCTGCTCACGCCCCTGCACAAGACCGAAGACGCCGAGCGCATCGCCGACAAGATCCTCGCCAGCATGGACATGCCCATCGCATTGCCGGGCGACACCAGCGTCGTGACGTCGCTCAGCATCGGCATCGCGGTCTACCCCGATCATGGCGCCACCCCCGGCGCGCTGCTCGATGCCGCCGACGGGGCGATGTACCAGGCCAAGCGCCTGTCCCGCGGCGCCCAGTTCACCGCCGGGTCGGAGGATCCGGTCGTCAATCTTCAAACCAGGAGCTGAATCCCGTGTTCTCACTTCCCCTGCGATTGTTTGCCAGTTTGCTGCTGATGGCCGTTCTGGCCCTGACCGGTTGCCAGTCCGTTCCGCCCAAAGGCCTCACCCCGGAGCAGATCGCCGTGCTCAAGCAGCAAGGCTTCGAGCTGACCGACGACGGCTGGGAGTTCGGCCTGTCGGGCAAGGTGCTGTTCGGCAGCGATGACGACAGCCTGAACCGGCAAAGCACCGAGATCGTCGAGCGCATCGGCAAGGCACTGACCGGCGTCGGCATCGAGCGGGTGCGGGTGGACGGCCATACCGACGCCTCGGGCAAGGAGGGCTACAACCAGCAACTCTCACTGCGCCGCGCCAAAAGCGTCAGCACAGTCCTGAAAACCGTCGGCATGAAAGAAGAAAACATCCAGCTGCGCGGACTGGGCAGCAGCGAACCGGTGGCGTCCAACGCCACCGCGACCGGACGCAACGAAAACCGCCGGGTGTCGATCGTGGTCAGCGCCGACTAATCGGCAAAGCGCATCTCGCGGCTTTCCCCCATCAACAGCGCCTGGTTGCGCTCCGTCACTTCGCGGATGTAATCCCACAACAGGGTGATCCGCTTCAACTTGCGCAGATCCTCCCGGCAGTACATCCAGAACTGCCGGGTGATGTCGATTTCCTCCGGCAGCACCGGCAGCAGGCGTGGATCCTGTGCGGCGAGGAAGCACGGCAGGATCGCCAGCGACCGCCCTTGCTGCGCCGCCACGAATTGGGCGATCACGCTGGTGCTGCGCAGGTGCGCGTTGGCGCCGGGCAGCACATTGGCCAGATAGAGAAGCTCGGAGCTGAACGCCAGGTCGTCCACATAACTGATGAACCGGTGCTGGCTCAGATCCGCGGGGCGGCGGATCGGCGGGTGCTGGTCGAGGTATTCCTGGGTCGCGTACAGCTGCAGGCGGTAGTCGCAGAGCTTGCAGCACACGTAAGGCCCGTGCTCCGGCCGCTCCAGGGCGATGACGATGTCCGCCTCGCGCTTGGACAGGCTGATGAAGTGCGGCAGCGGCAGGATGTCCACCGAGATCGCCGGATAGTCATCGACGAAACGGCTCAACTGCGGGGTGATGAAAAAACTGCCGAAGCCTTCGGTGCAGCCCATGCGCACATGGCCGGACAGCGCGACGCCGGAGCCGGACACCTGCTCGCAGGCCATGTGCAGCGTGCTTTCGATCGATTCGGCGTAACTGAGCAGGCGCTGGCCTTCGGCGGTCAGCACGAAGCCGTTGGTGCGCGACTTCTCGAACAGCAAGGTGCCCAGCGCCGCCTCCAGCGAACCGATGCGCCGCGACACGGTGGTGTAGTCCACCGCCAGGCGCTTGGCTGCCGTGCTGGCCTTGCGGGTGCGGGCGACTTCGAGGAAGAACTTGAGGTCGTCCCAGTTCAGCGACCCCAGCGAGGTGATGTTTTTTTGCATGATGGACGGGCTTATATGTGCGTTCTTATTAGAAGTTTGCACATCTATACTCCAAAAACGGTCCGACAACCAATGTGCGGCACACGCCTCCTTCCAAGGCGGACCTTTCGCCTTGGCTCCCACGATAAAAACAAGTTCCGGAGACCAGCATGAACGCATCGCTCACGCCCAACGACACCACGGTCCAGAAGGTCAAGCTGCTGATCGACGGTGAATGGGTCGAATCGCAGACCACCGAGTGGCACGACATCGTCAACCCGGCGACCCAGCAAGTCCTGGCCCGGGTGCCGTTCGCCACCGCCGCCGAAGTCGATGCCGCGGTCAGCGCCGCCCAGCGCGCCTTCCAGACCTGGAAACTGACCCCGATCGGCGCGCGCATGCGCATCATGCTCAAACTGCAGGCCCTGATCCGCGAGCACTCCAAGCGCATCGCCGTGGTGCTCAGCGCCGAGCAGGGCAAGACCATCGCCGATGCCGAGGGCGACATTTTCCGTGGCCTGGAAGTGGTCGAGCACGCCTGCTCCATCGGCTCCCTGCAAATGGGCGAGTTCGCCGAGAACGTCGCCGGCGGCGTCGACACCTACACCCTGCGCCAGCCGATCGGCGTCTGCGCAGGCATCACCCCGTTCAACTTCCCGGCGATGATTCCGCTGTGGATGTTCCCGATGGCCATCGCCTGCGGCAACACCTTCGTGCTCAAGCCGTCCGAGCAGGATCCGCTGTCGACGATGCTGCTGGTGGAACTGGCCATCGAGGCCGGCATCCCAGCCGGCGTGCTCAACGTGGTGCATGGCGGCAAGGACGTGGTGGACGGCCTGTGCACCCACAAGGACATCAAGGCGGTCTCCTTCGTCGGTTCCACCGCCGTGGGCACCCACGTCTATGACTTGGCCGGCAAGCACGGCAAGCGCGTGCAATCGATGATGGGCGCCAAGAACCACGCCGTGGTGCTGCCGGACGCCAACCGCGAGCAGGCGCTCAATGCGCTGGTCGGCGCCGGTTTCGGCGCGGCCGGGCAACGCTGCATGGCCACCTCGGTGGTGGTGCTGGTGGGCGCGGCCAAGCAATGGCTGCCCGACCTGAAGGCGCTGGCGCAGAAGCTCAAGGTCAACGCCGGCAGCGAGCCGGGCACCGATGTGGGACCGGTGATCTCGAAGAAGGCCAAGGCGAGGATCCTCGACCTGATCGAAAGCGGCGTCAAGGAAGGCGCCAAGCTCGAACTGGACGGCCGCGGCATCAGCGTGCCGGGTTACGAGAACGGCAACTTCGTCGGCCCGACCCTGTTCTCCGGGGTGACCACCGACATGCAGATCTACACCCAGGAAATCTTCGGCCCGGTGCTGGTGGTGCTGGAAGTTGACACCCTTGACCAGGCCATCGCGCTGGTCAACGCCAACCCGTTCGGCAACGGCACCGGCCTGTTCACCCAGAGCGGCGCGGCGGCGCGCAAGTTCCAGGCGGAGATCGACGTCGGCCAGGTCGGCATCAACATCCCGATCCCGGTGCCGGTGCCGTTCTTCAGCTTCACCGGTTCGCGCGGCTCGAAGCTCGGCGACCTCGGCCCGTACGGCAAGCAAGTGGTGCAGTTCTACACCCAGACCAAGACCGTGACCGCGCGCTGGTTCGACGACGACAGCGTCAACGACGGCCCGAACACCACCATCAACCTGCGCTGAGGAACCGGCCATGAAAATCGCATTCATCGGGCTGGGCAACATGGGCGCGCCGATGGCGCGCAACCTGATCAAGGCCGGCCACTCGCTGAACCTGGTGGACCTGAACAAGACCGTGCTGGCGGAACTGGAGCAACTGGGCGGCACCATCCGCCCGACCGCGAAGGACGCGGCCAAGGACGCTGAGCTGGTGATTACCATGCTGCCGGCCGCCGTGCATGTGCGCGGCGTCTGGTTGGGCGAGGACGGCGTGCTGGCCGGCATCGGCAAAGGCGTGCCGGCGGTCGATTGCAGCACCATCGATCCGCAGACCGCCCGCGATGTGGCCGCTGCGGCCGCCAAGCAAGGCGTGGCCATGGCGGACGCGCCGGTCTCCGGCGGCACCGGCGGCGCGGCGGCCGGTACGCTGACCTTCATGGTCGGCGCCACGCCGGAGCTGTTCGCCACCCTGCAACCGGTGCTGGCGCAAATGGGCCGCAACATCGTGCATTGCGGTGAGGTCGGCACCGGCCAGATCGCCAAGATCTGCAACAACCTGCTGCTCGCCATTTCCATGGTCGGGGTCAGCGAGGCCATGGCGTTGGGTGATGCGTTGGGTATCGACACCACAGTGCTGGCCGGGATCATCAACAGTTCCACCGGGCGCTGCTGGAGTTCGGAGATGTACAACCCGTGGCCGGGCATCGTCGAAACGGCGCCGGCGTCGCGAGGCTACACCGGCGGGTTCGGTGCGGAGCTGATGCTCAAGGATCTGGGCCTGGCCACCGAAGCGGCGCGGCAGGCGCACCAGCCGGTGATGCTCGGCGCGGTGGCGCAGCAGCTGTACCAGGCGATGAGCCAGCGCGGGGAGGGCGGCAAGGACTTCTCGGCGATCGTCAACAGCTACCGCAAGCCGCAGTAGTCGTCAGCCCCACGCCTCAAGTGCTGCAGATGCAGTGACAGTCAGAATGCAGTAGGTGTTGCCGGGAAACCGCGTCGGGCGGTCTCCCGGCTTTTTTGCGTCAGGCGAACACGAAATACTTGCGCACGGTCTCGACCACTTCCCACGTGCCCTTCATGCCCGGCTCGACCACGAAGATGTCGCCGGCGCGCAGATGGATCGGCGCCATGCCGTCCGGGGTGATGATGCAATAGCCTTCCTGGAAGTGGCAGTACTCCCATTTCACGTAATCCACCCGCCATTTGCCCGGCGTGCAGATCCAGGTGCCCATGATCTTGCTGCCGTCTTCGCTGGTGTAGGCGTTGAGGTTGACGGTGTGCGGATCGCCTTCGAGCTTCTCCCATTTGCAGGCGTCGAGAACCGGCAGCGGGTGGGTGTCGCGCAGAACGGTGATGGGGGCGGTGGCGGTCATGGGGACTCCGGCAATGGAATGGACGAAAGGAATCCGCACCCTATAGCGCGTGCTGTCTGTGCTGTTGTCTGCGCTCGACATCCAGTTGCCCATAAACGCAGTTGCGCCGCAGGCCCTGTTCTTCTTCCTGACGCCGTGCGTTGCGCGAAGGTCGAATTGATGTGGAGCAAAAGTTCTGAAGTTATAACTTATTTAATTGTCCGGTTTTGTTTCTTCATGCGTCTGGAGAGTGCCTGCTCAAGTTAGTGCTTTAGTTCGACCGGCAGCACCTGGCGAAGCAGCGCCGGCGCCATACCGTATACCGTCTCTGTTAAGTAAATGTGTCGTGTCTCCTGAGGTTTGCACCATTGGGGTGCGATGGGCAGGCTCTTTTGTATGTCCGTGCCAAGTGGTCGAAAAACTTCGGAAAGTCCGTTGACTCTCCCCTTAAGGTCAGAGTTTAGATTGCCGCCGCGTGAGAAGTTGTTGTGGGAAAAGTTACTTCTCACGGACGGAATCCATGAAGTAATCACGACATATACGGAGATAAAGATGAACAATCCATTGGACTTGGAAAACGTCATTGCCAGCACCCGCGAAATCCTTGCGCAACTGTTGGTGATGGGCGCCGATGACATCGACGAGCACAGCAGCATCGTCGAAGACCTGGGCGCCGATTCTCTGGACATCGTCGACCTCAGCTTCCAGCTGGGTCGCCAGTACGGCTGCACCTTGCCCAAGACCAGCGTGCTGGATCACGCCGTTGCCGTGTGCGGTGACGCCAGCGAGTTCCTGGCCAACGGCCGCATCACCGAAAGCGGCAAGGCGTTGCTGGAGCAGAGCCTGAGCGCCTATGCCCCGGACCAGCTCCACGCCGGCATGCAACCGGCCCAGGTGTTTGCCGCCACCACCGTGCGCAACTGGGCGCAGCAGTGCCGCAACCTCTTCAACTACCTGCCCAAGGCCTGCCCCGACTGCAATGCCCATCAAGCCGTGCTGAACGAGCGTCAGCAAGTGGTGTGCGGCGCTTGCAGCGCGCGCCTGACGCCGGCCGACGGCGATGAGGTGTCCCGCCAACTGGTCGAGCGCTTTGTGGCTTCCCACGTCAAAGAAGCGGTCTAGGAGTTCCCATGCGGGCACGAGAAGTCTGTGTGAGCGGGTACGGCCTGGCGGCGCCGATGGCGCTGGACGCCGCCACGTTGTTCGAGCGGATCAGCCGCAAGCGATCCTGTGTCCGCGAGCATCCATGGTTCAAGGCGCTGGGGTTTCGCAACAGTGCGGCCGGGTTCATCGATGACGAGCAGTGGCAGCGGATCACGGCGGGGTTCGGCGGCAACGCCGCGCAGCATCCGCGGCAAAGTGTGCTGGCCGACTATGTCGCCCGGCAGGCCTTGCAGCATGCGGGCCTGACGCCGGCGGATTTCGCCCGCAGCCGCAGCGGGCTGTTCCTGGGCGCCAACAAGTACTGCGCCGACAGCCATGACCTGCAATGGGTCGCCCGTTGCATGGACGAGGCGGGTCAGGTCGACCTGGACCGGCTGCTGGAGCGTCCGGCGACGTCGGGCACAGCGTTTGCCCGGCGGGTCGATCAGCAGACTCAGGATCTGGCCGAGCGGCTGGGCATCCGCGATCACGTCTCGACCCACTCCGACGCCTGCGCCGCCGGCACCATGGCCATCGGCAGCGCGTTCCGGGCCATCGAGCGCGGCGAGATCGATCTGGCACTGTGCGGCGCTGTGGAGTTGATGGCCAACGAGTTGCCTTACTACATGTTCAACAGCCTTGGCGCGATCTGTCAGGCGGACTTGCCGGCCAGCGAGCAGAGCCGGCCGTTCATGCCCGACCGCAGCGGCTTCGTGCTCAGCGAAGGCGCGGCCCTGGTGGTGCTCGAATCCGCCGAGCATGCTCGCCGGCGCAAGGCCAAGGTGCTCGGTCGGGTGCTGGGCTACGCCAACGTGTGCGAGGCCCAGAAGATGACCTCCAGCAGCCGGGACGGCAGCAAATACGAGGAATGCATGGAAGCGGCAATCGAAGACGCCGGCCTGCTGAGCAGCGCCGTGCAGCACGTCAACACCCACGGCACATCCACCCAGGCCAACGACAGTTGCGAGGCCCTGGCCCTGCAGCGCGTGTTCGGCGATGTCCAGGACCATGTGACCTACACCGCCAACAAGTCCGCCGTCGGCCATTCCCTGGCCGGCAGCGGCGCAATCGAGGCGGTGCTGTCGCTGATCAGCCTGCGTGACGGCGTGCTGTTGCCGACGCTGAACTATGAGCCCGAGCGTGCCGACTACCCGGCGCTGCGGTTCCTGGATGAACCGTTGCAGCAGTCGATCAGCGTGGTGATGTCCAATTCCTTCGGGTTCGGCGGCATCAACAGTTCGCTGCTGCTGGGGAGGGCGTGAGATGAACAGCGTCTTTATCCATGCGGCGGCCGTGCTGAACGCCGCCGGCAGCGAATGCGCCGATCTGTTGGGCGCGCCGACGTCGGCGCAACGGTTGGCCTTCGACGCTGAGCGTCGGGCGTTTGCGCTGGCGCCGCCGCGCCTGGCCGGCAACCTGTTCGACCGCAAGATCCAACGCAGCGTCGAGCCCCAGGGCCTGCGCCTGCTGCACTGCGCCGCCCGCCTGGCCCCGGCGCTTGCGGCCCTGAACCTGCCGCCGGAGCGCATCGCCCTGACGGCGGCGATTCCGGAGGTCGACGCGCCGAGCCCGTGCTGGGACGCGGTGCGGGCCATCGCTGAGCAACCGCAGAAAAAAGTCGCGCAACTGTTGGCCAATACGCCGCCGTTGCACGCGCTGACCTTGCTCAACAGCAGCGTGATGGCCTACGTCGCCGAAGCGCTGCAATGCCAAGGACCGATGGGCGGTTTCTGTTCCGGTGACAACGCCGGACTCGATGCGCTGATCGAAGCCAGCCGCCAGATCGGCGAGCAGAACGCCGATGCGGCGTTGGTGGTCAGCAGCAGCCCGAACCTGACGCCGGCGCTGTACCTGCGCGAGGCGGATCCGTCGGGCGAGCCGGTCCACGGTGAAGGCGCCGCTGCCTTGCTGCTGTCCGCCAGCCCTCCCTCCGGTGCCGGGCAGGTGTTGCGCGTCGCCGGATTCGCCCGGGGCTACACCCGCGATCCGCAGCGGGCGCAAGCGGTCGGGCGGCGGGTCATCGAACAGGCGTTGAGCGAGGAAAGGCTGCTTCCCGGCGATGTCGGCCTGGTCGTGGGCAATGCCGGCGACCCGCACTGGCAGGCGCTGTTCGACGCGCCGCCGAGGGCGGTGCGCAGCATCCTGCCGATGACCGGCGACCTCGGCGCCAGCACGCTGCTGACCGAAGCGGCCCTGACCCTGCACCAAAGCCTGGAAGCGGTGGAGCCCGGCTACACGTTGCTGGTCAGCCACAGTCGCGGCGGCCATTGGGGCGCCTTGCTGCTGGCCTGTGAACCCATGGAGAAGTACGCATGAGCGCGACACGGATTGTGATTACCGGCATGGGGGCCGTGACCGGGTTCGGTTTCGAATGGCAGACCCTGTGGGAAAAGATGCTCGGCGGCGAACATTGCGTGCGCCCCTGGCAACCGGAAGACCTTGGCGAGGAACCGTTTCCGGTGCGCTACGCGGCCGCCGTCGACATGGCGCTGATGCCGCAGCGGCTGCAAGGCCATCCGGCCTGGGACATGCCGCTGGAGCGGCGCAGTCGGTTCGGCTGGGTGGCCGCCACCCAGGCGGTGGCCGACAGTCGCCTGACCCCCGACCAACTGCGCGGTGCGGCCGTGCTGTGCGCGTCCGGCGCGCCTCAGCACATGCTTGCCGACATGTTGCTGGCCCAGGCCCCGGACGGCCGCGAGGCGGACTGGTCGCACCTGATGAACCGTGCGGCGCAGGTGAGCGAAGAAGGTTCGCTGCGTCAGGGCAACGACCGCCTGGCCCGGGTGATCGCCGACGACCTGGGCTGCGAAGGCCCGGTGATCAACATCAGCAGCGCCTGCGCCGGCGCGGCCCAGGCCATCGGCAACGCGTTCCAGATGATCCGCCGCGGCGAGGTGAGCGTGGCGCTGGCCGGCGGCGCGGACTCGGTGCTCAATCTCGACACCATGGCCGCGCTGTACCTGCTCGGCGCCGCGTCGGGCGAGCAGCGTTGGGGCGCCGATCTGTGCCGTCCGTTCGACCGTGACCGCAGCGGCCTGATCGCCGGCGAGGGCGGCGGCTTCGTCGTGCTCGAAAGCCTTGAGCACGCCTTGGCGCGCGGGGCGACGCCCTACGCTGAGGTGCTCGGTTTCGGCAGCAGCCTGGACGCCTACAAGGTCACCGCGCCGCAACCGCAAGGCCGGGGTGCGGCGCTGGCCATGCAGGCGGCGCTGGACGACGCGGGACTGCGCGCCGCGCAGATCGACCTGATCAACGCCCACGGCACGTCCACGCCGCTCAATGACGTGGCCGAAACCCTGGCGATCAAAAGCGTGTTCGCCGAGCAGCGCCACTACCGCTCGCTGGCGGTGAGCGCCAACAAATCGCAGTTCGGCCACCTGATCGCGGCGGCCGGCGCGCCGGAATGCATTGTCACGGCCCTGGCCTGCCTGAACGATCTGGTCACGCCGACCGTGAACCTGCACCACGCCGATGAGCAGTGCGACCTCGACTATTGCCCCGGCGAAGCGGTCAGCCGCCGGGTGGATTTTGCGCTGAGCAATTCCTTCGGCTTCGGTGGCCTCAATACCTCGCTGGCGCTTGGCAAATACCGGGAGCAAGGACAATGAACATGGACTCTGTACAGGTTGCCATCGCCGGCAGCGGTTGCGTGCTGGCCAGCGGCCGGGGCCCGGAGCACCTGTGGTCGGCCGCCGTCGAGGGGCGCAGCGGCATCGTGCCGTTGAGCTCGCCCCTGTTTCGCAGCGAGCGGATCGCCGCGTTCGGCCATGTCAGCGAGCAGGCGCACCAGCGCAGCCGCCAGGATGTTCCGCAGAACCTTCAGCGCTACTGCCCGCCGGCGGTGATCTGGGGCGTCAGCAGCGTGCGCCAGGCGTTGGCCGAGGCGGGGCTTGAGCCGGGCGCCGACGGCCTGCGTTATGGACTCTATTGCTGCCAGGGCGGCTACACCCATCCGTCGGTGGCGTCCTACGGCGAACTGCTGGACGAGTGCCGCGACGCCTCCGGTGCCGACATGCAGCGCCTGGCGCAGCGTGTGCTGCAGGAGCGCGCGCTGGATCCGTTCCTGGTGCTCAAGAGCCTGAGCAACGGCTTGCTCGGCATCGTCAGCCTGGCGCTGAAGCTGGAGTGCGAGTGCAACGCCTACATGCAAGGCGTGGCCGGCAACCTGGCCGCTCTGCGCGAGGCGCGGGCGGCCCTGCAAAGCGGACGCATCGATGCCGCGATCGTGGTCGGTGCCGGCAGTGAACTCGACCCGCTGGCGCTGGCCGCCCTGGCCGAGGCCGGGGCCATCGGCACCGACGGGCCGGTGAGCCTGCGCGCGTTCGACCGTCAGGGCGGCGGCGGGATCGCCGGCGAAGGTGCCGCCGCGCTGATCCTGCGCCGTGCCGACGATCTGCCGCCGGGGCCGCAGGTCTGCCTGGCGGAGCTGGCCGCGCACCCGCGCCTGGAGTCGTTGAACCTGCCGGATCGGCAAGCGGATCTGCTGATCGGCAGCGCCAGCGGCGACCCGCAGCAGGACGCCGACCTGGCCCGCACGCTGGCCCGCACCGGCGCCGCGCACATCACCAGCGGCGTCGGGGTCACCGGCCTGCTCAGCGGGGCGCCGAGCCTGGTCGATCTGATCCTGGCCCGCCAGGCCCTGGTCGCCCAGTGCGTGCCGCCGGTCATCGGCCTGGAGCAGCCGGTGGATCCGCACCTGCCGTTCGTGGCCGGCGGACACCGGGATGCGGTGCTGCACGACTGCTTGATCGTCAACCGCGACACCAACGGCTTCAGCGCCTGCTACCGACTCGATTTACGGGCGGGCGACTGACCGCCCGAACGCAATGCATCGCCTCTCGTTTTTTACCCAAGGGATATGACTGTCATGGATTACCGCGATTACGTACGTCCGAAATTCGTTGAACTGATGCAGGCCCTGGGCCTGGAATGCCAGTTTCACCGGGCATTGGGCAGCAAGCTGTTCTACCGCGACCCGCAAGGCGCGGAAGTCACCGTCACCGATTTCCTCGGCGGCTACGGCGCCGCGCTGTACGGCCACAACGATCCGCAATTCGTCGATCAGCTCTGCGGCCTGTTGCGAGCCGACGTGCCGTTCAACGCACAGATGTCCGTGCGCGGCGCGGCGGGGCAGTTGGGCCGTGAGTTGAGCGAGGCGTTCAACCGCGAACTGAACAACACCGAGCGCTACATTTCGACCTTCTCCAACAGCGGCGCCGAGTCGGTGGAGATCGCGGTCAAGCACGCCGAGTACCGTCGCCAGAAAAACCTGCAGAAGGCGTTCGACGAGCGCGACTTCGCCCTGGCCGAACTGACCGCCAGCGACAAGGCCTATGTGGAGCTTGAGGTCGATGACCTGGACCTGCCGCCAGGCCTGCTGCCGGCCCACCTGACCACCGTGACCGTGCGTCAGGTGGTGGAGGCGGTGCGTCAGCACAACCTGGCGCAACTGCACGTCGAGCCGGTGTTCCTGGCCGTGCGCGGCAGTTTCCACGGCAAACTGGTGAACACCGTCCAGCTGACCTACGGCAAGCAGTACCGCAAGCCGTTCGCCCGGTTCGGCCTGAACGTGGAGTTCATCGATCCGCATCAGCCGCAGCAGCTTCAGGAACTGCCGGCCCGCCATCAGCGCCACTGGCTGAACCTTGAGTGGAGCGGCGAGACCTTGCAGGTGCGCCGCGACGCGTTCAGCGCGATCACTGCCGTGCTGCTGGAGCCGATCCAGGGCGAGGGCGGGATCAACGAGTTCGCCGGTGCGTTCTACCTGGGCCTGCGCAAACTGTGCAACGAGCAGCAGTGCCCGCTGATCATCGACGAAGTGCAGTCCGGTTTCGGCCGCACCGGCACCTTGCTCGGCGCCAGCCACTTCAACCTGCAGGGCGACTACTACTGCCTGTCGAAGGCCCTGGGCGGCGGCCTGATGAAAATCGCCGCGACCGTGATCCGCGCCAGCCACTACGAAGTCGATTTCAGCTACATCCACAGCTCGACCTTCGCCGAGGACGATGTCTCCTGCCACATCGCCCTGTCTGCCCTGCGCCGTCTGTTCGAGAACGACAGCGCGATGCTCAAGGACGTGGAGCGCAAGGGCGAATACCTCAAGTCTTCGCTGCTGGAGCTCAAGGCGGCGTACCCGGACGTGATCGCCGATGTGCGCGGGCGCGGCCTGCTGCTGGGCTTCGAGCTGCATGACCTGACCGGCAGCAGTTCGCTGGTGCAGGCCTCGGCGCAGTACAACGACGCGCTGGGCTACATCATCGCCGGCTACTTGCTGCAGTTCGAATCGCTGCGCGTGGCGCCGTCGGGCAGCAACGCCAACGTGATCCGCCTGGAGCCGCCCGTGTGCATCACCTTCGAGGAGATCGACGGCCTGATCGGTTCGCTGCAGAAAGTCTGCGACATGCTGCGCCGCCGCGACGCCTTCCCGCTGGCCGCCGGCGTGCTGGCCGGCACCGTCCCCGGCGTGCCGGCCCGGGACACCAGCTTCAAGGGGGACGAAAGCCTCCCAAAGCCTGACGCGAACGTCCGCGTGGTCGCGCGCGTGGCGTTCATCAACCACCTGATCGACGCCGACATGCTCAGCGATGTCGACCCGTCGCTGGCCACCCTCAGCCCCAAGCAGAAGCGCGAGTTCATCAAGCGCATGGCCCCCGAGCGCCGCGCGGCGCCCATCGGCCCGGTGCAGATCCGTTCGAAGCTCGGCACGGCGGTGGAGTTCACCCTGTATCCGCTGTGCATGCACTCCGACGC
Source organism: Pseudomonas sp. R25(2017) (assembly GCF_002112565.1). Lineage (NCBI taxonomy): Bacteria > Pseudomonadati > Pseudomonadota > Gammaproteobacteria > Pseudomonadales > Pseudomonadaceae > Pseudomonas > Pseudomonas sp. R25(2017). Next base: position 23,827 of record NZ_NEHZ01000003.1, read on the forward strand.
CATGGCGGAGTACATCGCCAACGGCGACCTGGAGACCATCCGCGACGAAATCGGCAACCGCATCCGCGATGCCCGCGCCGACGGCTACAGCGTGGCCGGGCTGGGCATGTACACCTCGATCGTCACCAACAACTGCCAGGCGCTGAAGATTCCCGACATGGCGCTGACCTCCGGCAACGCGCTGACCATCGGCATGGGCCTGGAAGCCATCGAACAGGGCTGCAAACAGCAGGGCCTGGAACTGGCCCGGCAGACCGCGGCGGTGGTCGGCGCCGCCGGCAACATCGCCTCGACCTATGCCTCGCTGCTGTCCGCCGGGGTCGAGCACCTGATCTTGATCGGCAGCGGCCGCGACGGCTCCTTGCGCCGTCTGGAGAAGACCGCGCAGCAGATCTACGCCGACGCCGCCCGGGCGATCCTCAAGGGTGTCGCCGCCGATGACCGCCTCGCCAGCCGCCTGCAAGGGCTCGACGGCATGGACGCCTTGCTGCAGGCCCACGGCGCCGGCGCCGACCTCGGTCAGCGCGTGGCGAAACTGGTCGAAGAACGTCTGGGCGCGAACGCGTTCATCACCGTCAGCAACGATCTGGAAGTGCTCAAGCAAGCGCGCATCGTGCTGTGCGCGGCGAACGCTCCGCAGCCGTTCCTCGATGCCCGGCATTTCGCCGAAAGCAGCGTGATCTGCGACATCGCCGTGCCGCTGAACGTGGACCAGAACCTCTCCAGCGAGCGTGCCGACGTGCTCTACATGCACGGCGGGATCGTGCAGACGCCGATGGGCGACGGGCTGGCGCCGAACGTGCGGGCCTACCTCAAGCAGGGGCAGCTGTATGCGTGCATGGCCGAATCGGTGTTGATGGGCCTGTCCGGAATGAAGCAGCACTACTCCTACGGCGACATCAGCCGCGAGCAGGTGCAGCAGATCCGTGCGCTGGCCGCGACCCACGGTTTCAGCCTCGCCCAATTCAAAACCGCCAACTCGCTTTAAGGAACGGTCATGCCGAACAAAACAGCAGTGGTGACCGGCGGCAGCCGCGGCATCGGCCGGGCGATCGTCCTGGCCCTGGCCGGCGCGGGTTATCAGGTCGCGTTCAGTTACGTACGTGACGAAACGGCGGCGATGGAGCTGCGCGGGCAGCTCCAGGCCCAAGGCGTGGAGTGCCTGGCGCTGCAATGCGATGTCGCCAGCGCCGACAGCATCCGCACCTTCTTCGAGCGGGTCGAGGCGCATTTCCAGCGCATCGACCTGTTGGTGAACAACGCCGGCATCACCCGCGACGGCCTGCTGGCGACAATGCCGGTCAAGGACATCGTCGAGGTGATCCAGACCAACCTCGTCGGCACCCTGCTGTGCTGTCAGCAGGTGGTGCCGGGCATGATGCGCCAGCGCGGCGGCTGCATCGTCAACATCGGTTCGGTGGCGGCGCAGAAGCCCGGCAAGGGCCAGAGCAACTACGCCGCCGCCAAGGGCGGGGTCGAAGCGCTGACCCGCGCCCTGGCGGTGGAGCTGTCGCCGCGCAACATCCGGGTGAACGCGGTGGCGCCGGGCATCGTCAAGACCGAAATGAGCACCGCGCTGATCGGCAGCCAAGAGGAGGAAATCCAGTCGCGGCTGCTGATCAAGCGTTACGCCGAACCTGAGGAGATCGCCGAGGCGGTGCTGTACCTCGCCGAGCGCGGCCTCTATTTGACCGGGGAGGTCCTGCCGGTCAACGGCGGGCTGAAGATGCCATGAACCGCACCATCCTGATCACCGGTGCCGCCAAGGGCATCGGCCGTGCCGTGGCGGAGGCCTTTGCCGCCGACGCCGGCAACCGTCTGATCCTGCTGGATCTGGATCTGCCGCAGTTGCAAGGCTGGCTCGATGCGCAGCCGCAGCGGATCCGGGCGCAGGTCGAGACCCACCGCGCGGACATCGCCGACCTGCCGGCCATGGAAACGCTGTTCAAGATCCTCGGCAAACAGGTCGCGCAGGTCGACGTACTGGTCAACAGCGCGGGCATCTGCAACGAGAACGAACCCGATGACCTGCTCAACTGGCACCGGGTGATTTCGGTCAACCTCAACGGCACGTTCTACGTCACGTCGCTGTGCCTGCCGCTGATGCCCGACGGCGGCCGGATCATCAACATGTCGTCGATCCTCGGCCGCGCCGGCAAGGTGCGCAACACCGCGTACTGTGCCTCCAAGCACGGCATCGTCGGCATGACCAAGGCGCTGGCGCTGGATCTGGCGTCGCGCCGGATCACGGTCAACGCGATCCTGCCGGCGTGGATCGACACGCCGATGCTGCAGGGCGAGCTGGCGACGCAGGCGGCGATGGCCGGGCTGACCCAGGAGCAGATCCTGCGCAACGCGAAGAAGAAACTGCCGATGCGCCGTTTCATCGAGAGCGAAGAGGTGGCGGCCATGGTGAGCTACCTGGCGAGCCCGCAGGCGGGGGGCGTGACGGCCCAGAGCCTGGTGATCGACGGCGGCGTCGGGTTGGGAATGTAGCGATGCCCAGACTTCACATCAGCCGGGCCGCCTGGGCCGCCGTGGCCTGCCTGAACGCGGGGCCGGCGCTGGCCGGCCTCACGGCGCAGGACCTGCAGCCGGACTACGCCGACGCCGAGGTCGGCGTGGCGACCGCCGTGCGGTTGCACGGCGATGACCGGGTCACCCAGAAGGCCGTGTATTTCAAGGCCAACCTGGAGGACAACTGGGACGGCGGCTACTACAAGGCCAAGGGCCGCGTGCGCTATGACGCCCGCTACGACGGCAGCAACCCCTACGGCGAGCGGGCGCGGGACAAGTACCGCTTCGACGCCGACTGGCGGCACCTGTACGTCGGCCATTCGTTGGGCGACGGCGAGGTGACCGTCGGCTGGCAGCAGGTGGTCTGGGGCCGTGCCGATGAACTGCGGGTGCTCGACCAGATCAATCCGCTGGACTACCGCGACGGCCTGACGCCGCTGCTGGAGGACAGCCGCATCGCCGTGCCGATGGTGCGTTTCGCCCAGCCGGTGGGCGAGTGGGAACTGGAGGCGCTGTGGATCACCGGTTTCGAAAAGAACCGACCGCCGGTGGCCGGCAGCGAGTTCGACGCGCCGCTGTTCGCCGTGCCGGACCCGCAGTATTTCCTGGTCGACTCCAAGCCCGGCTATGACGGTGACCAAGGCTTTTCCTACGGCCTGAGCGCCAACGGCCGGATCGGTGCGGTGGACACCAGTTTCGTCGCCCTCAACGCGCGCCAGCAGGATCCGGTGTACGCCGTCGAAGGCCTGGCCGAGGACGGCCGCACGCGTCTGGAACGGCGGTTCCCGCGCTACACCATGGGCGGTGCGGGGCTGGCGATCGATGCCGGCCACAGCATCGTGGTGCGCAGCGAAATCGCCTGGTTCGACCGCTGGCGGGTCACCAACCCGACCCGCGGCTACGGCGCCGACAGCACGCCGATGGTCAAGTCGCTGCTGGGCGTCGACTACCTGTTGCGCGACTGGCTGATCTCCGCGCAGTGGCAGCGTCAGCAATTGGTCGACTGGCAGGCCGGCATGGTGCAGGACAAGCTCGACCACCTGTTCACCCTGTCGGCCGAAGGCACCCACTGGCAGGACCGCCTCAAGAGCCGGCTGGTGGTCGCCGCGTCGCCACCGTTCCACGACGATGCGCTGCTGCAGGGCATCTTCACCTACAAGCCGGTGGACTGGATCAAGCTCGGGCTGGAAGTCGACGTGTTCTTCGGCAAGCCGGACCGCTCGTTCGGCGAGTACAGCGACCGCGATCAGGTGCGGCTGTCCGCCGGTTATCTGTTTTGACCCCATGACGCCTGCGTGCCCCGGCGTACAGGCCTGAAACGACTCAAACAACGAAAAGGGAAGCTCACATGTTGCCGTTACTGAAAACCATGACCGCCGCCGCGCTGATCCTCGGTGCCGCCTGCGCGAACGCCGCCGGCCAGAACGCCGACGACATCATCCAGAAGGTGCGCGACCGCAACGACGGCACCAGCTTCATGTCCCAGGTCTCGCTGATCCTGCACGACAAGAAGGGCAACACCCGGGTGCGGGAGTTCACCTACCTGCAGAAGGATTACCCGGACAGCGACAAATTCAGCATGTACTTCTCCGCGCCCACCGACGTGCGCGACGTGGCGTTCCACATCGAGAACCCCCACGAACCCCTGGGCCTGGAGGACAGCCAGTGGATGTACCTGCCGGTCAGCCGCCAGACCCGGCGCATCTCCACCACCGACAAGCGCGGCTCGTTCATGGGCAGCGAGTACTCCTATGCCGACCTGGACAAGATCCGGGTCAAGGACTACTCGCAGGTGCTGGTCGGCGAAGAGCAGGTCAAGGGCCGCGACTGCTACGTGATCGAGCGCGAACCGGCCTCCCCGGAGGTGCTGGCCAAGACCGGCTACAACAAGCTCAAGGTGTGGATCGACAAGGGCAACTTCCTGGTCATGCGCCAGGACTTCTTCGACATCAAGGGCGTGCTGATCAAGCAGATGCGCACCCAGAAGGTCGAGACCATCGATTCGATCGACAGCATCGTGCTGAGCGAGACCGAGCACTTCATCGACGGCACCCGTTCGGAAATGCGCTTCAACCAGCTGCAGTACAACGTGCCGCTGGAAGACCGCCTGTTCACCCAGACCGCCATCAAGCGCGGCCTGAAGACCGGCGACCTGCCCGAGTTCGCCGTGTCCGCCCGCTAACCGGGCGCCGCCCCGAAGACCCTGGAACGCATGATCATGGAAAGATACCTGAACTTCGTCGAGCGCCATGCGCGGGCGATCGTTTTCCTGCTGGTGGCGATCACCGCGTATTTCACCTATACGCTGGGTGCGCTGGTGTCCGACACCAACCCTTACCTGCTCAAGGACACCCACCCGGCGCGCAAGACCATCATCGACCTGCAAGGTGAGTTCACCGGCACGTTCGACTCGGTGATGGTGGCGCTGAACAACCCGCAGACGGTGTTCAACAAGGACACCCTCAACGCGCTGTTCTCGCTGTCGCAGTCGGTGCGCAAGATGATCCTGGCCAACGACGCCGACAAGGAACAGCTGGCGCAGATCGTCGCCGGCCATCCCGACGACAGCCGCGCGCAACTGCTGACCCGAGACATTCTGGAGGACGGCTTTTCCCAGAACGACTACGCCCAGGCCAAGGCCCTTCGCGACCATGCCCAGAGCGAGGGCTGGGATCCCCACGACCAGCTGTTCCTGACCTTCCTGGCCGAGCGGATCAACCCGATCCGCGAAATGGCGTCCATGGGTGACCTGGAGAACATCGTCCTGACCGACGGCGGCGAGCTACTGATCCACAAGACGCTCAACGCCTATGACATGGATCCGGCGCTGGTCGAATCGCAGATCATGGGCAACGAGCTGATGGTCGACGGGGTGGTGTCCAAGGACAAGAAAGTCGCGATGCTGGTGGCCGAGCTCGGCACCAAGCAGGACGACGCCCAGGCCCAGCTGCGCGCCTACCAGATCGTGCGCGGCCTGGTCGCGCAGTACCAGGCCGAGCACCCGGCGTACAAGGACGAGATCTTCATCGCCGGGATGCCGATCTTCATCGCGGCCCAGCAGGAAATCATCGACCACGACCTGGCGGTGCTGTTCCCGATCGTGTTCCTGCTGATCACGCTGCTGCTGATCTTCTTCTTCCGCAAACCGCTGGGCGTGCTGCTGCCGCTGTTCAACATCCTGTTCTGCACCATCTGGACGCTGGGGCTGATGGCCCTGTGGCGGGTGCCGTTCGACCTGCTCACCAGCGTGTTGCCGGTGTTCCTGTTCACCATCTGCTGCTCGGACGCGATCCACGTCATGGCCGAGTACTACGAGCAGAAGAACGCGGGCAAGAGCAACCGCGAGGCCAACCGCCGCACGCAGCGGCTGATGGTGGTGCCGGTGGTGCTGACGACCGTGACGACCATCGCCACGTTCCTGATCTCCACCACCAACAACATCGTCAGCATCCGCAACTTCGGGGTGTTCATGTCCATCGGCCTGACGGCGGCGCTGATCATTTCGCTGCTGCTGATTCCGGCCTGGATCTCGATCTGGGGCAAGGATCCGACGGCGCAGGCCAAGGTGGCGGTGCACAAGGAATCGGTCATCTCGCGCTATCTGGTGGCGTTCTGCGCGTGGATGATCCGCTTCCGCAAACCGATCCTGGTGGTGCTCGTGCCGTTGCTGGCGCTGGCGACGGTGTTCACGTTCCGCGTCGACATCGAAGACTCCGGCATCGCCTACTTCAAGCCGGACAGCCACATCCGCATCTCCGACCAGTTCATCAACCACGCCAAGGTGGCGGGCACCGCGCCGGGCTGGATCGCCATCGACAGCAAGGAGCCCCGTGGCGTGCTGACCACCGAGACGGTGCAGTTCATCGACCGGCTCGACCGCTTCATCAAGCAGCAGCCGAACGTGAGCTACGGCTATTCGCTGGCCACCTACGTCAAGCGCATGAACCTGGTGCTCAACGACATGGATCCCGCGTACCTGCGGGTGCCGGAGGCGGTCGAGAAGGTGTCCTCGGTCAACGACGACGGGCAGGTCGAGCAGTTCGAGGTGACGGGCAACTCACTGATCGAGCAGCACGTGATGCTGTTCGAGAACGGCGGCGGCTCGGACCTGAACAACGTGCTCAACGCCGACTTCTCCAAGGCGTTGACCCTGTACACCATGACCTCGTCCGTGGCCAGCGACTACCAGGGCATGCTGGACCGCCTCGACGCCTGGCTGCTGGTGAACAAGCCGGCCAACCTGGAGGTGACCCACGCCGGCACGCCGCTGATCTGGACCGGCGTGCTGCAGGAGATCACCCAGGGGCAGGTGCTGAGCTTTTCCCTGGCGCTGGTGGTGGTCACGCTGATGATGATGTACTGGCTCAAGTCCGTGCGTCTGGGCCTGCTCGGCATGCTCACGCTGCTGACCACGTCGGTGACGGTCTACGGCTTCATGTTCCTGTTCCACATCGAGCTGAACATCGGCACGACGCTGGTGACGTTCCTGGTGGTCGGCGTGGTCGACTACGCGGTGCACCTGCTGTCGCGGATCAAGCTGCTGGTGCAGGAGGGCGTCGAAGTCGATGCGGCGATTCTGCAGGCGATGCACAGCGTCGGCCGTTCGACGGTGATCAACGTGGTGATCTTCTCCGTCGGCTTCATGGCCCTGCTGTTCTCCGACTTCAAGCCGATCGTCGACCTGGGGGCGCTGGTGGCCATGGCGCTGTTCTCCAGCGGGGTCATGACCATCGTGCTGGTGACGCTGGTGTCGCCGTGGTTCTTCGGGGCGGTCGTTCCGCTGGCGCAGGTGGCCGACACACACTCTGCCGGTGGGGAACCGGCCATGAACTGATTCGGCGAAAACCGCTTCCGCCGGCCCTGGTACGGCCTGCGGGAGCGGTCACCCGGTGCAGCAGGACATTCAGTTCAGTGTGTTGCCGGAGTTTTTTTCGCCTTGGCGGGCGATGCGCTCGAACTGACACTCTTGGCGCGCATCGCTGAGGTTGTTCTCAAAGGCTTCCAGGCCATCGTGCAACTGCCGCAATTCGCCGATCCGGGCCACCAGATCGGCTTTTTTTTCGGCGATCGCCTGCTGCGCCATGTCCCAGGGGAACACGTCGCCGCGGTAGCTGTTGAGGATCACCTGAAGTTCCTTGAGCTTGAAGCCCAATTGCTGGGCGCACTTGATGAACGTCAGCACCTCGACGCTCTCCTGACTGTAGATCCGGTATTTGCCCTCACGCCTGGGCTCCGGCAACAGGCCGATCTCTTCGTAGTGGCGAATGCTTTTGACTGTGGTGCCCGACAGCTGGGCGGCTTTGCCGATATACATAAAGGTCCGTCTCGATGATCAAACAGGGCTGATGCGCGACCAGGCCTCATGCCTGACCGGGGGCGATCATACCGTGGATAACATGGAGAGGTTGCGGCTGCGTGCTTATGACGCGCGCAGCCGACCGACGGCCCCTTGCCGCAAAGAACCGCAAGGGACCGCAGAAGCGCTGACGGCGGTGTGCCGTCAGCGCAATGAAGGGAAATGCCTCAGCTGGCGGCGGCGGTCACGCGCGCCTGCTCCAGCCAGATGTCGCGCTGTTCCGGCTTCGAGCCGAGGATCGGGCCGAACGTCAGGGTCTTGATCGGTTTGATGCCGCAGAACTCCAGGGTGGTCTTGCGCATCTGGTGCAGGCCCGGCATGCGGTAGATCCACTTGTAGTACCAGGGCGGCGTGTCCATGGTCACCAACAGGTGCGCGGTGCGGCCCTTCAGCAGCTTGTCCGGGAAGGCCTTGCCTTTGCGGTACTTGAAGGCGAAGCCGGACAGCAGGATCCGGTCGAGGAAGCCTTTGAACAGCGCCGGGATCCCGCCCCACCAGATCGGGTACACGAAGGTCAGGTGCTCGGCCCAGGTGATGTCGGCCTGGGCCTGGAGCAGATCCGGCTCCAGGGGCTGGGGCTTGTTGTAGCCTTCGTGCAGCACCGGGTCGAAGTCCAGCGTGTCCAGGCGCAGCAGGCGCACGTCGTGGCCGGCCTCCTTGGCGGCCTGGACGTAGGTTTCGGTCAGGGCGCCGCAAAAGCTGTCGGTGGAAGGATGCCCCAGAATCACGAGCATTCGTTTGCGCATCATGTGTACTCCTGAAATGAAGCCCTCAGGATAGAGTCTGCCCCTAACGGTAGAGTCAAGGCGTTCCCGGCGTCAGCGCGGCCAGCAAGGCGCGGGCGTAGGCGGGCAGGTGGGCGAAGTCGCGGGCGCAGAGGTGGAGCTGGCGGTTGGCCCAGTCCTCGGACAGGGTGCGGTGGGCGATCCGTGGTTTTTGCGCGGAGCGCTCCAGCGCCGCCAGCGGCACGATGGCCAGGCCGGCACCGTGGGCGACCATGCGGATGACGGCGTCGAAACCCTCGGCGCGCATCCGGATCGCCATGCGCTGGCCGATGTGCAGCGCTTGTTCTTCCAGGTGGATCGCCAGTGCGCTGGCGGCGCCCAGGGCCACGTAGTCGTGGCTCAGGGTCTGGGCGAAGGTGAGCGAAGGCCGTTCGGCCAGGGCATGCCCCGGCGGCAGGATCAGCACCAGCGGATCGTCGCGGAAGAAGCGGGTCTGCAAGCCTTCGCGGTCCACCGCATCCGAGACGATCCCCAGGTCCGCCGCCCCCTCGCGCAGGGCGTGGGTGATGCGCGCGCTGGGCAGTTCCTGCAGGTCGATGTCGAGGTTGGGGTGGCGGCCCAGGAAATCCGCCAGGGCTTCGGGCAGGTATTCGGTGATGGCCGTGGTGTTGCACAGCAGGCGGATCCGGCCTTTGACCCCATGGGCGTAGTCGGCCAGATCCTGCTGCAGGCGTTCGGCCTGCTGCAGCAGGATCCGGGCGTGGTGCGCCAAGACCTGGCCGGCCGGCGTCGGGGTGACGCCACGGCGGCCGCGCTGCAGCAGATCGGTGCCCAGCGACGCTTCCATGGCGCGGATCCGCGCGCTGGCGGCGGCCAGCGACAGGTGGCTGCGGTCGGCGCCGGCGGTGATGTTGCCGGCGTCGAGGGTGTGCAGGAAGAGGCGCAGGTCGGTGAAGTCGAAGTGCATCGGAGAGTCTCGGGCAGTGTGTCGTTTGCACTGGCCTTATCGCCAGCAGGCTGGCTCCCACAGGGACTGTGGTGTCCCCCGGAACGGTGGGAGCCGGCCTGCTGGCGATGGGGCCTGTGAGGTCGTCCTGTCTACCGCATCCCCCTGTGGGATCGGGCTTGCCCGCGATGGGGCCAGTGGCCTCAGCATTATTCTCAGCCTCTTGGTTTGCAATAGGCTGCCTCAGTATATGGCAGATTTCCAAAACGTCCGGCCAGGCGCACAGTGGCGCCATGAACGCCTACCTCGATTTCTACCAGAACCTCGGCATTGCCCTGTCTTTGCTGGTCATCGCCACTTTCTTCCTCGCCGGCTCGGTCAAGGGCGTGATCGGCCTCGGCCTGCCCACGGTCGCCATGGGGCTGCTGGGTCTGGCTATGGCGCCGGCGCAGGCAGCGGCGCTGCTGATCGTCCCGGCGACCCTGACCAACCTCTGGCAACTGGCCTTCGGCGGCCACTTGCCTGGGCTTGTGAAGCGCCTGTGGCCGATGCTGCTGTCGATTTTCCTCGGCACCGGCGTCGGCACCCTGTGGCTCGGCATGGCGGGCGGGCATTGGGTCGTGCGCGGGCTCGGCGCGGCGTTGCTGCTGTATGCGCTGTACGGGTTGTGGCTGCCGGCCTTGCGGGTCAATCGTCGGTATGAGCCCTGGCTTGGTCCGGTGTGCGGCGCCGTGACTGGGGTCATCACCTCGGCCACCGGCGTGTTCGTGATCCCGGCGGTGCCTTACCTGCAAGCGTTGGGCTTGAGCCGTGATGAGCTGGTGCAGGCGCTGGGCCTGTCCTTCACCGTGTCGACCCTGGCCCTGGCTGGCGGCCTGCTGTGGCGCGGCGCCCTGGGCGGTGCGGAATTCGGCGCCTCTTGGCTGGCGCTGGTGCCGGCGATGCTCGGCATGGGGTTCGGCCAATGGCTGCGCCGACGGATCAGCGCCACCTTGTTCAAGCGGGTGTTCTTCATCGGTCTGGGCGCGCTCGGCGCCCATCTGCTGGTCAGCGGCTAGCCGACGAGGCGCTGAGCATCTCGATCGGGCGGATGTCGAAATCCCGCTCCAGGTATTCCATGCGCTGCGCCAGGAACTGCTGCATGTGCGGCAGGTTCGAGTGCACGTCCAGGTGCGCCTGGGATTCCCAGATCTCGTAGAAGATGAACAGGGTCGGATCGTGCTTGTCGCGCAGCATGTGGTACTCGATGCAGCCCGGTTCGGCGCGGCTCGGCTCGACGTGGGCGCGGAAGAACGCCTCGAAGGCCTCGGCTTTTTCCGGGCGGGTCTTGGCGTGCAGGATGAAGCCTTGGCGTTCGCTCATCGTTCGGTTCCTCAAGTTGAAGTGGCGGCCAATGCTACGGCACGAATCGTTGGGTGATTCGTGATTTTCAGTCAAATGTCATTTGCGCAACCGCTGCTTATTCCGCGCGGGGCGGACCGTTAACCTGCCGCCATTCCTTCACTTCCCTTCTCCATCCGGCGAGTGCGCCGGGCATTGGAATCCATTCGAGGCTGACCCATGAAAAAAGTACTGTTGCTCAACGGCGGCAAAAAATTCGCCCACTCCGACGGCCGCTACAACGCCACCCTGCACGAGGCGGCGCTCGCCGTGCTCGACCGCGGCGGTCTCGACGTCAAGACCACCTTCATCGACGAGGGCTACGACGTGGCCGAAGAGGTGGCCAAGTTCCTCTGGGCCGACGTGATCATCTATCAGATGCCGGGCTGGTGGATGGGCGCGCCGTGGACGGTGAAGAAGTACGTCGACGAAGTGTTCACCGCCGGCCACGGCAGCCTCTACGCCAGCGACGGCCGCACCCGTTCCGACGCCTCGCAGAAGTACGGCAGCGGCGGCCTGATCCACGGCAAGCAGTACATGCTGTCGCTGACCTGGAACGCGCCGCAGCAGGCCTTCGAGGATCCGACCGACTTCTTCGAGGCCAAGGGCGTGGACGCCGTCTACTTCCCGTTCCACAAGGCCAACCAGTTCCTGGGCATGACCGGCCTGCCGACGTTCCTGTGCGTGGACGTGATGAAGCGCCCGAACATCGAGGCCGACGTGGTGCGCTACGAGCAGCACCTGAAAGAGGTGTTTGGCCTCAAGGCTTGAGGCTCGGCTACTATCGCAGGCCTGAGCCTGAGGTGCAGGCCTGCCGATTCGAGGACACCCGTGAAAGCCAGATCCGATGAGTTGCAGATTTTCGTCTGTGTGATCGAGTGCGGTTCGATCTCCGCCGCCGCCGAGCAGGTCGGCCAGACGCCGTCGGCGGTCAGCCGCACCCTGTCGCGGCTGGAGGCCAAGCTCGAAACGACGCTGATCAACCGCACCACCCGGCGTATGGACCTGACCGAAGAGGGCAAGTACTTCTTCGCGCAGGCCAAGCGCATCCTCGACCAGATGGACGAGCTGGAAGAGCGGCTCATTTCCCGCCACCAGACCCCGTCCGGGCGGCTGCGGATCAATGCCGCCTCGCCGTTCATGCTGCACGCGGTGGTGCCGTACGTCGACGAGTTCCGCCGTCTCTACCCGGACATCCTGCTGGAGCTCAACAGCAACGACCTGATCATCGACCTGCTGGAGCAGAGCACCGACATCGCCATCCGCATCGGCACCCTGGCCGACTCGACGCTGCACGCCCGTTCGCTCGGCTGCAGCCCGCTGCTGATCGTCGCCAGCCCGGCATACCTGGCCGCCCACGGCACCCCCGCCGAAGTGGCCGACCTGAGCCGGCACATCTTGCTCGGCTTCACCCAGAACGAAGGCCTCAACCAGTGGCCGCTGCGCCACGTGCACGGCGACCGCTGGCCGGTCACCCCGGCCATCGGCGCCTCCAGCGGCGAAACCGTGCGTCACCTGGCGTTGGAAGGGCAGGGCATCGCTTGCCTCTCGCACTTCATGACCATCGACGACATCCGCTCCGGGCGCCTCAAGGTGGTGCTGGCGCAATTCAACAGCGGATACCGGCAGCCGATCAACGCCGTGTACTACCGCAACTCGCAGCTGGCGCTGCGGATCCAGTGCTTCCTGGATTTCATCCAGGGCAAGCTGGCGACCTACGCCAATGCGGACTTCAAGGGCTGATCACGCTTGCGCACACAAAACAGACCTGTAGGAGCGAGCCTGCTCGCGATTACGTAGTGTCAGTCGATGCCAATGTCGAATGACAGACCGCAATCGCGAGCAGGCTCGCTCCTACACGTTTTTGTGTGTCTTGAGTCGCGCAAACCTTTGGAAACAAAAGACTTCGGGCGGCATTTAAATTTTAGGTCGCGTTTTGCGGGCGCTCCGCACAATTGCGGCTAGGCTGATTCCCGGACACGCAGATTCGATACTGCCGGTTCAGCACCCACTTGATGTCAGGCATGAGGCCGTGTGAGTGGGTTACCTCCCGTGGGTTTTTTCTACAAAAGGAATTGGCGATGACCATGCGCACTCATGATGCCCTCCCCTAAAGGCATGTCCCGGCGAACGTAACCGCTTCGCCGCCTCACTTGTTAACGACCCACGGCCACTGACGGCCGGAATCCGCCATGGGCCCGGGCAACAGATGCCTGGCGCACGGGCGCGCTCATCCATGAAGTCGGCAATAACAGGGAACAGTCATGCTCATTCTAGGGATCACCAACAACGATCTGTCGGGCGCTTGCCTGGTGCGCGACGGTCAGATTCTGTCTGCGGTCAGCGAAGAACGCTTCACCCGGATCAAGGACCACAAGGTCTGGCCCGCCCAGTCCATCGAATTCGTGCTGAGCCAGGCCGGGGTCTCGCTGGAGGACCTCGACCATGTGGCGTACGGATGGAACGCCGGCTTCAACGCCGACAAGCACATGGAGCTGTACTTCGACCGCATCGTCGAGGAGGCGCGGAACAATCCCCAGGGCCTTGCGCAGTTCCGCAAGCGCGTCACCGACGAGATCCGCAACGATAAGGAAAAGCGCGCCGAGTTCGACCGGTTCATCGCGGACAACGGCCTGGCCGGCAAGGCCTACTTCATCGACCACCATGAGTGCCATGCCCTGGGTGCCTATGTCTGCTCGCCGTTCGACGAGGCGCTGACCCTGACCTGCGACGGGCGCGGCGACTTCCAGTCCCTCACCGTGAGCTGGTACGGCCCCAACGAAACCACCGTGCTGCAGCGCGAGACCAGCATCGACAGCCTGGGCTATTTCTACGGGCGCATCACCCGCCTGCTGGGTTACAAGCCCAACCGGCACGAGGGCAAGATCACTGGCCTTGCCGCATTCGGCGATCCGCAGAAGCTGCTGGGCGTGATGCAGCAGATGATCCGGTTCGAAGACGGGCGCATCAAGGCGGTGTGCGGCGACCTGTTCCTGCCGTCCTACGACCACTACGCCGACAGCCTGCAGGCCCTGCTGGCCGATGAGACCCCCGAGGACATCGCGGCGGCCGCCCAGCGCCACACCGAAGACCTGCTGGTGGCGACCGTCAGCCATCACCTGGCGCAACGGGGCAGCGCCGCCCTGTGCCTGGCCGGCGGCGTGTTCGGCAACGTGAAGCTCAACCAGCGCCTGCGCGAGATCCCCGGCGTGAAGGACGTCTACGTGCTGCCGTGCATGGGCGACGGCGGCCTGGCCCTGGCGGCGGCGGTCGGCGCGGCGTACCTGGAGAACGGCACCCGCTTCAAGGCCCCGTCGATGATGCTCGGGCCGGATTCGCGCAGCGTGTCGCAGAACATCAACCTGATCCACCGCGACTACCCCGAGCTCGGCTACCACACGCCGTCGAACCTCATCGAGGTGCTCACCGAGGCGTTGCAGGAAAACCAGGTGCTGGGCATGTTCAAGGGCAAGATGGAGTTCGGCCCGCGTTCGCTGTGCAACCGCAGCATTGTCTACCACGCCCAGGATGCCGAGGTGAACGACTGGCTGAACAAACGCATGCACCGCACCGAGTTCATGCCGTTCGGCCCGGTCACCGCCATCGAACAGGCGGCGGCCTGCTACGTCGGCTGGGAGGAAAGCCAGGTGGCGGCGGACACCATGACCATGACCTACGATTGCCACCCGACGTTTCGCGAGGCGAGCCCGGCGGTGGTGCACATCGACGGCACCGCACGGCCGCAGGTCATCCGTCCGCAGGCCGATCCGTTCATGCATCGCCTGCTGACCGCCTGGCACGAAAAGACCGGCCAGGCTGCGTTGATCAACACCTCGTTCAACCGCCATGAGGAACCCATCGTCTGCACGTCCCGGGATGCCCTGGATGCGTTGAAGGAGGGGATGGTGGACCTGGTGGTGATGAGCGAATCGCTGATCGTCTGGCGCAAGGGCAAGAACCCTTTCACCCAGCACCGTTTCGAATAGACGCAAGACCGACAGCAGGGCTCCGCCGGAGCCCTGACCGGAGGCAAGTCCTATGGATGACGAATGTATCTGATCTTTTTCGGTTTCTTTGCGGCGGAAGGGATCATCTATCCGTTCTGGCCGACCTGGCTGGACTCGCTGGGCTTCAGCGCCAGCCAGATCGGCCTGCTGATCGCGGCGGTCTACTGGCCGCAAGTGGTGACCGGCGTGCTGATCACCTACGTGGCCGACTGGCGCGTGGACCAACTGCGCCTGGCCGCCGCGCTCGGTTTCTCGGCGGCGCTGTGCACGCTGCTGTTCCATTTCATGCCGGTGCACCTGTGGGGATTCGTGTGCCTGAGCATCCTGTTCGGCGGCCTGTGGATGGTGGTGCTGCCGCTGTCCGAGTCCTACCTGCTCAAGCGCGACAAGCAGGCGTTGCAGAACTACGGCTGGGTGCGGGCGGTGGGGTCGTCGGCGTTCATCCTGACGTCGACCCTCGGCGGCCTGCTGTTCGCGCACCAAGGCCAGTCCTGGGTGCCGCTGGTGATCGCGGCGAGCATGGCCTTCACCGGGGTGGCCTGCCTGTGGCTCAAGCATCGGGTGCCGCGCACGCCGCCGGCGCCGGCCGGGCGCCCCCCCAAGCGTCCGGACTGGACAGCGCTGTTCGCCCACAAGCCGCTGCTGATCGCGATTGCGGCGGCCAGCTGCATTCAGTTGAGCCACACCCTGTACTTTTCCACCGCCTCGATCGGCTGGGGCGTGAAGGGGTATTCCGCGAGCTGGATCGGCGCGTTCTGGGCGTTGGCGGTGCTGGCGGAAATCACCTACTTCGCGTTCTCCAACAAGGTCCTGGCGCACTGGCCGGCGCTGCCGGTGGTGATGGTCTCCAGCGTCTGCGCCGCCGTGCGCTGGGCGTTCTTCTCCGACAGCGACGCGCTGGCGCTGATCGTGCTGGGGCAATGCCTGCACGCCCTGAGCTTCGCCGCCTACCATTCGGCGATCATGCGCCTGATCCGTGATCACGCGCCGCAGGACATCCAGGTCTTCACCCAAGGCGTCTACTATTCGCTGGCTGTCGCGTTGCCCATGGGGCTGGCCACGCCGTTCGCCGGCTACCTGTACGAGACGCTGCCGCAGTGGTCCTATCGCGTCATGGCCCTGTTCGCCCTGGCCGGCACGGCGCTGGCCTTCATCGCCCACCAGAGAATGCGAAGTTCAACGGATGACACCAAGAACGTTTACAGCCGTCTGCTTTGACATGGACGGCGTGCTGATCCAGTCCCGCGAGGTCATCGAACTCGCCTGGACGACCGTGGCGCGCCAGTACGCAATCGCCGTCGACCAGGCGTTCATCGACGAGCACATTCACGGCCGCCCCGGTGGCTACACCTTGCAGGCCCTGTTCGGCCGCTTCGACGAGCGTAAGCGGGCGGCGATCAAGCAGGAAGTCGACGCCATCGAGGAACGTTCCGCGTGCTCGCTGGTGCCGGGCGTCGCCGAACTGATCGGCCGGCTCAGGGGCCGCGTGCCCATGGCCCTGGTGACCAGCAGTTGGCGGGCGCGGGTCGAGCATGTCCTGCAGCAACATGACCTGGCCTCGGCTTTTGACACCATCATCTGCCGTGACGATGTGCGCCACGGCAAGCCCGCGCCCGATCCCTATCACTTGGCGGCGGCGCGGCTGGGTTGCCGAAGCGATGAATGCCTGGTCTTCGAAGACTCCGTCAGCGGCGTGCAGTCGGCCACCGGCAGCGGCGCGCTGTGCATCGGCATCGGCGACGACCCGACCCTGACCGGGCACGGCGCCGCGTGCGCGTACGCCGACTTCACCCGGCTGCCGGTCTCGCTGGCGGCGGAATCGGCCCATGGCTACGTCGACGGCGGTCTGGTCCTCGGTGCCCGGGAGGCGGTCCTCTCATGACGCCGACCCTCAAGCACGCCAACGTCCTGTGGGACTTTCTCGGGTCGGGGCGCGGGCACGAGTCCTGCGAGCTGATCGTGGTCTGCGGCTCCTATGACCTGCGGGTCTGCGACTACGCCTGCGAGCTGCTCAAACGCGGCGTCGCCCCGCACCTGCTGTTCACCGGCAACACCGGCAACTGGACGAAGCATTTGTGGGAACGTCCCGAAGCCGAAGTCTTCGCGCAACGGGCGCTTATGCTGGGGGTGCCGGCGGAGCGGTTCACCCTGGAGCGACGCGCCACCAATTTCGCCGAGAACATCGC
This sequence comes from Pseudomonas sp. R25(2017), assembly GCF_002112565.1. Classification (NCBI taxonomy): domain Bacteria; kingdom Pseudomonadati; phylum Pseudomonadota; class Gammaproteobacteria; order Pseudomonadales; family Pseudomonadaceae; genus Pseudomonas; species Pseudomonas sp. R25(2017). The sequence goes on from NZ_NEHZ01000003.1 coordinate 40,944, forward strand.
CTTCGCCAAGGCGCTGTTTCCGGACGTGCGCCGGGCGACCTTCCTGACCAAACCCAACTCGATCCGGCGCGTGGCGTTGACCTTGCCCGTGCAGTGGCCGGAGCTCGACGCGTGGGTGGATGCGCCGGCGTTCGGCTTTCCCGACGGGGTCAGTCACTTGATCGGCGTGCTGGGGCTGATCGACGAAATGGTCGGGGATGTGCACCGGATCAAGGTTTATCCGTCGCTGGGCTTTCAGGTCGGGCAGGAAATCCCGGAAGATGTCCAGGTGGCCTGGCGCTACCTGATCGAGCAGGGATTCGATCATCATCTGATCAAGGGAAGGGACTGACGCTGGCCTGATGCCGGAGACCCCATGCGCTACGACACACTGATCCGCAACGCCCACGTCATCGACGGCAGCAATGCCCCCGGCTACACCGCCGACATGGCGATCCGAGCCGGCCGCATCGAGCGCATCGGCGACCTGCCGGACGCCCGCGCCGGCGATGAGATCGACGCGGCCGGTCGGGTGCTGGCACCGGGGTTCATCGACGTGCACACCCACGACGACACCGTGGTGATCCGCCAGCCGCAGATGCTGCCCAAGCTCAGCCAGGGCGTGACCACGGTGATCGTCGGCAACTGCGGGATCAGCGCCGCACCGGTCAGCCTGCGGGGCGATCCGCCGGATCCGATGAACCTGCTGGGCAGTGCGGCGGCGTTCGTCTATCCGCGCTTTCGCGATTACCGCGCCGCGGTCGAATCGGCGAACACGACGCTGAACGTGGCGGCGCTGGTCGGGCATACGGCGCTGCGCAGCAATCACCTCGATGACCTGTTCCGCACCGCCAGCGCCGAAGAGATCGCCGCCATGCGCGAGCAGTTGCGCGAAAGCCTCGAAGCAGGGGCCTTGGGGTTATCCACAGGCCTGGCCTATGCGAGCGCGTTCTCGGCGTCCACCGAGGAAGTGATGCAACTGACCGAAGAGCTGAACGCCTTCGGCGCGGTGTACACCACCCACCTGCGCAGCGAATTCGAACCGGTGCTGGAGGCCATGGACGAAGCGTTCCGCATCGGCCGCCACGCGCAATCGCCGGTGATCGTCTCCCACCTCAAGTGCGCCGGCGTCGGCAACTGGGGGCGCAGCCCGCAACTGTTGGCCTCGTTGGAGGCGGCGGCGAAAAACCATCCGGTGGGCTGCGACTGCTATCCCTACGCGGCCAGTTCCTCGACCCTGGACCTCAAGCAGGTCACCGACGCCCACCGCATCACCGTCACCTGGTCCACGCCCCACCCGCAGATGGGCGGCCGCGACCTGGCCGACATCGCCGCCGAATGGCAGGTGCCGCTGCTGGAGGCGGCGCGGCGCCTGCAACCGGCGGGCGCGGTGTATTACGGCATGGACGAGAACGACGTGCGGCGGATCCTCGCGCATCCGCTGACGATGGTCGGCTCCGACGGCCTGCCGGAAGACCCGTTCCCGCATCCTCGCCTGTGGGGCGCGTTCCCTCGGGTGCTGGGGCATTTCAGCCGCGATGTCGGGCTGTTTCCGTTGCACACCGCCGTGCACAAGATGACCGGGCTGTCGGCCAAGCGCTTCGGCCTGGCGGAACGCGGGGAAATCCGCGAAGGGCATTGGGCGGATCTGGTGCTGTTCGACCCGGCCACCGTGCGCGACGTGGCGGACTTCAACGACCCGCAACGGCCGGCGCAGGGGATCGACGGCGTGTGGGTCAACGGCGCTTTGAGCTACCGCGACGGGCAAGCTACAGGGTGCCGGGAAGGACGGTTTCTGGCGCGCCGGGGCGACCTGCGGGAGGGATTTCGCTGAGGATTCCGAGCAGTGCGTCACAGTGGTGGCACATTGCAATTAAAGAATGCCGGGCGCAGGCCGAAGCGCTGACATCCAGCCCGTCTACAATTGGGGCCAATCAGTCAGGGAGCAACCCATGAGCTTCGGCAAAACCACTCCGATCCTGCGGATTTTCGATGAGGCCAAGGCGATCGAGTTCTACGTCGGTTTCCTCGGCTTCACGATCGATTGGCAGCACCGCTTCGAAGAAGGCTTCCCGCTGTACCTGCAAATCTCCCGGGGTGATTGCGTGCTGCACCTGTCCGAACACCACGGCGACGCCACGCCGGGCTCGGCCCTGCGCATCGAGACCGACGAACTGGAGGCGTTCCAGCAGCAACTGATCGCCAAGGCCTACAAATTCGCCCGCCCGGACATCCAGGCCATGCCGTGGGGCAGCCAGGACATGACCGTGACCGATCCGTTCGGGAACCGGTTGGTGTTCACCAATGCGATTTGTGTTTGAGGCGTTCGCTGGCGTAGCAGAGCGTCTGCGGTAACGGCCGAACGTTTTCGGCAACCCTTCTGACCGCTTTCGCGGGCAAGTCGCATCGCCGTTCCCACATGGCTTTGCGGTGGGCGCAGATTCTGCATCCACCCCAATCCTCTGTGGGAGCCAGCCTGCTGGCGATGGCGCCAGAGAAGGCGCCCCAGGAAAAGATCAAGACAGTTGCTCCCGCAGGTTCGTTGCGTCCCTGCGGGAGCAGGCTTGCCCGCTGACGGGTGTCAGACGCGGAAGTGACTCACCATCTGCTGCAGCTGACCGCCCAGGCGGGCCAGTTCGACGCTGGACGCGGCGGTCTCGTCGCTTGCGGCGGCGGTCTGTTCGGACACGTCGCGCACGTTGATGATGCTGCGGCTGATCTCTTCGGCCACGGCGCTCTGCTGCTCGGCGGCGGCGGCGATCTGCTGGTTCATCGACTGGATGTTCGACACCGTGCGGGTGATGTTCTCCAGGGAGTCGCCGGCCTTGCGGGTCAGGGCCACGCTGCTGTCGGTCAGGGCGCGGCTGTTGTTCATCACGGCGGCCACTTGCTGGGTGCCATTCTGCAGGCCCGCCACCAGTCCTTCGATTTCCTCGGTGGACTTCTGCGTGCGCTGGGCCAGGCCGCGGACTTCGTCGGCGACCACGGCGAAGCCACGGCCCGCCTCACCGGCACGGGCCGCTTCGATGGCGGCGTTGAGGGCCAGCAAGTTGGTCTGTTCGGCCACGGCCTTGATCACGTCCATGACGCTGCCGATCTTGTCGCTTTCCTGCTGCAGCACGGTCATGGCTTCGGTGGAGCGCACCACTTCGCTGGCCAGACGCTCGATCTGGGCGATGGCTTCGTTGACCACCTTGTCGCCGTCGCGGGCTTCGCCGTCGGCGGCCGCAGCGGCCTGGGAGGCCTCTTCGGCGTTGCGCGCGACTTCCTGCACGGTGGCGGTCATTTCATGCATGGCGGTGGCGACCTGATCGGTCTCGACCTTCTGGCTGTTGACCCCGGCGCTGGTCTGCTCGGTGACGGCCGACAGCTCTTCGGCGGCGCTGGCGATCTGGGTGACGCCGTCGCGGATGCCGCTGATCAGGTCGCGCAGGGTCACGCCCATGCGGGCGATACCTTGCTGCAGCACGCCGAGTTCGTCGCGGCGGTTGACCTTGACGTTCTGGGTCAGGTCGCCGCTGGCGATGCGCTCGACCACGGTCAGGGTTTCCTGCAGCGGACGGGTGATCTGACGGGTGATGATCACGGCGGCGATCACGCCCACCAGCAGCGCCAGCAAGGTGCTGATCAGTTGCAGGGTGCGGGCCTGGGCGCTTTCCACGTCGCGGCGGTCAAGCTGGATCTGGTACAGCTGCTCGCTCAGGGTCACGATGGTGGCGCCCTGGTCGGTCATTTCCTTGCGCGCCTGCACGGCGTCGGTGTTGGCGGCCTTGTAGGCCTGCAAGGCGCTGCGGTAGCTGACCAGCGCGTCTTCCAGCTGGCGCAGGGCGCTCTGGTGGGAGCTGGCGAAGTGCGCGTTCAGCTGCTTGAGGCTGGCGATCGCGACATTCAGCTGGGCGACGGCTTTCTGTTCGGTGTCGGCGTTGGTGGTGGCGGTATAGCCGCGCACTTCGTAGCGCGCCAGGATGAACGCTTCCTTGGCTTCGGTGATGGCCTGGAACTGCTCGAAGCGCTGCTCGCTCATCGGCAGTTGGCGGACGAAGTCGCTGATGGTCTCAAGCTGGGTGTAGGCGGTCTCGGCGTTGGCGGACATGGTGTCGCGTGCGCTGTTGCCGGTGCGGTAGGCGTTGCGCATCTTGTTCAGCGACGTCTGGTACTCGGCGATGGTCTGCGCCTGCTCCTTGAGCAGTTTGACGTTTTCCGGGCTTTTGAACTTGCTGATCAACGCCTGCTGCTGAGCGGCGAAGCCGTCGAGGGTGGTCTGCACGTTCTGCGCGGCGGTCTCGTCGCCGTTGGTCAGCATGTATTGCAGGCGCACCACGCGCAGCTTGGTCAGGCCGGCGTTGAGCTGGGTGATGTCGCTCATCCAGTTGCTGCGGTCAATCAGGCCGCCCAGGCTGGTCCAGCCGGTCAGCGCCAGGATGCAGGTCAGTGCCAGGACAAGGCCGAAGCCCAGCCCCAGTTTGAGGTTCACGCTGATGTTGCCGAACCAGCTATTCATCACAATTCCTCCAGAAACGTTGTGCTGCTTGATCGTCGGTTGGGCTGGAAGATTGTTGTTCTTTTGAGCCAGCAATGGTGTTAGCAGGACTGTATCGGCCGCAATCCCGAGAGCTGAAAGGATTTTGTCGGACGGAATCTGTAACAAAGCTTTCCGGCGCGTCCGCACGTCCTCCCAAGGTTTTTTTCACACGCGTTTCACCGGTCGCCCACGCCGCTGTCCTTAACCTCGCCGCTTTGAATGTCGCGTGCTGTATGCCGGTGAGGCGGCCTGCTGTGGAATTGAGACTGAGTCTGTTCGGGGTCAAACGCTCGCTGTCGCTGGGCGGCCTGGCCCGCTACCGCAATGCCTGGGTGATCCTGGCGGCCACGCTGCTGGCGGTTCCCTTGACCCTGTGGCTGCTGGCGCCTGCGGCGGTGCCGGACCTGGCCCACGGCAACGTGGCCGGCGCAAAGGCGCTGGCGGCGGGGTGGGCCAAGGGCGACATGATCGTGCTGGTGCGCCATGTCGAGCGCTGCGACCACTCCAAGGCGCCTTGCCTGATCGGCAACGATGGCATCACCGACCGCTCGCGCAGCGTCGCCGTGGGCGTCGGCGCGCAGTTCGAGCGCCTGGGCCTGGCCCACGCCGACATCTACAACAGCCCGATGCTGCGCACCGTGCAGACCGCCGGCTACATGTTCAACCGGGCGGCGACCGGCGAGGACTGGCTGATCAACTGCAAGGGCCGGATGCTGCAGGACGCCCTCGCGCACAAGGTGCCGGGGCGCAACCTGATCCTGGTGACCCACAGCGAATGCATGGCGCAGCTGGAAAAGGATCTGAAGGTCTCCGCCTCGACGCCCGGCTACGGCGCCTCCCTGTTCATCTCCGCCGCCAACCCATCGGCGCCGAAAATGCTCGGCCTCATCGAAGCCTCGGACTGGCGCTCGGTGACTGCCCAATGACTGCCTCCCTCACCTCAGGACACTCCATGACGCCCAGCCGCTACTACCTGTTCAACTTCGGCATTCCCCTGGCCTGCGCGGCGCTGGTGTTTGCGGTGTTCGACATGACCCACCTCGATGTCGCCTTCAGCAACCTGCTGTTCGACCCGGTGAGCCAGTTGTTCCCCATCGAGCAGAACCACCTGTTCGAACAGTTCACCCACAAATGGGCGCGAATCATTCCGAACTGGACGGCCGAAGGGGCGTTGATCGCGTTGATGCTGTCGTTAGTCTGGCCATTGTTGGGCACCGACCGGCGCCCGCGCCTGGGTGCGTTCCTGGAGCGCAGCCAGGTGGCGCCGGTTCTGCGCTTCGCCGCTGAGCATCGGCGCGACTGGCTGTTCGTCGTCGTGGCGTTCGCGCTGTGCACCGGCGTGATCCATTTCCTCAAGGCCCACACCAGCGTGTATTGCCCGATCGAAACCACGCTGTACGGCGGCAAGATGGCGCACGTCGACTGGTTCAGCAATTTCCAGCTGTTCCGCGAGGCCGGCGACGGCCGCTGCTGGCCGGGCGGCCACGCGTCGGGCGGGTTCACCATGCTGGCGCTGTACTTTGTCGCGCGCCGTCACCAGTGGCGTTTCTCCAGCGCCGTGCTGTACGGATCGCTGCTGCTCGGCCTGATCTACGGCACCACGCGGGTGCTGCAGGGCTGGCACTACATGTCCCACACGTTCTGGGCCGGGATCTTCGTCTGGCTGACCTGCCTGCTGACGGCGCTGGCGTTCTACGGCCAGGCCCGGCTGGCATTGCCGGTGCTGCAAGAGCGCCGGCGGCCGGTGTTCGCCGCCCAGGCCGGCACCGCCTGACCCTTCTGCGTCGTGCATGAAAAAACCGCCGTCACTGGCGGTTTTTTCATGGGCGTGAATCCCTCAGTAGCCGACGAAATAATAGGCCTGGCGCCCGACCATCATGGTCTTGAGCACTTTGAGCGGCGCGGCGGGCTCGCTGTCGCCGGACATCACCGCCACGTGGGCCGGCGAGGCGCGCAGGTAGGCGTCCAGTTGGGCGGGGGTGTCCAGGCCCTTGAGGATGCTCTGGGTGTAGAACACGCTGGCGCCACCCAGCCGCTCGTTGGCCTGGAACAGCGCCACCTGTTGGCCGTTGGCCTGCATCGACTGGATCTGCTCGGTCAGCGGCAGGAACGACAACTGGCGGTCGGCCCGGGGCATCGCCCACTGCGCTGCGCCCAGGTAACTGGCGATCACCAGCGCCAGCAGGCCGGATGCCAAGGCCCGGCGGTGCCGAGCGAGCCAGCCGGTGAAGCCGTGTTCGCGGCCCTTCAGCCGTTCGAACAGCACCGCCGCGTACTCCGCTGCGATCCCAGCGGCGGCCGGGGTCATCGACATCAGGTACACCGTGCGTTTGCTGGAGGCCAGGGTCAGCATGATGAACTGGGCAATGATCCACAGGCTGAAAAACAGCAGGTAACGGTTGGCCCGCAGGCTTTTGCGAAAGTGCCACAGCCCCAGGTACACCAGAATGTTCCACGGCAGGAACGCTTCCGGCAGTTTGGCCAGGTAGTAGTAGAACGGTTCGTAGTGGCCGGCCTCCACGAAGGAGCCGCTGAAGCGCCCGACGCTGTTGGTCAGCAGCACTTCGCCCACGGCCTGCGCGCCGCCGCGCTGGTACAGCACCGCCAGCCAGATCAGCAGCGGCACCAGCCCCAACGCCGTCAGCAGGCCCGGACGCAGCCAGGCGCCGAGTTTCAGGCGCCGGTCCATCAGGTTGTCCGCCAAAAGGTACGCGAAGATCACCACCCCCGGCATGGCCAGGCCCAGCACGCCTTTGCTCAGGGTGGCGACGGCGATCCCGGCGGCGAACAGCAGGCCGTTGCCCACCGTCGGCGAACGCAGGCCCTGGAAAAACGCCAGCAGCGCGGTGGTCACGCCGAGCGCCAGCAACGCGTCTTCGCCGACGCCACGCACGTTGCTCCAGTAGCTGGCCATGGTCGCCAGCAGAATCCCCGCCGTCCAGGCGATGGCCCGTGGCCGTCCGAGGCGGCGCAGCATCGTGTACAGCACCATCACGCTGAACAGCCCGGCAAACGCCGACGCCAGCCGCACCGCCCACGGCGACACGCCGAACACGCGCAGGGCGCCGGCGTCCAGCCACAGGCTCAGGGGCGGTTTCTCCAGGAACGGTTCGCCGAACAGGCGCGGCGTCACCCAGTCATTGTCCAGGTGCATCTCCATGGCGATCCCGGCGACCCGGGCCTCGGTGGAGCCTTGCAGTTGATGGTTGCCCAACGCGAAGAAAAACAGCAGGGCGGCAAGCAGGAACAGGGACGAGGCGGCACGCGACATGGATTCAGGCAACCGGAGTTGAGCAGGAAACCCGAGCTTACCCGGCCAATGCTTAACAAATTGTGAACGTCAGGAAAGACGTCGCGACCAACGCTGCTCCTCTGCCTCGAACCGGTCGTTCACCCGCGCCGTCAGCACATGGTCCTGCCAGCGCCCGGCGATGTTCAGGTACGCCTTGGCGTAACCCTCACGCTCGAACCCCAGGCGCTCCAGCAACCGCGCACTGCGCTCGTTGCCGGGAATGTAGTTGGCCATGATCCGGTGCAGGTTCTGGCTTTCGAACATGTAGGCGATGCCGGCCTCCAGCGCTTCATGCATCAAACCTTGGCCCTGATGGGCCTCATCGATGTGATAGCCCAGGAAGCAGGCCTGGAACGCGCCGCGGATGATCCCGCTGAAATTGCACGCGCCGATCATCTGCCCGCCGTCCGGCGTCAGCAGCGCCAAATGCACCGCCAGCCCGGCCTCGAAAGCGCTGCCCTGCACCTCAAGGCGCCGGCGGATCTGTTCGGTGGAAAAGTAGTCGTCGGTGCGGATCGGCGACCACGGGGCGAGGTGCCGCTGGTTGCGTCGGTAGAAATCGTGTTCCAGACCCGCCTGCTCCGGATCGAGCACGGCGAGCGTCAGGCGTGGGCAGGGCAGGGTGAGCAGCGGCATCGGGCGCTCCGTTGGCGGGACTTATTGGAAGAATTGACCGATGGGGAAGAAAACACAAACCGCTCGCTTGAGTTTGCGCAGGGTTTGAAGATTCACGGGGCGGCTTCGTATATCGTCGAACCACATGGAATCCGATCAAGGAAAAGGAAATGGAGTTTGCGTTCACCACCGGCCAGCAATCGTTCCGCCTGCTGCCCCCCGATCCGACGCTGTGCACCGCGCTCGCCCACGCGCTCAACGCCAGCCACGTCGCCCACGCCGAATTCCTGCCCTGGGCCCGTCCCCACACCACCGAGGAACAGGCGCTTGAGTTTCTGCTCATGTCCCGTGACGACTTCAGCAGCGAAACCGGCGAACGCCGCTGGTTCATCGTCGCCGACGACGGCCAGACCGTTCTCGGCTGCATCGGCCTGAAGCCACGGCGCCGCAATCGTTACGTCGTGGGGTATTGGGCCAACACCGAGCATTCGGGCAAGGGCTACATGCGTGCTGCATTGAGCCGATTGCTTTGTGGTTTTCCTGACGCTGACTTCTATCTGAGCGCGTCTTCGGCCAACACCCGCAGCCAACGCCTGGCGGAATCCGTCGGATTCGAGCTGATCCGCGTGCACCCCGCGGGCCGCAACTCGCCGCAGCACGGCGTGCAAGACACGCTGGCCTACCGCCTCAAGGCCAAACCCCAGGCAAAAAAAAGCCCGCGGGAGAGCGCGGGCGAACCGTAGTTTCTTGAATGAGCGAGGGCAATGTACACGGCCGCCGATTAAGCGGGGGTGAAGAAAAGTTCATGTCGATGAATGACTTGCACCCTCGGCGCCAGGCCTGCCGTCTCAGTGGACAACGGGCGCCGGCGGTGGCACGACGGCCTGCTGCGGATCGACAGTTTCCAGCGCTCGACACACCAGCATCTCCGTCATGGTCGCCAACTGCTGAATCGCCAGCATCCGACTGCGCTGCGCCCCCTCGAAACCGTCGGCGAAATTCGCCGTCACGGAGTTGAGCGCGGCCAGGGTTTGGGTGGCGTGCGTGAGCAGGGTCAGCGTGTCCACATCGGTGCGGACGCTGAACAACTCCTTGAAGGGGGGCGCTTGCCGGCGTTTGCGCACACGTTCGCTGGGCTGCGGGCGGGAGTCGTGGGGGTCCGAATCGGGTGCTGGGGATGGTGGGGTCTGGCTGTCTTTCTTCATGACGGGGCTCCAGGCATTTGATGGCCGGGTGAAAGCGAAGCCAGGAGCCTATCGTGTCGGTGATGCTTGAAACAGTTCATGGAAGTCGACGCGTGTTGCGGGAAACTTCCTAGGACGTGCTTAGGGGAGCACGGAGCTCGGCTGAAGTTGGCGTGTGTCTGAAGTGATGTCCCCACAGTTAAATGCCTAGCCCACCGGAGCGATTCAGTGACGAACTTACGGTCAGGTCGGTGAGCAATGTTGGCTGCAATACGGCGTTGACTGATGCTGGGGGTATCCAGGTAGGCGCAGAGACTTTTTTCGACCGTCGCGCGTGATCGACTGTAGGGCAGCAGTACCAACTTGTGGACAAGTATGTTGCTTCGCCGTCGAGCTGATCGCGGCCTTGTGAAACCTGATTTTTGCCTGCAGGTAAGCAGAGCTACGTGTCGTGCTTTTTTCATTCACACAAAAAATCACCATTGCTACAGTTTCGCCTCAACTCCATGGAAAGAATGAGTATCAACATGCCCACGATGTGGATGATTCGAGGTGACGGCGGCCGTCTCTATGACGATTTCAGAGATCGCAATCTCGCAGCCATTGGGTGGACTCAACTGGCGCTTGAGGCCAAGCCTGGCGTTACCCGAAAGGCGTTGATCCAAGCCTATAAAGATCTACAGCCAGGGATCAAGGATGCAAGTGCCGTATCGGGTGCTTCCCAGGTGTTCCGTTTCGTTAACGAAATCAACATCGGCGATACGGTCGTTACCTATTCTCCTGCGAACCGGACCTACTTGGTGGGCCGCTTCACTGGTGCGTGCCAGCATCGTCCCGACCTGGCAGAGGTGGGTATGTCTTTGACCAGGCCGGTTGAGTGGTTTGCGCAGGAGGTCGACCGCGACAAACTCACCGGTGCCAGCAGAAACAGTCTGGGATCTACGCTTACCGTGTTCAATGTTGCTGAGGATGCCCAGAAGGAATTGCTGGCCCTGGCCACTGGGAAGAACGTGACCACTGCACCAAAGGATTTGATTGAAGAACCAGAAGCTCTTGAGGATCCGCTTAAGGGCGTTCAGGAGATCGCCTTCGAGCGCATCAAGGATCAAATCAACAGTCTGGACTGGGCTGAGATGCAGGAGTTGGTGGCGGGCATTTTGCGAGCCATGGGATACAAAACGCTTGTTTCACCGGCCGGTGCTGACCGCGGCAAGGACATCATTGCATCGCCCGATGGTTTTGGATTTGAGCCACCGCGAATTGTTGTAGAGGTCAAGCATCGGAATGCCCGGATGGGGAGCAACGAAATCCGCAGCTTTCTCGGTGGAAGACACAAGGATGATCGAGGGCTGTATGTAAGCACTGGTGGGTTTACTAAAGAGGCGCTGTATGAAGGAGAGCGGGCCAACGTACATCTGACGATGTGGACGTTGGATGAACTGGCGCGCACGTTGATGGCGCATTACCCAGCTACCGATCCGGAGACTAAGCGATTGGTGCCGTTGAGTTACTTTTATGTGCCTGCGTGAAGGTTGCATGTCTTGAGTTGGTGATTGGAGAGGTGGAGTATTCGGGTGAGATAATATCTGGCATTACTGAATTCCAAGAAAAATTAAAGACTTTCTTGGATGAGCCGGGGTAATTTGAACAGAGCTATTAGCTACCTGATTTGCAAGAAATACATTGGTTAATAAAACTCTTTGGAATACCGATTGGAATGCCGAGGCAAGCTGAAATCAGCGATATGCCTCGGTGTGTTATTTTGCAAAGACTTGCCAGAGATTAATCTTATTCGAAGCCGGGTAAGCTGCGCATGCCACCTTCGGTCCGCTTGCCAAAGCCGGTGGGCATTAGCACCTTGTGCTTCTTCATCTCTGCGAGAACCGCGAACCATTCGGTTTTGCAGAAGCGTAGCTTAGTGACGTTCCAGTTATGCATGACTTCGTTCACGATGGCTTCATCGGCAACTGGGCGACCTTCGAGAATAAAATCGTTCCACGCGGCATAGAGAGTCACAGTCATTTCGCAACGATCCGTATCCCAACCCTGCATTAGCTCGATCACCTGGTCAACGGTGATGCGTTCAGCGACTGACCAATTGCCTCTATATGCCTGCCGATGTTCTCCTGCTTGAGAAAGCGGGCGGTACGAATGGCCAACAGTCTCGCGCTCGATGCGCTCGTACCACTGCCGGTTTCGCAACTCACTTTCTATCTGATTCATTAGCTGGCGATCGTGGGGGCCCGCAGCATCGCGCAGGTAAGCGCCCTGGATAGCGGTAAGCTTAGCTGCATGCTCGGCCAGATAAATCACTTTCTGTAGCTTGCGTTGTCCGAATGTACGTTGGTTATGTAGTCGATGCGTGATTTCCGCTGCGAGTAGGGTACGAGCCACTTGCCGATCGGCGGAAATTGAAGCCTGTCGGCAATCTTCACTAATGGCGTGCTCGACGAGAGTGTTAGCTAGCTGTTCGTTGAGTTGGTGGGCCTGGGTTAAGCGGGCTTTTAGTTGGTCGCATAGAGTCATCAGTTGAGCAACTTTTTTGACGATGCGGTGCTGTTCGTCGAGAGGTGGCAAGCTAACGATATGCGACCACAACTTTTCCGAAATCAGCTTGCAGGTGCCATGACTTGACCGGTCAACAAGTCCAACCATCAACCCCTTCGCAGCCTGCAAGTACATCAGCAGGTAATCACTGATTTCTGCAGGTGGCACTAATGCCTTCATGTCTTGGTTGATTGTGACCTCCCGCGCAGTGATTGCGACAGGAAAGGAGTGCGCCAAGATCATGCCCCGTACGACCATAAGCAAGCTCTTGGGAGGGACTGATCTTAGTGAGGTTTCAGCCAAGGCTTTAGCAGATATGTGGTCTTCGGAGTCCTGGATCAGCGGTCGCTTCATGTCCTTCGGAGAAACCCAGGGGATATCACCGCTCCAGAACTCCGCATTGGCTTTGCTAGGTGTCGATCCACCAATAATTTCGCCAAGCTGCCCCAGCGGGGCTTGAGCCCACCCCTGCAACATATGGGGTTGGCTTTTAATGCCATTTTTCTCGAGCAGACATGCCACCGGCTCATCACTGGAATTTTGCGGCACCAGTTTGCCCATCACTGCGAGTTGCAGCACCGTTTGTTTGAGGGCACCGATGCTGGATTCGGTGGTGAACAGAGTGTGGAAGTGTTTGGCCAGGCGTTGCCAGTTGGCAGCGAACTGGTTGGCGTCGCAGGTCTGTATCAGGCTGTCGAGTAGCGCTTGCAACAGTTGGGCGTGGGCGTTTTCGGCGTCGGCCTGTTGGGCGTCCAGTCGGTCGCAGAAAGCCATCAGTTCATCGACTTTGGCGACGATGCGGTGTTGTTCAGCGATCGGGGGCAAGACTAGAGTAAGTGCTTCTAGCTTACCTTTCGTCACATGCTGAAGTCCCACTCCGCCGTGAGCTTTAGCAATCAGTTCTTCTAAGCGAGTATTTATCGCCAATTTTAGAAACTTATCGAAAAATGCGTCGCCTACCTGAGAGCAAGAAAAAATATGTTGGTTTAGAGCCGCTTTTCCTCGTTCCCAAATGAACGCCCCGAATGAAGTCCCGGGTGTGCCTGACCAGCTGATGAGTATTGTCCCAGTGTCGATGACATGGCGATCATCGACAGTATCTGGATTGCAATAGTTAAACGGCGCCTCTGGTTTGTTCAGGTTTTGGATCCTGACAATGGGAAGTCCCGCAGCTATCCATTCTGTAGGCTTGAATGCGCGCCCATTGATCATCTCAAGACAACTTCCAAGGCGTACCCAGTTCCAACCCTGAGGCACGGGAAATGGTTGTTCCTGCGAACTTATCTCAGCCTGCTGCTTTAATTTTTTACCCGCAGTTAACCGCGCCTTGTCTTCTGCAATCCGCTTAAGCAACTCGCTGGCCGGTTCATCACTTGGATCTTGCGGCACCAACTTGCCGCGCACCGCTAATTCCAAAATCAGCTCTCGCAGCTTTTTAATGCCATTGGGCGCACCGGCCAGTAGCGGCAGGTTGTTGGTTAGCAGCGCCGTCATACCTCACGCTCCAAGGCTTCAGCCAGCACGGCTTTAAGCTGGTCACGCAGGTCGCTGATTTCGCTTTGCAGGTTGGCGTAGTTACGCAGGAGCTCGTCGGGGTCGTGGCTGACCTGTTCGTCGATATGCGGGTTTTTGCAGTCTAGGTTCCAGTTGCGCGCTTGCAGTTCTTCGATGCTGACCTGCCAGGCAAACTCGTTCTCCACTCGTGCAGCAAAGCCATCGGCCTCGCTGCCCCACCAGGCTTCCTCCACGGCGAATTCTTCGATGCGCATGGGGCGAGTCTTGGAGTAGTTCTTTACTCCGGCTGGGTACTGATGCTCGTAGAACCACACCTGTTTGGTGCGTGTACCTTTGGTGAAGAACAGCAGGTTGGTCTTGATGCCGGTGTAGGGGTTGAACACTCCGTTGGGGAGACGAACGATCGTGTGCAGGTTGCACTCGGCCAGTAGCTTTTCCTTGATACGGCTTTTGATGCCTTCGCCAAATAGGAAGCCATCGGGAAGCACTACGGCGGCGCGGCCACCGTCCTTGAGTAGCTGCATGATTAGCACCAGAAACAGGTCGGCAGTTTCGCGGGTGCGGAAGGCCGCGGGGAAGTTGGTTTCGATACCGTCTTCTTCCACGCCGCCAAACGGCGGGTTGGCGACGATGCAGTGCATGCGTTCGCTCGGGCCCCAGCTGATCAGGGGTTTACTCAGGGTATTGTCGTGGCGGATCTGGCTGGGCACTTCGATGCCATGCAGGATCATGTTGGTGGTTGCCAGCAGGTGCGGAAGCGGCTTCTTCTCTACACCGAAGATGCTGGCTTGTAGAGTACGCTCATCCTCGGCGGTATTTACATAGCGGCTGCGTTTGTGCTCGATAGCGCAGGTGAGGAAACCGCCGGTGCCGCAGGCCGGGTCCATGACCTTCTCGGCCAGCTTGGGATCAACCATGCGCACCATAAATTCGGTGACGGGGCGCGGGGTGTAAAACTCGCCAGCGTTACCAGCATTCTGCAGGTCACGCAGCAGTTGCTCGTAAAGATTGCCGAATTCGTGGCGCTCCTGAGCCCTATTGAAGTCCACGCCCTCTTGAATTTTGTTGATTACCTGGCGCAGCAATTGGCCGGACTTCATGTAGTTGTATGCGTCTTCAAACACGCTGCGTACTACGAAGGCTGACGGTGTGTTGCTGTACTCGTGCAGGTTCTGCAACTGGGGGAACAGGTTGTTGTCGATAAACTCCTTCAGCGCATCGCCGGTCATGCCTTCCGGGTCGGCGGCCCAGGTGCGCCAGCGGCAGCTCTCGGGAATGGGCGACCGGTAGTTGTCGTCCATCAGTTCCCATTCCTGCTCGCGGTCATCAAAAATCTTCAGGAACAACAGCCAAACTAGCTGGCCAATGCGCTGGGCGTCGCCGTCTACGCCAACGTCTTTGCGCATGGTGTCCTGGATGGACTTGATGGTGGAGCTAATGGACATGAAGGTCTCTCAACACGTATCGCAGGGGGGCAAAATTCTACCGGATAGTGGAGGAGACTGCTTCGTCATGTCGTCGGTGTCCAACCCTTAGCTTGCGTAGAGCTCCTCCTCCAGTTCGTGGATCGCCTTGGTGTAACCCGCCTTGCCGCCAAAGGCTTTGACCAGCTCGATAGGGGCACCGATCTGGCTGAAGGGGTCAAGCTGAAGAATTTTTATGTCTTCGATGTGCTCGATTCCAGTATCTGCGTATTTATCCAATAGCGCCTCCAGCACCTGGCGGGCTGCGCCAGAATATTTGGCGAAATAGTTGCGCTTTTTTACCTGCTCGGCTCGCTCACGGCGTGATAAGGCAGGCTGATCGAAGGCTACGTGGCAGATCAGGTCGAACGGATCGAGCGGCTTGCCTTGTTTCTTTTCTACTTCTTCGGCCAAGGCCTCCCACATCACGCCCTGGATGGCCATCTCCTCGATGATGACTCTCTTTTGCTCGGCATCTCCCCAGCGTCGGAGGAAGTCATCCAGTGAGG
The DNA here is from genome assembly GCF_002112565.1 of Pseudomonas sp. R25(2017). Lineage (NCBI taxonomy): Bacteria > Pseudomonadati > Pseudomonadota > Gammaproteobacteria > Pseudomonadales > Pseudomonadaceae > Pseudomonas > Pseudomonas sp. R25(2017). The sequence goes on from NZ_NEHZ01000003.1 coordinate 56,570, forward strand.
CGAACTGCTTTCGTACGCAGGTGCGGGTGTAATCGTGTAGTGACTCGGTGATCAGCCGGCCATCAGGACCGTAGTACTGCACCCGTTCAGCGACGACATAGACCGGTACGTTGTTGATGATGTATCTGATGCGTTTTTTGCCTTCTTCCTCGCCTGTGAAATCTGATTCGTCACCCTCGTTATCGTTGCCAGCGCTGGAGCCTTCTTCATCGGCTATTGGTTCATCAGGCGGTACCGGGGAGTCATCGATCTCTGGGGCGTAGATCACCACTGGGTCTCCGTCGAAGGCCGGGTCGGCAAACAGCTCGGTGGCCTTTTTGAAATCCATTATGGTGAACCAGTACTTACCGAATTCCTCGTTGATGCGGGTGCCACGACCGATGATCTGCTTGAACTCGGTCATAGATTTGATGTGCTGGTCGAGCACGATCAGCTTGCAGGTCTGCGCATCTACGCCGGTGGTCATTAGTTTGCTGGTGGTGGCGATGACCGGGTAGCGCATTTCCGGGTTGATGAAGTTGTCCAGTTCGGCTTTGCCCTCCTGGTCATCGCCAGTAATGCGCATGACGTACTTGCGGTTCTCAGCCACGCGCTCGGGGTTGAGGTTGACCAAGGCTTGGCGCATGCGTTCGGCGTGATTGATATCGTCGCAGAAGACGATTGTTTTCTGGAATGGGTCTGAGGCCTTGAGGAACTCGGTGACCTTCTGCGCGACCAGTTGAGTCCGCGCCTCGATGACCAGGCTGCGATCCATGTCCTTCAGATTGTAGATGCGGTCTTCGATCAGTTCGCCGTTCTTGTCGAGCATGCCCTTGGGGGGGCGCCAGCCTTGCAAGTCTTTGTCGAAGTCGATGCGCACCACTTTATATGGCGCAAGAAAACCGTCCTCGATGCCCTGTTTGAGGGTGTAGCTGTACACCGGCTCACCGAAGTAGGTGATGCTTGACACCTCTTTGGTTTCCTTTGGTGTGGCGGTTAGGCCGACATGGGTGGCGCTGGAGAAATAGTCGAGAATTTCGCGCCAGGCGGAATCCTCGGCAGCGCTGCCACGGTGACACTCGTCGATCACGATCAAGTCGAAGAAGTCGCGGGAGAACTGCTTGTAGATGTTCATCTCTTCGTCAGTGCCAGTGACGGCCTGATAGAGCGATAGGTAGATCTCATAGGAGGTGTCGATCTGGCGTTTGGCGATTTTGGTCATCGCTTGGCCAAAGGGTTTGAAGTCGTTGTTCTTCGTCTGGTCGACAAGAATGTTGCGGTCGGCAAGGAACAGAATTCTCTTTTTCTGTTTTGATTTCCACAGTCGCCAGATGATTTGAAAGGCGGTGTAGGTTTTGCCAGTGCCTGTGGCCATCACCATCAGGATACGGTTCTGCCCGCGCGCTACCGCCTCAACGGTGCGGTTAATGGCGTTCGTTTGGTAATAGCGCGGCATGCGCCCGGAGCCGTCGTCGTAGTATGGCGCTACGATCTTGTGTTGAACCGCAGTATCCAACCCTTTCCATTGGCAGTAGCGCTGCCAAAGCTCGGCAGGACTAGGGAATTGATCCATGGAGAGGTTCGTTTCTACCTTGCTGCCCGTACCGCTGCGATCATGGAACAGGAAGGCATCGCCATTGCTGGAGAATACGAACGGTACATCCAACGCCTCTGCATAGCGAAGAGCTTGCTGCATGCCGGAGCCAACGGAGTGGTTGTTATCCTTCGCCTCGATTACAGCGATAGGCAGGTTGGCTTGATGGTAGAGAATGAAATCTGCACGGCTCGCTTCGCCGCGACTGTGAAGCTTGCCCCGCACGATAATGCGGCCTTTGGTGAAATAAACTTCCTCGCGCACCTGCTTGAGCATGTCCCATCCAGCTTGCTGAATGGCAGGAGAGATGTACTTACTGCAGATGTCCCGCTCGGAAAGTGATTTCTTGTCCATGGCTCACTGTGTCCCTATGACGTGCTGTGGACTTTATCAGAAGGGTTGGAGGCATGCTGCCAGTATTGAGGGCTGGTATTCTCAGGATCGGCCGTTAGGCCTGCGTACGCCCTGACAGCGGTTGAAAACCCATGGCTTTTCTAATCGTCGGGCGAGCAGCCGTACGGTCAGTAGATAGTAATACTGTGAAGCACCACTTCGCTCTTTCAGGCGTTGCTCGAGAAACCAAACCAAATGCTTTCGCTGCCAAGCCCAAGGCGTCCCTCTGTGCCAGCGCTCTGCAATCTCAGCGTGGATGAATTTCGCCTGTCGCAAATGGCGTTGCCGGGTTGAGTGCGAGCCGGTTAGCGCTCCAGACAAGAACAACTCCATGTCAAATGGCTTGCTCATGTCCGTCCTCCAATGTAGGCAGCGACCACGTCGATCCGCCCATGCCCCAGCTCAAAGCTGATTTGCCTCCGAGCCTCACGATCAAGGTTCCTATCTACCTGGCAACATTGGCCGCCGTTTATTGGCGCGCGATGCTGGGTGATCTGCTCATAGCGCTCACATGCGTAGGCCGCTCGTAGTTCATGGAAGCCTTTGAGATTGTGTGCATCCAGAATGTCCCGCGCAGGGCGGATGATTTCTTGTAGAAGATTTAGGTAGCTTTCGGTCGGAGCAATCAGATTGTGACTGCCCGCAGGCGAAACCTGCCGTGCAAACCCAAGCGCACCACGAATATGATCATTCACCATAATCCAACGTGGTGCTGAGGCTCCGGCGCGGCCGCCTTTGGTGCCGTCCTGAATGTCAATCCTGCCTAGGTCGTTAGCCTCACGGCTTAGCCGTGGCAGGTCAGCCAAGATGGCCTCACGCAAGCGCATACCGGTGGCTCGCGCCAACAGAACAATCGCAGCGGCTCGTAGCTGATGGTGGCGGCAAAGCGCATCGACGATCTGCTTAATCTGTTCTCGGTCTTGGCCTTGGGGAACCGAGTGGCGAACCCCGGTGCGCTGCATACCCAGCGCCTTACTTGGACTTGGCAATTTCACATACTGATCACCGCGAAGTGCCGCCATGGTCCTGTTAACGCTGGATAGCCGATTTTGTGCGGTGCTGACGGCGAGGTCATCGCGCCTAACCACGTCACGCAGATACGCCGCATAGTCGGCCAACACTTTGCGATCAATCTGCCGCGCATCATTGATACCGGGCCCCAGTTCGGAGCGGCACCATTTGACGAATGCCTGCCACCGATCACTGTGCGCCTTGACCGTGCCGTAGTGGCCGCCGGCGAACATATCTTTCAGCGCCTGCGGCCCTGCATAGCTCAATTGCCTGCCGTAGCCGAAATTGCGGCCATCGCGTCTACCCACCAATGCCATGTCGGTCACCTCATCTTTCGATCTCCGTTTCTCGCCCCACGTCATCCCGCCAAGAATGTTGAGTGTTATCAGGGATCAAGGCCCCTGCGACCTGTGGGGAATGTCCTCTACGCGGGACTGGCGGCTCCTTACGTCCAGGAGCAAGGGCATCTCATGATCTGGCCTCCTGAGCACCGTTGCCGGTGGGCGGGTGGAGGTAGCACTGGCTGACGAGACCAGTGCCTGAGGATCACGAGTTGGGTGAACGCAGCAGTGTGATGACCGGCGCATGCCTGACTGTCAGTCAGGTGCAGTCCATTCCCTGGTCTGCGGCACCATCATCTACATCGCTGTTGCTGGTGACTTCGGCGTTTGTCACGCCGATTGTCACGAGTGGAGTTGCCGCAAAGCCAAGTGCGATGAGGGCTGCAGCAGTGTTAGAAGCGCCCGTCTCTTTCCAGGAGAAAGAGACGGGCGCAGGTTGGCGCAAGATTCGGCCAAGCGGATTGGTTGCTGCAGGGCAGCGAAGTAGGAGGTGTTGTCTGGCGCACGAGGGCCATGATCTGAAGGAGGCATCCATCACCGGGGAGGTGACCGGGCGAGCTGCCGGACGCGAATCGCCATTTGGGGGGGAGAACCACCGCGAAAGCGGCGTGGCCTTCAAGGTTCGGGCCACCTGGGGTGCTGTCATCGACAGCGCTTGCATGGCCAGTTCTACGCCTGTGGATAAACCCGGTCAAGGTTCGAAACTCAGCGCCACTTTGGGATTTAAGAGCGGTTATCCACCGGTGGAATTCCGTGGTAAATCCTGGACAACGTGGTCGCTTTTAGCTGTTCAAAGTGAGGTCCTTCCAAACAGGGCGGCTTTGCAGCCCTGTTTGGAAGGACCCGTGCTGAGAAGCGGATGAGCGAGGCTGCTTGCCCCGAATCTTGAACGTTCAGTAGTTGCTGCTGCCGTTCTTGCGCCGTACAGAGCTAGCGAATCGGTACCACGTTCTTGTCTCTGACTTGGCCGTACGCTGAGGCAAGCAGGCTGCCGGTGGCGGCCTTCTGGATGTACTCACTCCACCAAGCCATCATCGGACGCCGGCGCTCGATGTAGTCGGCTCGGTTGTAGGCGCTGCGCACCTCGTCCTTGTCGACGTGCGCCAGTGCCACTTCGATGAGCTCCGGGTCCCACCCATGTTCATTCAAGATGGTGCTGGCCATCGAGCGCATGCCGTGGCTGACCAAGCGGTCCTGGAAGCCCATGCGTTTCAACGCCATGTTGGCCGTTTGGCTATTGGCGTGGGTGCGCGGATTTCTGTCTGCCGGGAAGACGTATTCGCGGTGGCCGCTGTGAGATTTGAGTGACTCCAACAGGGCGAGAGCATGATCACTCAACGGGATGCTATGTGGGCGGCGCTTCTTCATCCGCTCCGCCGGGATAGTCCAGACACGCCTTTCAAAGTCGATGTCTGCCCAGCGAGTAGTTGCCGCCTCGGCGGGGCGAGTCATCGTGTGTAACTGCCATTCGATCAGGCAGCGGGTGGTGCGTTTGATGCTGGCGTTAGCGATCTCCAGCATGAGCTCGGGGAGCTCTTCGGGCGGAAGCGCAGCCATGTTCTCTTTCTTGGGCTTCTTGAAGACTGCCCTGATGCCGCTGAGCGGGTTGGCGAAGATCAGGCCGGAGTTTACGCCGTAGGTCATGATCTCGTTTAGCCGCTGGCTAAGACGTTTGACCGTCTCCAGGCTGCCTTTCGCTTCGATTGGACGAAGCAATGCGATCACCATCGGCGCGGTGATTTTCCCCAGTGGTGTCGTCTTCAAATCGGGGAGCACGTGCAGTGTGAGCGACCGCCAGATGTCCTCGGCGTAGGCCGGGGTGACCGAGTCTTTCTTGAGCTCGAACCAGGCGGTGGCCACGTTCTCGAAGGTGTGTTCCGTTTCTGCGCGCTTGGCTTCGTTCAACGTATTGCGCTGCACCTTCGGATCGATGCCTTGGGCGAGCAGCTCGCGTGCTTCGACTGCCTTCTTTCGTGCGTTCGCCAGTGACAGTTCGGGGTAGGTCCCGAAGCCGATGTTGATGCGCTTCTTGGTCACCGGTTCGCGGTAGTTGAAATTCCACAGCAACGAGCCGTTGCTGCGTACTCGGAGCTGCAAACCGTCACCATCCGTGAGGACATAATCCTTGGACGCGGGTTTGACTCCCTTGAGCTGTCGATCGGAGAGGCGGAGGTTTTGAGCAGGCATGAGATCGTCCTCAAGCACTGATTCGGTATTCCAAAGATTAGCACCGGGTGAGGTGGAATACCGCCTGGAATACCCGAGCGGTTGGAACTCAAAAACTCTCAAAAGACCGCAAAAGCGCTGGAGGCCGCGTATTTACTGGATCGCAGGCACAAAAAAAGACGTCCGTGGACGTCTTTTTTTGATCATTTGGTGGAGCCGGGGGGATTTGAACCCCCGTCCGCCAGTGCTCCGCTGTCGGTACTACATGCGTAGCCGTGTCTATTGAGTTAACCCTCAGCGACCCGACGGGCAGGGTGCTTTGGGCGAGTTGTGTAAGTTTTAGCCGCTTCGTCCACAACGTACTGCACGGCGATTCTGTTCTATATGACAATCATTTCGGGTTTACAGACATCCCCTGATGATTGCTGGGCCCGAAGGCACCAGGAGTGCATGTCAGCTGCAATTAAGCAGCGAGAGCAGCACCGTATTGGTCGTCATTGGCAACTATAAGAAGTTGCAACAGTGGATTTACGAGTTCTGTTACCAACTCGGCATGCACCTAAAGTTTCGCCACCGGCGTCGAATCCTAATCGGCCCCGAACCCGTTGCTCGGTATTTCTCTTTGAGCAACAGGCACGTGCAGTGTACGCCAAACCGCTGGCGAGGCCAACCCGAAGGTTGGCCCGTTCACGGATCAGCTCTTGCCGTCCTTGCCGTCCTTGTTCGTGTTGCGGATGTCCTGTAGGGTCTTGGTGGTTTCGGTGATGCATTTTTTGGTGCCATCGTCGGTGTTTTGCGCCTGGTAGGCTTTGGCCTGCTGGACGCTGGCGTCCACCTGGGCGCTCTTGTCCGCAGGAATCTGGGCCTTGGCGTTGGCGATGGTTTGCAGGTTGGTCTCGCATAGGTCGCCGGCGGCGAACGCGGCGGAGGTCAGCATCGAGGCGGTGACGAACAGACCGAACAGCACAGAACGTTTCATGGGCAATCTCCTTGAACTGAGGATCCAGACTTCGCTGGCCGTCAGGACGGGCAACCGGATGAAGGAACAGCCCCGTTCGGCGGGGCTTGTTCGGTGGACTGCGGGTGTTCGTCAGGGTTCTGTTTTTTTTCAGGCGGGCGTTTCGCTCCGTTTGGCCCGGGTCACGCGATCCACCAGGTAGACCAGCCCGTGGTAGTCGATGCCGCCGTGCTGCGTCAGGCCGATCTCACAGGTGCGGCTGGTGGAGATCCCCTCGCTGCACTGCTGCACCGCGTCCTTGAGGGTACGCAGCGAATGGCGGTTGAGTTCCGGCGTGGTGAAGCCCTTGTCGCCGGCGAAACCGCAGCAGTGGATGCCTTCCGGGATGACCACGTTCTTGCTGCACTTGCGCGCCAGGTCGATCAGCGCCTGGCTTTCGCCCAGGTGTTGGGTGCTGCAGGTCACGTGCACCGCAATCGGTGCGTCCTGGGGCGTGAACTCCAGCCGGTCGAGAAGATGCGTACGGATGAAGCGCACGGGGTCGTACAGATCCAGGCGAACATCGCCGACATCCTGCACCAGCCGCAGGGTGCAGGGGCTGGTGTCGCAGTAGATCGGGTCGAGCCCGCCGCGGCTGGCCTGGAGCAGGGCGCCGATCAGTTCCTGGCGCTTGTGCTCGGCCGGCTCGGCATAGCCCTTGGAGGCGAACGGCTGGCCGCAGCAGAGGCTGTCCTGATTCTCCGGGAAGACTACTTGATACCCGGCCTTTTCCAGCAGCTGACGGGTTTTGTCGTACAGCGACATCTGTTCCCGGTCACCCGCCGCCGGTCCCATCACCCGCGACACGCACGCCGCCAGGTACACCACGCGCGGGCGCTCGTCGCTGACGGCGGGGCTGAAGCGCACGGCGCGCTCCGGTTGCGGCATCGCGTTCGTCCACTGCGGCACCTGCCCTTTGGACAGGCGCGTCAGCGTCGCCGACAGCTTCGCCAAGCGCGGGGCTCCCAACAGCATGCGGGCGCCGTTGGCCACGTGCAGGGTGAAGCGTGCGCCTTGCAGCGTCGTGGCGAAATTTCCTTCGATCCAGTTAGCGGTTTTCGTATGCGTCGCGTGTCGGCCCCGGAGCTTTTTCACCAGCTCGCCGGTATTGATTCCGACCGGGCAGCGTTGCGCGCACAGGCCGGTGGCGGCGCAGGTGTCGATGCCTTGGTAGTCGTAGGCCTTTTCCAGCTCGGTGGTGTCGACCCCGGCGCGCTTCCTCGCCTGAATGTCACGCCAGATCACGATGCGCTGGCGCGGGCTCAGGGTCAGGCCCTTCGACGGGCAAACCGGTTCGCAGAAGCCGCATTCGATGCACTTGTCGACGATCTCGTCCGCCGCCGGCAGCGGTTTGAGGTGCTTGAGGTGGATCTGCGGGTCTTCGCTGAGCACAACGTCCGGATTGAGGATGCCGTCGGGGTCGAGCAGGCGCTTGAGTTGCCACATCAACTGGTAGGCGTCGCTGCCCCATTCCAGTTCGACGAACGGCGCCATGTTGCGGCCGGTGCCGTGCTCGGCCTTCAGCGAACCGCCGAACTCCACTGCCACCAATTGCGCCACGTCGTCCATGAACGCCTGGTAGCGTGCGACTTCTTCTGCGCTGTTGAAGCCTTGGGTGAAGACGAAGTGCAGATTGCCTTCCAAAGCGTGTCCGAAAAGGATCGCTTCGTCGTAGCGGTGTTTGTCGAACAGTTCGATCAGACGGTTCACACCGATGGCCAGTTGTTCCACCGGGAAGGTCACGTCTTCGATGATCACCGTGGTGCCGGTCTTGCGCACCGCGCCGACGGCGGGAAAGGTGTCCTTGCGGATCGCCCAGAGCCGGGCGTTTTCGGTCGGGTCTTCGGTGAAGTCGACCTGCTTTTCCACCGGGAATCCGCTGAGCGACGCCATGATCTGCGCCAGTTGTTCCTGCAGCAATGTGGAAGAGGCGGCGCGGGATTCGATCAGCAAGGCGCAAGCATTGTTCGACAGGTGCCGTACGAAATCCGGCATGCCGGGTTTGTCTTGCACCGAGCGCAGGCTGCGCCGGTCAAGCAGTTCCACCGCCGATACCGGCTGGCGCTTGAGCACCGTGACGGCGTTGCAGCAGGTTTCCACATCCGGGAACACGATCAGCGCCGAGGCCTTGTTCGGGTGGTCGACCACGGTGTCGTAGGTCACCGCGCTGATGAAGCCGAGGGTACCTTCGGAGCCGACCAGCAGGTGGCTCAAGATATCCACAGGCTCGTCGAAATCCACCAGGGCGTTGAGCGACAGGCCGGTGGTGTTTTTCAGACGGTACTTGTGGCGGATTCGCGCAGCCAGTTCGGCATTGGCGCGGGTCTCGCGGCCCAGTGTCGCCAGACACTCCAGCAGTTCGCCGTGGCTTGCGCGAAACGCCGCGACGCTGGCGGCATCTTCGGTGTCCAGGCGCGTGCCGTCGGCCAGCACCAAACGGATGCCGGCCAGGGTGTGATAGGTGTTCTGCGCAGTGCCGCAGCACATGCCGCTGGCGTTGTTGGCGACGATGCCGCCGATCTTGCAGGCGTTGATCGACGCCGGATCCGGCCCGATCTTGCGCCCGAACGGCGCCAGCCAAGCGTTGGCCTGTGCGCCGATTACGCCCGGCTGCAGACGGATCTGCGCGCCGTGGCCGCGGATTTCACGGCCGTTCCAGTTGTCGCCCAGCACGATCAGCACCGAATCGCTGATCGCCTGGCCGGACAGGCTGGTGCCGGCGGCGCGGAAGGTCACCGGCACCCGGTTGCGGCGGGCCAGTTTCAGCAGCGCCACCACTTCGTCTTCGGATTCGACGCGGACCACCAGTTTCGGGATCAGCCGGTAGAAGCTCGCGTCGGTGCCGAACGCCAGGGTCGACAGGGGATCGTCGAAGCGGCGTTCGGCCGGAATCAGTTGCTGCGCATCGCGCAGGAAAGCCGCCGGTAACGTCATTGGTCCTCCAGGATCAACACCACCAGGTCTTTCGGGCCGTGGGCGCCGTAGGCCAGCACTTGCTCGATGTCGGCGGTCTTCGACGGGCCGGACACCAGCAACGCGTTGGTCGGCATGCCCTGTGCCCATTCGAATTCCTGCTGCACCTGATAGAAGTTGTCGCGGATCTGGCTGGCCTTGAGCAGGGCGAAGTGCACGGTCGGCACCAGGCTCATCAGGCGCGGCTCTTCCCGGGTCGGCCAGAGGATCAGGCTGCCGGTGGCGGCGATGGCGCCGAGGGTGCCGGTGAGGCTCGCCGGCGTGTCGTTGAACAGCTCGGCTTTCCATTCTTCCATCGGCCGGTCGTAGGCCTTGAGCACCGGCAGGGCGGGATTGTTCGACCAGTGTTGTGCGATCTGTCGACCGTGGTCGGTGGTCGGTGCGATCAGCAGGCTGGGCAACTGACGGTCGCTCAGCAGTTGGGCGAGCAGGGCAGGCCAGCCGTCGCCGGTGGTCAGATGGATCTCGGTGTGCACCGCTTCCATCAGTTTTCGCAGTTGCGGGATGCGTTGTTCGGCCGCGTAGGTGTAAGGCTGCGTCACCAGATCGACATCGAAGTTGTCGGCAATCGGTGTGGTGCCGGTCAGGCTCTTGCGCAACTTGCCGAGGATGTTTTGCTTGGCGCTCATCAGCGGTCTCCCTGTTTGCCCAGATGTTCCCGGGCCATGTCGTGCAGCGAGCGGGCGGCGGGTTTCGGCGCGCTGTGGTTCTGTGTCCATGGGCCGACGTTGTTCGGCGTCAGTGCGCGCAGGCGCGTGGCCGCGAAGGCGAACAAGCGGTAGAGCGCCGGCGAGCTGTTGAGCTTGGCCCAGGCGTTCCAGATGAAGCGCTCCTTGCGCGAATACTTGCTGCCCTGGCCGCGCATCACCGGGTTCGGCGCGTCCGGCGCCTTGACGTTCTCTTCGCGCAGGCGGCGCAACAGCGACGGGATCGGAATCTTCACCGGACACACCTCGCCGCAAGCCCCGCACAGGGACGACGCGCTCGGATGATCCGGAACTTTCGCCAGGCCGACCATGTGCGGGGTGATGATCTTGCCGATGGGGCCTGGGTAGACCTCGCCGTAGGTGTGGCCGCCGACGCGGGTGTAGACCGGGCAATGGTTCATGCACGCGCCGCAGCGGATGCAGTTGAGGGTCTGGCGCAGTTCGCTGTCGGCGAAGGCCTGGCTGCGGCCGTTGTCGAGCAGCACCAGGTGCACTTCCTGAGGGCCGTCGAGTTCGTGTGCCTTGCGCGGGCCGGAGATCATGTTGACGTAGGTGGTGATCGGGATGCCCAGGGCCGAGCGGGTCAGCAGGGACAGCAGCGGCACCACGTCGCGCAGGTTTTCCACGACCTTCTCGATGCCGGTGACGGCGATGTGCACTGGCGGCACGGTGGTGGTCATGCGGCCGTTGCCTTCGTTCTCCACCAGCAGCAGGGTGCCGGTTTCGGCCACGGCGAAGTTGACGCCGGAGACGCCGATGTCCGCCTCGAAGAATTTCTGCCGCAGCACCCTGCGACCGATCTGAATGAGTTGGTCGACGTCCTTGGTGTACTCCACGCCGAGTTTGTCGTGGAACAAGGACGCGACCTGACCGGCGTTCTTGTGGATGGCCGGCATAATGATGTGAGAGGGCTGCTCGTGGTCGAGCTGGACGATGTATTCCCCCATGTCGGACTCCAGACATTCAATGTCCCGAGCCTCAAGGAAATGGTTCATCTCCATCTCTTCGCTGACCATCGATTTGCCTTTGATCACTTGCCGCGCCTCGTGAGCGCGGATGATCGAAAGAACGATGCCATTGGCCTCGTCCACCGTTTCCGCCCAGTGCACAGTCACACCGTTGCGGGTCAGGTTCTGTTCCAGTCGCTCGAGCAGGTCGGGCAGCTTGGACAGCGCGCGGGCCTTGATCGCATTGCCCAGAGCGCGCAGGTGTTCTCGTTCATGGGCATCGCTGAAGGCCGCCGCTCGCTTGGCCATCAGTGAGTCCATCGCCGTGCGGAAGTTGTTCCGCAACTGCTTGTCGCCCAGGGCGTTGTGGGCCCGGGCGCGGAAATCTTCTTCTACGGCAACCGTAGGAATGATCGTCGAGGCGCTCACTTCGCACCTCCGGTCCGCTGCCACAGGAAGCTGGCCAAGTGTTGGCCGCGCAGCGCTTCCTTTTGTTTCTCCAGCGAACCGTTGATGTTCATCAAACAGCCGCAGTCGGCGCTCAGCACCTGGTGCGCGCCGGATTCCTTCAGCGCGCGGGTCTTGTCGGCCACCATCGCGCCGGAAATGTCTGGCATACGGACGCTGAATGTCCCACCGAAGCCACAGCATTCGCTTTCATGGTCATGGTTGACCCGTTCCACGTTGCTCAACTGCGCCAACAGCTCGCGGCCGTGCAGGTGGGTGTTCATCTCCCGGCGCGCCGAGCACGAGGTGTGCAAGGCGACCTTCACCGGCTCGCCGCTGTCCTCAAGCTGCACCTTGCAGACGAACAGCAGGAACTCGGCCAGTTCATAGGTGCGGGCCGCGAGGGCCTGCACCTGTTGCAGCGTGTCCGGCTCGTCCTTGAACAAGTCGGCGTAATGCTCGCGGATCATCCCCGCGCACGAGCCCGACGGCACCACCACCGGCCAGTCCCCGGCGAACAGCGCCAGTTGCGAGCGCGCCACAGTCCGGGCCTGTTCGGTGTAACCGGAGGTGTAGGCCGGTTGTCCGCAGCAGGTCTGCCCTTGCGGGTAGTCGATCCGGATGCCTTCGCGCTCCAGCAGGCGGATCGCGTCCATCCCGGCTTCGGGGTAGAACAGATCCACCACGCAGGTCCCGAACAGGTAGACCCGCGACGGTTTCTCGCCGGGGTATTGCCGGGGTTCGGGCAGGGGCGGTGCGACGCGGGTGGCGTTGGGCACGGCGTTGTAGAAAAGCTCGCTCATCAGGCGTGTCTCCGGGTGGGCCCGGTTATCCGTCTGTGCGGCTGCCGAATATAGAGCGCGTTGCTTTCAGCAGCCTTACAGACCGGGGTGTGAATTGCTGACGCCGGAATCACGGACCGGCGTCGGTTTTTTCCTTATGGCTCGTCGTCTCAGTGCACCAGTAGGCCGGTGAACCAGTAGGCCTGGGCCAGGGTGATCAGGCCGACGATCGTTGCAAAGAATAGGCTGTGCTTGAGGGTGAACCGGAACAGATCCGATTCCTTGCCCACCAGGCCGGTCGCGGCGCAGGCCACGGCGATCGATTGCGGCGAGATCATCTTGCCGGTCACGCCGCCGCTGGTGTTGGCGGCCACCAGCAGGGTGTCGTTGACGCCGATCTGGTGCGCGGTGGTCGCTTGCAGCGAGCTGAACAGGGCGTTGGACGAGGTGTCCGAGCCGGTCAGGAACACACCCAGCCAACCGAGGAACGGCGAGAAGAACGGGAACGCCGCACCGGTCGCGGCCAGCACCAGGGCCAGGGTCGAGGACATGCCTGAGTAGTTGGTGACGAAGGCGAACGCCAGCACCATGCCGATCGACAGGATCGGCCAGCGCAGCTCGTAGAAGGTCTCTTTCAAAGTGGTCAGACCAGTTTTGAAGTCGATCTTCAGCACCGCCATCGAGATCAGCGCGGAGAAGAAGATCGCCGTGCCGGTGGCGGAGATCGGGTCGAGCTTGAACACCGCCGGGATTGCAGTCGGCGTGGCGACGATGGGCGCGGTCTTGATCACCAGTTGATCGAGGTGCGGGATCGCGAAGTTGAACACCCAGGCGTACATCGAGCCGCCGGCGGCGAACATGGCCTTGAACGGCTTGAGGGTCCAAATGGTCACCAGCACGGTGAGGATCAGGAACGGCGACCAGGCCTTGAAGATTTCACCCAGGCTGTAGGGCGATTCGACGGTCGTGCGCTTCTGGCCGAAACCGCCTGCGCTGGCCGTCACCACCGAGGCGGAAACGGCGCCGGCGATGTGTTGGCCGGCGGCGCGTTTTGGCTGCCAGACCTTCAGGAATAGGGTCAGCGAAATCAGGCTGGCCAGGGCCGAGGTGATGTCCGGCAGCTCCGGGCCGATGAAGTTCGAGGTGAAGTACTGGGTCACGGCAAAGCTCAGGCCCGCCACCAGCGCAGCCGGCCAGGTCTCACGCACGCCGCGTAGGCCGTCCATCATGAACACCAGCCAGAACGGCACGAACAGCGACAGCAGCGGCAGTTGGCGGCCGGTCATGGCGCCGATCTTGAACGCGTCGATGCCGGTCACTTGGCCGGCGACGATGATCGGGATCCCCAGCGCACCAAAGGCGACCGGCGCGGTGTTGGCGATCAGGCACAGGCCGGCGGCGTACAGCGGGTTGAAGCCGAGCCCCACCAGCAGCGCGGCGGTGATGGCCACCGGTGCGCCGAACCCGGCGGCACCTTCCAGGAATGCGCCGAAGCAGAAACCGATCAGCAGGACCTGCAGGCGTTGGTCGTCGGTGATCGACAGTACCGAGCTGCGGATGACCTCGAACTGGCCGCTCTTGACCGTCAGTTTGTAGAGGAACACGGCCGCCACGATGATCCAGGCAATCGGCCACAGACCGTAGGCGAAACCGTAGCCGGCGGCGGCGAAGGCCATGTCCACCGGCATGTGGAACGCGAAGATCGCCACGGCGATGGCCAGCGCCAGGGTGATGCTGCCGGCGACATGGCCCTTGAGGCGGAACACCGCCAGGGCGAGGAAGAAGAAGACGATGGGGATGACGGCCGCGAGGGCGGACACGCCGAGGCTGCCGAGCGGGCTGTAGAGCTGTTGCCAGGTTTGCATATGGGGTGGCCCCTAATTGTTGTTGGTCAGGCACTGTCAGCAATTTGGGTAATTGGTAAGACCAATTTACAATCGCTGTCGGCTAGGGTAAAAGCCTCGGTATCGGTGTGTCAATTTGCCGCCCTAAAACTTTTGTCGAGCAACCGGACGACCGGGCCGGTTGAACCGGTCGAATCGATGGGATCTGAGAGGTGCCGGCAACGCGGCGATAGGCCAGAATAGAGAGCCCGGCGAGCGGTCGGGGTCGTGGAGAATTGAGTGATGGGGTTTGATCAGATACGTCAGCGCCGTTTGTCTGACGATATTGTCGAGCGGCTTGAGGGGATGATTCTCGAGGGCACGCTGAAGTCCGGCGAACGCTTGCCGGCCGAACGTACGCTGGCCGAACAGTTCGGGGTGTCCCGGCCGTCGCTGCGCGAAGCGATTCAGAAGCTGACGGCCAAGGGCCTGTTGGTCAGCCGCCAGGGCGGCGGCAACTATGTGGTGGAAAGCCTCGGTTCGACCTTCAGCGATCCGCTGCTGCAACTGCTGGAGAGCAATCCTGAGGCCCAGCGCGATCTGCTGGAGTTTCGGCACACCCTGGAGGCATCGTGCGCCTATTACGCGGCATTGCGCGCGACCGACGTGGATCGCGAGCGGCTGACGGCGGCGTTCGAGGAACTGCAGGATTGCTATTCACGGCACGACGAAGTGAGTCGGGCGGAAGAGGGTGCGGCGGACGCGAAATTTCATCTGGCGATTGCCGAAGCCAGCCACAACGCCGTGTTGCTGCACACCATCCGCGGGCTGTTCGACCTGCTCAAGCGCAACGTGGTGACCAACATCGGCGGCATGTACAAGCAGCGCGCGGAAACCCGCGACATGCTGATCACCCAGCACCGGGAGCTGTATCTGGCGATTGTCGAGGGGCGGGCGGAACAGGCGCGTGAGGTGTCCAGCCGGCACATTCTGTATGTGCAGGAAGTGCTGGAGGAAGTGCGTCAGGAAGTTCAGCGCGTGGCCCGGGCGGAGCGGCGCAAGGGGATGTGACGGTGGTTTGCCTGGCTTGATCTGTGGCGAGGGAGCTTGCTCCCTCGCACGGCACTTGACTGGACTGGCGTCAGTCTTCCTTGCCCTTGTTGCGCACGGCGCGCTGCAGCTCGCGGCCGGCGTCGCGTTCGCGCTCGGTGTCGCGCTTGTCGTATTCCTTCTTGCCCTTGCCCAATGCGATCTCGCATTTGACCATGTGCTTGCTCCAGTAGAAGGACAGGCATACGCAGGCGTAGCCCTTCTGCTGAACGGCGGCGGACAGCTTGTCCAGCTCGCGGCGGTTGAGCAGCAGCTTGCGGGTGCGCACCGGGTCGGCGATGACGTGGGTGCTGGCGGTCATCAAGGGCGTGATGTGGCTGCCGAGCAGCCAGGCTTCGCCATCCTTGAGCAGCACGTAGCTGTCGACCAGCTGCAGCTTGCTTGCCCGCAGACTCTTTACTTCCCAACCGGCCAGAACCAGACCGGCCTCGAACTTGTGCTCGATGAAGTAATCGTGTCGCGCCTTTTTGTTCTGCGCGATGGTTCCTGTTGGGTGTTTTTTCTGTTTGGCCATAGGGGCGGCATTATATGGAGATAAACGGCTGGCGGCTACGGTGATGCGCGCGCTTGAGCAGGTTGAGTGAATCCCGGACAATGCGGCCTCTTTTTCGAACGCTTGGGCGTGATAAACGATGTCGACAGACAAGGTTTCTGTCCACGGCAGTTGGGCTAGCCGCTGGGTTTTCATATTGGCGGCGACGGGCTCGGCCGTGGGCTTGGGCAGCATCTGGAAGTTCCCCTACATGGTCGGGGTCTACGGCGGCGGCGCCTTTGTGCTGATGTTCCTGGCGTGCATCGCCCTGATCGGGATCCCGGTGATGCTCGCCGAAACCCTGATCGGCCGGCGCGCCCGGCAGAGCCCGGCCAACGCCCTGAAGGTGCTGGCGCTGGAGGCGGGGCACACGGCCAAGTGGTCGTGGGGCGCGTTCGCCGGGATGATCACGGCGCTGCTGATCCTGTCTTTCTATAGTGTGGTGGGCGGCTGGTCGCTGGACTACATCGTCGACATGGGGCGCGGCGACTTCCAGGGCGCCAGCGCCGATCAGGTGGGCGCCTACTTCGGCAACGTGATCGCCGACCCGTGGCGCCTGACGCTGTGGCACACCGTGTTCATGCTGCTGTCGGCCGTCGTGATCGCCAAGGGCGTGGTCGCCGGTCTTGAGCGCAGCCTGCGGATCATGATGCCGCTGCTGTTCGTGATGGTGCTGGTGCTGCTCGGCTACAGCATGACCACCGGGCATTTCATGGAAGGCGTGCATTTCATGTTCGACTTCCATCCGGACAAGGTGCTCGACGGCCTGCTGCCGGCGATGGGGCATGCGTTCTTCTCGCTCAGCGTGGGCGTCGGTTCGATCATGATCTACGGCGCTTACATGCCGAAACACACCTCGCTGTCCGGCACCGTCGTGGGTGTCGCGCTGCTCGACACGTTCGTGTCGCTGCTGGCGGGGCTGGCGCTGTTTCCGATCGTGTTCGCCGGTGGCCTGAACCCCAGCGAAGGGCCGGGGCTGATGTTCGTCAGCCTGCCGTTCGCCTTCGGCAACGTCGCGTTCGGTCAGCTGATGGGCGTGGTGTTCTTCGTCCTGGTGGCCATCGCCGCCTGGAGCTCGGCCATTTCCTTGCTGGAGCCGATGGTCGCCTATCTGGTGGAGCGGACTAAAATCAGCCGTGCGTGGGTGACGTTCTGGCTGGCCTTCATTTGCTGGTTCGTCGGCCTGGGCACGGTGTTCTCCTTCAACATCTGGAAGGAGGCCAAATTCTTCGTGAACGAAGGTGGCCTGTTCCACCTCTACCAGTGGGGCGCGGCGGGCGGTCTGGATTTCTTCGGCGTGATCGATTTCTTCACTTCGCGGATCATGCTGCCGCTCGGCGGGTTGTGTTTCGTGATGTTTGCCGGTTGGGTGATGGGGCGTGAGGCGGTGCGTGACGAGCTGTCGATCCGCAGCCCGGCGCTGTTCGCCTTGTCCCTGTTCTTGATGCGCTATGTGGCGCCTATCGGCATTCTTGTGGTGTTTGCCGCCCAGCTCTGGAAGTGACGCTGACATGACGACACATATTCAACGTTCGGCGCTGTTGCCTTATCCGGCGCAGTTTCTCTACGACCTGGTCAACGACGTGGCGCGCTACCCGGAGTTCCTGCCTTGGTGTTCGTCCGCCGAGGTGCTGGAAAGCTCGGACGTCTACATGCGCGCCAGCGTCGGCGTGGCCAAGGGCGGCCTCAGCCAGCATTTCGTCACCCGCAACACGCTGGTGCCGGGGCAGTCGATCGAGATGAACCTGGAAGAGGGGCCGTTCACGCAACTGCACGGCATCTGGGTGTTCAAGCCGTTGGGCGAGAAGGCGTGCAAGATCAGTCTGGACTTGTCCTTCGACTACGCAGGACCGCTGGTGCGCGCCACCCTCGGCCCGCTGTTCAATCAGGCGGCCAACACCCTGGTGGATGCGTTCTGCCAGCGCGCCAAGCAGAAGCATGGTTGATCCGGTGATCGAGATCGAAGTGGTGTACGCCGCCGTCGACCGTCAGATCCTGCGTTCGGTGAGCGTGGGCGAGGGCACGACGGTGCGCGCTGCGCTCATGGCCTCGGGCTTGGGCAGCGAGTGTCCGGAGCTGGATCTGGCCGGCTGCCCGTTGGGCATTTTCGGCAAGGTGATCGCCGACCCGCAAGTGCGTGTGGTTCAGGCAGGGGATCGCATCGAGGTCTATCGCCCGTTGCTGGCCGATCCGAAGGAAGTGCGGCGTCTGCGTGCGGCCAGGGCCGCCGAGGCGAAAGCGCGAAACCAGTGAGTCGGCCGGTGGCCAGGCAATAAAAAACCCGGAATCTCCGGGTTTTTTATTGCGTCGCAAATTATTGCGGCGAGGTTTCCAGCGGCTCCGGCGTCGGCACCGGAACGGTTTCCACGCCATCCACGTCCTTCTGGATCTGATCCAGCAGGGAACCCGGCTTGACCGGTTTTTCCGGTTTCGGCTTCTCGCCGTTTTCTGTGGCAGGGGCGGTCACGGTGGTGCCGGTGTCCTTGCCGAGGATGGCTTCGTCACGGCTTACGCCGGGCATGAAGTCACCGGAGAGGCTGACGAGCTGGTCGTTCGCGTTGAAGTTGACGCTGATGCGTTCCTGTTGGCGTTCACCGCCGCCCGGCTGCAGGCTGTACAGGTAATCCCAGCGGTCGGGGTGGAATGTGTCGGCGATCAGGGGGTTGCCCATGATAAACCGCACTTGCCGCCGGGTCATTCCCGGACGCAACTGGTCTATCATGTCCTGCGTGACGACATTGCCCTGCTGGATGTCGATTTTGTAAACCCCGGGGAATGAACAACCGGCGAGTGCGAGCAGTCCCACGAAGGTGAAACTGGTTAGCAAGAGCTTGGTGTTTTGCATCGGTGGGCGACTTCCACTATCTTGGCTGGGACAACGTAAACGCCGATCATACCCGCATTAAGAGAAGCTGCGAAGCAGCATCGCGAGAAAGCTGACCATGGTTGAAAATAGCGAACTACGCAAAGCCGGCCTCAAAGTGACCCTGCCTCGGGTCAAGATCCTGCAAATGCTGGACTCCACCGAGCAGCGCCACATGAGTGCCGAAGACGTCTACAAGGCGTTGATGGAGGCTGGCGAGGACGTCGGTCTGGCCACGGTCTACCGTGTCCTGACCCAGTTCGAAGCGGCCGGCCTCGTGGTCCGTCACAATTTCGACGGCGGCCACGCGGTATTCGAACTGGCCGACAGCGGACACCACGACCATATGGTCAACGTGGAAACCGGTGAGGTGGTCGAGTTCGTCAGCCCGGAAATCGAAAAGCTCCAGAAGGCGATCGCCGAAGAGCACGGTGTCGAGTTGGTCGACCACAATCTGGTGCTGTACATCCGCAAGAAAAAGTAAGCCTGTCGCGCGAGCGTCAGGTTCGCGAAACGAACGAAGGCGACCCGAGGGTCGCCTTCGTGCTTTGTGCAGGGGTCAGGCCTTTGCGGCGACGACCATCTTTTTGGCGTGCGCCAAGGATTCCTTGGTCAGGTCGATGCCGCCGAGCATCCGCGCCACCTCTTCTATGCGGTCGTTCTTGCCCAGCCGGGACACGGCCGTGTGGGTGGCCTGTTCGCCACGCACCTTGTGCACGAACAGGTGCTGGTGACCTTGGGCCGCCACCTGCGGTAGGTGGGTCACGGTCAGCACTTGGCCCCGTTCGCCGAGGCGCCGCAGCAACTGGCCGACAATCTCTGCCGTCGGCCCGCCGATCCCCACGTCCACTTCGTCGAACACCAGCGTCGGCACGCGGGAGGTCTGGGCGGTGATGACCTGGATCGCCAGGCTGATCCGGGACAGTTCGCCGCCGGACGCCACTTTGGCCAACGCCTTGAGCGGTTGGCCGGGGTTCGCGCTGACCAGCAGTTCCACGTGTTCCAGGCCGTTGGGCTGCAGCTCGTCGCTGTCGTTGGGGCGAAGCTCGATGGTGAAGCGGCCGCCCGGCATGCCCAGGCGTTGAATCTCCTGCTCCACCGCGCCGGCCAGGCTGCCGGCGGCCTGATGCCGCAAGTCACTCAGCTCCCGGGCCTTCTCCTGATAATGACGGGCGAAAGCGTTGAGCTCCTCGCCCAGCCGCTCGATGGATTCGTCATTGGCGTTCAGGGTTTCGATTTCGTCCAGCAGCCTCTGCTGCAGTTCGGCGACCTCGGTGGGTTGGATCCGGTGTTTGCGCGCCAGGGTATAGATGGTGTCCAAACGTTCTTCCAGATACTGCAGGCGTGCCGGATCGGCGTCGAAGTTGTCGAGGAACCGGTTGAGTTCGCCCACGGCCTCTTCGACCTGGATCTGCGCGCTGGTCAGCAGGCTGCTGGCCTCGTTCAGGGCGCCGATGGTGCTGTTGACGCTGGTCAGGCGATTGAGGCAAGCGGTCAGGGCGCTCAGCACGTTGCCGGAATCGCTTTCGCTGCAATGGTCAACCACTTGTCGGCAAATGCCGAGCAGGGCCTCAGCGTTGGTCAGGTTCTTGTGTTCCTGCTCCAGTTCCTCCAGCTCGTTTTCGCCGAGTCCGAGGTTTTCCAGCTCTTCGAGCTGATAGCTGAGCAATTGGTGGCGTGCGCGCTGCTCGTCGCCGGAATTGGAGAGACGCTCCAGTTCCTGGCGGGTCTGGCGCCAACGCTGGGCGGCCAACTGCACCTGGCGGGCGAGGTCGGTGGCGCCGGCGTATTCGTCGAGCAGGCGTCTGTGGGTGTCGGTCTTGAGCAGCGATTGGTGTTCGTGCTGGCTGTGGATGTCGATCAGCAGTTCGCCGAGGGCCTTGAGGTCGCCCAAGGGGCAGGGGGTGCCGTTGATGTAGCCGCGGGAGCGGCCCTCGCTGGTGATGACCCGGCGCAGGATGCACGGGCCGTCGGTTTCCAGGTCCCGTTCGGCCAGCCAGGCGCCGGCCTCGGGGATGTCGCCCAGGTCGAAGGTCGCCAGGATGTCGGCCTTGTCGGCGCCGGGGCGCACCACGCCGCTGTCGGCGCGGTCGCCGAGGGTCAGGCCCAGGGCGTCGAGCATGATCGACTTGCCGGCGCCGGTTTCGCCGGTGATCACGCTCATCCCGCGATCCAGCTCGAGATCGAGGTGTTCGACGATGGCGTAGTTGTGTACGGACAGGTGCACCAGCATGTGGGCCGCTCCCAGGCTTGAGGTCTGGTTATTTATACAGTGTTTTGTTTTGGGCTGACAATGCCTTCCCTTAGCTCGATTGGCTTGGATGCGATCGGCGGTTATCGCGTGCGGGAATGACAATGCGGCACTTTTTTGTAGGGTTAATCGCGCCAGGCCCTTGAAGCCTGATTTTGCGGCCCCATATACCGGGGCAGAAGCGCGGGTAGAGCCCGCGGACGATATTGAAAGGAGAATTCTATGGCTGACGAACAGACAGTGGATACGCAAAATCCAGAAGCCAATCAGGCGCCCGAAGCGTCGGGCGATGACCTGGCGACCCGTGTGCAAGTGCTCGAAGAGCAACTGGCCGCCGCGCAGGATCAATCTCTGCGCGTAGCCGCCGATCTGCAGAACGTCCGCCGCCGTGCCGAGCAGGACGTCGAGAAGGCGCACAAGTTCGCGCTGGAGAAGTTCGCCGGCGACCTGCTGCCGATCGTCGACAGCCTGGAGCGCGGCCTCGAGCTGTCGAGCCCGGACGACGAAAGCATCCGTCCGATGCGCGAAGGCATCGAACTGACCCTGAAGATGTTCCACGACACCCTCAAGCGCTACCAGCTCGAAGCGATCGACCCGCATGGCGAACCGTTCAACGCCGTTCACCATCAGGCGATGGCCATGCAGGAGAGCGACGATGTCGAGCCGAACAGCGTCCTGAAAGTGTTCCAGAAGGGCTACCAGCTCAACGGCCGCCTGCTGCGTCCGGCGATGGTCGTGGTCAGCAAGGCGCCGGCGCCGATTTCGCCTTCGATCGACGAGAAGGCTTGAAATCTGCCGTAAGGCCCCCATTTAGAAGTCAAGCGTTTAAGTGCTACCGCAGTTGGCCAAGACCGCTGCGGCAACCAAATCCAAAGTTTCGGGAGAGTGAACATGGGCAAAATTATCGGTATCGACCTGGGGACTACCAACTCCTGCGTCTCCGTGCTGGAAAACGGCAAGGCCAAAGTGATTGAGAACGCCGAAGGCGCGCGCACCACGCCTTCGATCATCGCTTACGCCAACGACGGCGAAATCCTGGTCGGCCAGTCCGCCAAGCGTCAGGCGGTGACCAACCCGCACAACACACTGTTCGCGGTGAAGCGTCTGATCGGTCGTCGTTTCGACGAAGAAGTCGTGCAGAAAGACATCAAGCTGGTGCCTTACAAAATCGTCAAGGCCAGCAACGGTGATGCATGGGTCGAGGCCGCCGACAAGCAAATGGCTCCGCCGCAAATCAGCGCCGAAGTCCTGAAAAAGATGAAGAAGACCGCCGAAGACTATCTGGGCGAAGCGGTTACCGAAGCGGTCATCACCGTTCCGGCCTACTTCAACGACAGCCAGCGTCAGGCCACCAAGGACGCCGGTCGCATCGCCGGTCTGGACGTCAAGCGCATCATCAACGAACCGACTGCCGCTGCGCTGGCCTACGGTATGGACAAGGCCAAGGGCGATCACACAGTCATCGTTTATGACCTGGGTGGCGGTACTTTCGACGTGTCGGTCATCGAGATCGCCGAAGTCGACGGTGAGCACCAGTTCGAAGTATTGGCCACCAACGGCGATACGTTCCTGGGTGGTGAAGACTTCGACATGCGCCTGATCGACTACCTCGTCGACGAGTTCAAGAAAGAGTCGGGCATGGATCTGAAGAACGATCCGCTGGCGCTGCAGCGTCTGAAAGAAGCCGCCGAGAAGGCCAAGATCGAGCTGTCTTCTTCTCAGTCGACCGACGTCAACCTGCCGTACATCACTGCAGACGCGTCCGGTCCGAAGCACATGAACGTGAAGATCTCCCGTGCCAAGCTGGAATCGCTGGTCGAAGATCTGGTGAACCGTACCATCGAGCCATGCCGCATCGCCCTGAAAGATGCCGGCATCGACGCCAGCCAGATCAACGACGTGATCCTGGTCGGTGGCCAGACCCGTATGCCGCTGGTGCAGAAGGCAGTGACCGATTTCTTCGGTAAAGAAGCACGTAAAGACGTCAACCCTGACGAAGCTGTTGCCATGGGTGCTGCGATCCAGGGCGCCGTTCTGGCCGGTGACGTGAAAGACGTCCTGCTGCTCGACGTCAGCCCGCTGACCCTGGGCATCGAGACCATGGGCGGCGTGATGACCGCGCTGATCGAGAAGAACACCACGATTCCGACCAAGAAATCGCAAGTGTTCTCGACCGCCGACGACAACCAGGGCGCCGTGACCATTCACGTCCTGCAGGGCGAGCGCAAGCAAGCCGCACAGAACAAGTCCTTGGGCAAGTTCGACCTGGCCGACATTCCGCCGGCTCCGCGCGGCGTGCCTCAGATCGAAGTGACCTTCGACATCGACGCCAACGGCATCCTGCACGTCGGCGCGAAAGACAAGGCCACCGGCAAGACCCAGTCGATCGTGATCAAGGCCAACTCCGGCCTGTCCGACGAAGAGATCGAGCGCATGGTGCGTGACGCCGAGGCCAACGCCGAGGAAGACCGCAAGTTCGAAGAGCTGGCCGCTGCCCGTAACCAGGGTGACGCACTGGTTCACTCGACCCGCAAGATGATTGCCGACGCGGGCGACAAGGTCACCGCCGAAGAGAAGACTGCGATCGAAGCGGCTGTGGTTGCCCTGGAAGCCGCCGTCAAGGGCGACGACAAGGCTGCCATCGACGCGAAGGTCGAAGAGCTGTCCAAGGTCTCCGCTCCGGTTGCCCAGAAGATGTACGCCGAACAGGCCCAGCCTGCCGAAGGCGCGGCACCGCACGACGAGAAAGCCGAAAAGGCTGACGATGTCGTCGATGCCGAGTTCGAAGAAGTCAAAGACCACAAGTAAGTTGTTGGTCGGCCGGTTGACTGCCGTTGGGCGGTGACTGGTAGGATGTCGCCGCGCGGGAGCTTGCTCCCGCGTTGGCGTATCTGGAATACGCGAATTTTTACAGCATGCGACAACGTTCGGATGCTGGCGGCATGGCCGGAAATGCTCCTGCTTTTCGCGCCGCAAGTGCCGCATCGGATCAAAGACCAGGATCGTTGAAATTGACGTGAGTTGGGTCCGGGCCTGTTTGGGGGCTCAACGAGTTCGGCGAAGCTCAGGAGGGGTTTGCCGAACGTCCTTAAGAGTGCGAAGACTTATGGCAAAGCGTGACTATTACGAAGTGTTGGGTGTGGAGCGCGGCTCAAGCGAAGCCGAGCTGAAGAAGGCTTACCGCCGCCTGGCGATGAAGCATCACCCGGACCGTAATCCTGATGACAAGGCGTCGGAAGAACTGTTCAAGGAGGCCAACGAGGCCTACGAAGTGCTGTCCGACTCCAGCAAGCGCGCCGCCTACGACCAGTACGGCCACGCCGGCGTCGACCCGAGCATGGGCGGCGGCGGTGCTGGCTTCGGCGGCCAGAACTTCTCCGACATCTTCGGCGACGTGTTCAGCGACTTCTTCGGCGGCGGCCGCGGCGGTTCCCGCGGCGGCGCACAGCGCGGCAGCGACCTGCGCTACACCCTGGAGCTGAACCTGGAAGAGGCGGTGCGCGGCACGACCGTGAACATCCGCGTTCCGACGCTGGTGAACTGCAAGCCGTGCGACGGCTCGGGCGCCAAGAAGGGTTCCTCGCCGTCCACGTGCCCGACCTGCGGCGGCATCGGCCAGGTGCGCATGCAGCAGGGCTTCTTCTCGGTGCAGCAGACCTGCCCGCGCTGCCATGGCCAGGGCAAGATCATCACCGACCCGTGCGACTCCTGCCACGGCGAAGGCCGTGTCGAAGAGTACAAGACCCTGTCGGTGAAAGTGCCGGCCGGCGTCGACACCGGCGACCGCATCCGTCTGTCCGGCGAGGGTGAGGCGGGCACCCAGGGCGGGCCGACCGGCGATCTCTACGTGGTGATCAACGTGCGCGAGCACGCGATCTTCCAGCGCGACGGCAAGCACCTGTTCTGCGAAGTGCCGATCAGCTTCGTCGATGCGGCGCTGGGCGGCGAGCTGGAGATCCCGACCCTTGATGGCCGGGTCAAGCTGAAGATCCCGGAAGGCACCCAGACCGGCAAGCAGTTCCGCGTGCGCGGCAAGGGCGTGGCGCCGGTGCGCGGCGGCGGTGCGGGCGACCTGATGTGCCGGGTGGCGGTCGAGACGCCGGTCAACCTTGACCGTCGTCAGCGTGAGCTGCTGGAGGAGTTCCGCAGTTCGCTGGCGGGCGACAACAGCCATTCCCCGAAAACCGCCGGTTGGTTCGACGGCGTGAAACGCTTCTTCGGCGATCTGTAAGGAGTCGGCATGCGACGTATAGCTGTGATGGGCGCTGCCGGGCGCATGGGCAAGATCCTGGTCGAGGCGGTGCAGCAACGCGCACCGCTGACCGGCCTGACGGCCGCCATCGTTCGTCCCGGCAGCACGCTGATCGGGGTGGATGCCGGTGAGCTGGCTTCGCTGGGCCGCATCGGCGTGCCGCTGTCCGGCAACCTGGAGTCGGTGGCGCAGGAATTCGACGTGCTGATCGACTTCACGCTGCCGGAAGTGATGCTGAAGAACCTGGCGTTCTGCCGCAAGGCGGGCAAGGCCATGGTGATCGGCACCACCGGTCTGGATGCTGCCCAGAAGCAGATCCTGGCCGAGGCCGGTCGGGAGATCCCGATCGTGTTCGCCGCCAACTTCAGCGTCGGCGTCAACCTGTCCCTGAAGCTGCTCGACATGGCGGCGCGGGTGCTGGGCGACGAGGCGGACATCGAGATCATCGAGGCGCACCACCGGCACAAGATCGACGCGCCGTCGGGCACCGCGCTGCGCATGGGCGAAGTGATCGCCGATGCGCTGGACCGCGATCTGCAGAAGGTGGCGGTGTACGGCCGTGAAGGCCATACCGGCGCCCGCGAGCGCGAGACCATCGGTTTCGCCACCGTGCGCGGTGGCGATGTGGTGGGCGATCACACCGTGCTGTTCGCCTGTGAGGGCGAGCGTCTGGAGATCACCCACAAGGCCTCGAGCCGCATGACGTTCGCCAAGGGCGCGGTGCGCGCCGCACTCTGGCTGGATGCCCGCGAGCCCGGTCTGTACGACATGCAGGACGTGCTGGATCTGAAGTAAACAGCGGTCGTGGCAAAACGAGGGCGCTTAATGCGCCTTTGTTTTTGCCTGACATTCACTCGATAGGGATATGCGTTTGATGCAGCCATTGGATCTGGCCGATGTGGCCAAGTACGTCGAAGAAAACATCGGCACCTTTCACCAGAAGCGCCTGGACAGCCTGTCGCGTCTGAAGCTCAAGAGTGTGCTCAAGCGCAAGAATCCCTACATGTTCAAGGCCAAGGATGTGCAGACGGCCGAGCAGATCGTGCGGGGCATTCTGGATGCGCATGTTTCTTCCAACGAAGAAACGTTGTTCGGTGACTGGCTGGAAGGTCTGGCGATCTTCATCAACGGCAAGACCTTTGGCGGCTGGAAGTCCGCAGTTGCCGGCGTCGACCTGGAGTTCGACAAGGACGGCCGTCGGCACCTGGTCGCGATCAAGTCCGGCCCGAATTGGGGCAACAGTTCGCAAATCACTCAGATGCGCAGCAACTTCAAGACGGCGCAGCGCACATTGCGCACCAGTGACTCGGGATTGAGCATCGTTGCGGTCAATGGGTGTTGCTACGGGCGCGACAACAACCCGGACAAGGGGGACTACAGCAAGCTGTGCGGGCAACGCTTCTGGGAATTCATCTCGGGCGATCCCGACTTGTTCGTCGAGCTGATCGAGCCGCTGGGATACCGGGCGCAGGAGCGCAATGCCGAGTTCCAGGTTTCGTATGCGCAGATGGTCAACAAGTTTACCCGCGAATTCACGAATGAATTCTGCGACGAAGCGGGTGCGATTCAGTGGTCGCGGCTGGTGCGTCTCAACTCGTCGGCCGATGAATGATGTCTGAGGGGGCCTGAAGCCCCCTTTCAATATCCTCTCAGGCCAGTTCCAGGTTGAGCTGGTGTTTCTGCTTCTGCTGTTCGAACAGATTCAGCCACTCTGTGTGGGATGTGGCCTGGTAGCGCGAAAACGGGAAGTTCTGCGGAGGGGTGGTGTCAGTGCCGGCCAGCAGTTCGCGGATCAACTTGCCGACCGCATGGCCGAGGCTCACCGGCACGGCGTTGCCGACCTGCTTGTATTGCTCGATCAGCGGGCCCGCCAACTGCCAGTCGTCCGGAAACTCCTGGATGCGTTTGTACTCCTGGATCGACAGCGGACGGTCTTCCTCGGGGTGGGCCAGGTCGGTGGCCGGCATGGCCGGATGGGTCACCAGGGTCGGGGACGGCTTGTCCCAATGCAGGCGTCGCAGGAAACCGGTTTTGCCGCCGCCGGAAAAGTACGATTTGCCGAGGGCTTCCTGTTGCAGCTCTGGCGTCAGGCTGCGCCAGTTCTGTCCGGCCTTGAGCATGCGGTAGTACTTGAGGCGTTTTTCCGGGAAGTTCAGGTGCGTGTGCTGGCCGATGCCCTGCAGGGCGCCGCGCAGTTTGTTCCAGACCGGCAGGCCGTGGGAGCCGTCCTCGGAATGCGTAGGCGTCAGGAAAGGCGCTTCCTTGCCGTCGCGGGAGCAGATGATGATCACCCGCTCGCGGATCTGCGGCGTGCCGAAGTTGGCCGAGTTGTAGAGGTTGAACGTGCAGGTGTAGCCCGCCCGCTTGAGCACGCTGATGACGAAGTTCAGCGCGCCGCCCTTCATTTCGTCGAGGGACAGGTCCGGGAACTCGCTGCCGCGCTGGTTGTGCGGACGGTGATCCATCGGGCACGACAGCAGGCCGCGCACGTTCTCGATGACGATGAAGCGCGGGCGGATCTCCAGGGCGAGGTCGATGTACTTGAGGAAGGCGTTGCCGCGGTCGTCATTGAACGCCTTGCGCTTGCCGGCGGTGCTGAAGGCCTGGCAGGGCGGGCCGCCGACGATCAGGTCGACGTCTTCGGCGCGCACCTGGGCGGCCTCCAGGATCCGCTCGGCGGTGCAGTCGTTGATGTCGCCGAGCAGGGCCGTGTTGGGGCGGTTCAGGGCGATGGTCTGGCGGCAGTGCTTGTTCGACTCGCACGCCAGGCGGATGTCGAAGCCGGCCTTTTCCAGGCCCAGGTCCAGGCCCATGGCGCCGGAGAAGAAGCTCAGGGCGATCGGTTTGCGTGAGTCGGACGACGTCTGGACGGCGTAGGCAGGGTGGTCTTGTGCGATCATGTGTGCGGTTCGAAGGCCGTAGTTTTTCAGGCTGGCTTGCTCGACGATCCAGGTGTTGCCGATCTTCTCGGACTGGAGTTCGCCGGAGCGGCATAGGGTTCTGACCCGTTGCGTACTGATGTTCAGCAGTACGGCGGCGTCGGCGATGCTGAGATGGGTACTCATTGCGGGTTTCATTCCCGAAACTTTACATGGGTACCCATTCTAGAGAGGGGCGAAAGGGTGTCAACCGCAAGGCCGGCTTAATCTTAATTTGCCTTGCCTGGGTCCTGTCGAGTTTGTGCGCATCCTGCCCTTTCGATTTTGAAGGCATTCCTGTAAGCTACAGCTTTAGTGTGTCCACTAAAAGCGCGCAGAATAATTCAGTGAAGAAGCGGGGTGACGTGTCCATACGTCACTCCGCTTTTTTACAACCTGCGATTGCCCCTTCATGCGTTATTTACGGGAGGTCTTCTTGACTAAGCCAGCCATACTCGCCCTTGCTGATGGCAGCATTTTTCGCGGCGAAGCCATTGGAGCCGACGGTCAGACCGTTGGTGAGGTGGTGTTCAACACCGCAATGACCGGCTATCAGGAAATCCTTACCGATCCTTCCTACGCCCAGCAGATCGTTACCCTGACCTACCCGCACATCGGCAACACCGGCACCACGCCGGAAGACGCCGAGTCCAACCGCGTATGGTCGGCCGGCCTGGTCATTCGCGACCTGCCGCTGGTGGCGAGCAACTGGCGCAACACGATGTCCCTTTCCGACTACCTGAAGGCCAACAACGTCGTGGCCATCGCCGGTATCGACACCCGTCGCCTGACCCGCATCCTGCGTGAGAAAGGCGCGCAGAACGGCTGCATCATGGCCGGCGACAACATTTCCGAAGAAGCCGCCATCGCCGCCGCGCAAGGCTTCCCGGGCCTGAAGGGCATGGATCTGGCCAAGGTCGTCAGCACCAAGACCCAATACGAATGGCGCTCCACTGTCTGGGACCTGAAGACCGACAGCCACGCCACCCTCGAAGCCTCCGAGCTGCCTTACCACGTCGTCGCCTACGACTACGGCGTCAAGGTCAACATCCTGCGCATGCTGGTCGAGCGCGGCTGCCGCGTCACCGTGGTGCCGGCCCAGACCCCGGCCGCCGACGTGCTGGCCCTCAAGCCGGACGGCGTGTTCCTGTCCAACGGCCCTGGCGATCCGGAGCCGTGCGACTACGCGATCCAGGCGATCAAGGATGTGCTGGAAACCGAGATCCCGGTGTTCGGCATCTGCCTCGGCCACCAACTGCTGGCCCTGGCCTCCGGCGCCAAGACCCTGAAGATGGGGCACGGCCACCACGGCGCGAACCACCCGGTGCAGGACCTGGACACCGGTGTCGTGATGATCACCAGCCAGAACCACGGTTTCGCGGTAGACGAAGCGACCCTGCCGGCCAACGTCCGTGCGATCCACAAATCGCTGTTCGACGGCACCCTGCAAGGCATCGAGCGCACGGACAAGAGCGCGTTCAGCTTCCAGGGCCACCCTGAAGCGAGCCCGGGCCCGAACGACGTGGCGCCACTGTTCGACCGCTTCATCAACGAGATGGCCAAGCGACGCTGAGCGTTGCCTTGAGACTGTAGCGAGAAGCCCTTCGAGGGCGGCCCCGCGACCGGCGGCCCCCTCGATACTTCAGAAATCGATCAGGACGGCTTGCCGACTGACCTGCGGATTTGAGTGACAAACCCATGCCAAAACGTACAGACATTAAAAGCATCCTGATTCTCGGCGCCGGCCCGATCGTGATCGGCCAGGCCTGCGAATTCGACTACTCCGGCGCCCAGGCCTGCAAGGCCCTGCGCGAAGAGGGTTACCGCGTCATCCTGGTGAACTCCAACCCGGCCACCATCATGACCGACCCGGCCATGGCCGACGCCACCTACATCGAGCCGATCAAGTGGCAGACCGTCGCCAAGATCATCGAGAAAGAGCGTCCGGACGCGCTGCTGCCGACCATGGGTGGCCAGACCGCGCTGAACTGCGCCCTGGACCTGGAGCGCGAAGGCGTACTGGAAAAGTTCGGCGTGGAAATGATCGGCGCCAACGCCGACACCATCGACAAGGCCGAAGACCGCTCGCGCTTCGACAAGGCCATGAAGGCCATCGGCCTGGAATGCCCGCGCTCCGGCATCGCCCACAGCATGGAAGAAGCAAATGCGGTGCTTGAGCGCCTGGGCTTCCCGTGCATCATCCGTCCGTCCTTCACCATGGGCGGCACCGGCGGCGGCATCGCCTACAACCGTGAAGAGTTCGAAGAGATCTGCGCCCGCGGCCTGGACCTGTCGCCGACCAAGGAACTGCTGATCGACGAATCCCTGATCGGCTGGAAAGAATATGAGATGGAAGTTGTCCGCGACAAAAAGGACAACTGCATCATCGTCTGCTCGATCGAGAACTTCGACCCGATGGGCGTGCACACCGGCGACTCGATCACCGTGGCCCCGGCCCAGACCCTGACCGACAAGGAATACCAGATCCTGCGCAATGCCTCCCTGGCGGTGCTGCGTGAGATCGGCGTCGAGACCGGCGGCTCCAACGTGCAGTTCGGCATCTGCCCGAACACCGGCCGCATGGTCGTGATCGAGATGAACCCGCGGGTGTCCCGTTCGTCGGCCCTGGCCTCGAAGGCCACCGGTTTCCCGATCGCCAAGGTCGCCGCGAAACTGGCCGTCGGCTACACCCTCGACGAGCTGTCGAACGACATCACCGGCGGCAAGACCCCGGCGTCCTTCGAGCCGTCCATCGACTACGTCGTCACCAAGCTGCCACGCTTCGCCTTCGAGAAGTTCGCCAAGGCCGACGCACGCCTGACCACCCAGATGAAATCGGTGGGTGAAGTCATGGCCATCGGCCGTACCTTCCAGGAATCCCTGCAGAAAGCCCTGCGCGGCCTGGAAGTGGGCGTCTGCGGCCTGGACGAGAAGCTCGACCTGAGCAACCCGGAAAGCATGAGTGTCCTCAAGCGCGAACTGACCGTGCCGGGCGCCGAGCGCATCTGGTACGTGGCGGACGCGTTCCGTGCCGGCCTGACCGTCGAAGACATCTTCGGCATGAACATGATCGACCCATGGTTCCTGGTGCAGATCGAGGACCTGGTCAAGGAAGAAGAGAAGGTCAAGACCCTCGGTCTGTCGGCCATCGACCGCGATCTGATGTTCCGCCTCAAGCGCAAGGGCTTCTCCGACCAGCGTCTGGCCAAGCTGTTGGGCGTCACCGAGAAGAACCTGCGCACCCACCGCCAGAAGCTGGAAGTGTTCCCGGTCTACAAGCGCGTCGACACCTGCGCCGCCGAGTTCGCCACCGACACCGCCTACCTGTACTCCACCTACGAGGAAGAGTGCGAAGCGGCGCCGTCCGGCCGCGACAAGATCATCATCCTCGGTGGCGGCCCGAACCGCATCGGCCAGGGCATCGAGTTCGACTACTGCTGCGTGCACGCGGCACTGGCGCTGCGCGATGACGGCTACGAGACCATCATGGTCAACTGCAACCCGGAAACCGTCTCCACCGACTACGACACCTCCGACCGCCTGTACTTCGAGCCGGTGACCCTGGAAGACGTGCTGGAAATCGTCCGCGTCGAGAAGCCGAAAGGCGTGATCGTCCAGTACGGCGGCCAGACTCCGCTGAAACTGGCCCGTGCCCTCGAAGCGGCCGGCGTGCCGATCATCGGCACCAGCCCTGACGCCATCGACCGCGCCGAAGACCGCGAGCGCTTCCAGCAGATGGTCGAGCGCCTGAACCTGCGTCAGCCGCCGAACGCCACCGTGCGCAGCGAAGACGAAGCCGTCCGCGCCGCCGCCAAGATCGGCTACCCGCTGGTGGTGCGTCCGTCCTACGTGCTGGGCG
Organism: Pseudomonas sp. R25(2017); assembly: GCF_002112565.1. Classification (NCBI taxonomy): domain Bacteria; kingdom Pseudomonadati; phylum Pseudomonadota; class Gammaproteobacteria; order Pseudomonadales; family Pseudomonadaceae; genus Pseudomonas; species Pseudomonas sp. R25(2017). The sequence goes on from NZ_NEHZ01000003.1 coordinate 88,515, forward strand.
GCCGGGCGATGGAAATCGTCTACAAGGAAGAAGAGCTCAAGCGTTACCTGCGCGAAGCGGTGCAGGTGTCCAATGACAGCCCGGTGCTGCTGGATCACTTCCTCAACTGCGCCATCGAGATGGACGTGGATGCGGTCAGCGACGGCAAGGACGTGGTGATCGGCGCGATCATGCAGCACATCGAGCAGGCCGGCGTTCACTCCGGTGACTCCGCATGCTCGCTGCCGCCGTACTCGCTGCCGGCGCACATCCAGGACGAGATGCGCGAACAGGTCAAGAAAATGGCCCTGGAACTGGGCGTGGTCGGTCTGATGAACGTGCAGCTGGCGCTGCAGGGCGAAGACATCTACGTCATCGAAGTCAACCCGCGCGCGTCCCGTACCGTGCCGTTCGTGTCCAAGTGCATCGGCGTTTCCCTGGCGATGATCGCGGCCCGCGTAATGGCCGGCAAAACGCTGAAAGAACTGGGTTTCACCAAGGAAATCATCCCGAACTTCTACAGCGTGAAAGAGGCGGTGTTCCCGTTCGCCAAGTTCCCTGGCGTCGACCCGATCCTCGGCCCAGAAATGAAGTCCACCGGTGAAGTGATGGGCGTCGGCGACACCTTCGGCGAAGCGTTCGCCAAGGCCCAGATGGGCGCCAGCGAAGTGCTGCCGACCGGCGGCACCGCATTCATCAGCGTCCGCGACGACGACAAGCCGCTGGTGGCGGGCGTGGCCCGTGACCTGATCGGCCTGGGCTTCGAAGTGGTGGCCACCGCCGGCACAGCCAAGGTGATCGAGGCCGCAGGTCTGAAGGTACGCCGCGTGAACAAGGTGACCGAAGGTCGTCCGCACGTGGTCGACATGATCAAGAACGACGAAGTCACCCTGATCATCAACACCACCGAGGGTCGGCAGTCGATCGCTGATTCCTACTCCATCCGCCGCAATGCCCTGCAGCACAAGATCTACTGCACCACTACCATTGCTGCGGGCGAAGCCATTTGCGAAGCGCTGAAGTTCGGTCCCGAGAAGACCGTGCGCCGCTTGCAGGATCTACACGCAGGATTGAAGGCATGAACAAATACCCAATGACCGTCCGGGGCGCGAAGGCCCTGGAGGAAGAGCACACGTTCCTGAGCAAGGTCGAGCGTCCGCGCTTGAGCCAGGCCATCGGCGAGGCCCGCGAGCTCGGTGACCTCAAGGAAAACGCCGAGTACCATGCCGCCCGCGAGGAGCAGGGCATGGTCGAGGCGCGGATCCGCGACATCGAAGGCCGTCTGCAGAACTCGGTGGTGATCGATGTCACCACCATCGCCCATACTGGCAAGGTGATTTTCGGCACCACCGTGGATCTGGAAAACACCGAGACCGGCGATCAGGTGACCTACCAGATCGTCGGCGAGGACGAAGCCGACATCAAGAAAGGCAGGCTTTCGGCGGCAGCGCCGATAGCCCGTGCGATCATCGGCAAGGAAGAAGGCGATACGGTCGTGGTCAAGACTCCGAGCGGCACGGTCGAGTACGAGATTGTCGAAGTCAAGCACATCTGACGCGATGTTCCGGGCGCCCACCCTTGAGGCCATCCTTTGGCAGCTGTCCCAGGTCTTCTGGGTCGGCGGCCTTTGGGTGTTTCATGTCGGATTGATTCCGGCGCTGAAGGTCAGCGGGCTGGCGCCGTTGCTGATCGACGACGTCGCGACGCAGATCGACCGTTGGTTGATCGGTGTGGCGGCGGTGGGAATGCTGGTTCAGCTGACGCTGCTGGCGAGGGTTGCCGGTGTCGCGGCATGGTGGCGGGTGTTCAGTGGCCGGGTGCTGCTGGTCGGCCTGGCCGCCTGCTTCGGCTATTACACGCTGCGCTACGGCGTGTCGGTCGATCAGCGCTGGCAGATGTACTGTTTCGTGGTGCTGGGGATCAGCGGCATCGTGCTGGTGGCCCAGTCCGTGCCGGTCAGGGTGCGCAAGCCGCACCGCTGACCGGGGCCACCGTCATTTGTAGCGGTGGATGTTCGACAGCTGCTTGTTCGGCTGCGGGTTCTTGCGGTACAGCAGCACCATCTTGCCGATGATCTGCACCTGCTCGGCGCGGCCGGCCTTGGCCAGCTCGTCCATGACGGCGCGACGGTCGTCGCGGTCTTCGAGCTTGACCTGCACCTTGATCAGTTCATGATCGGTCAACGCACGCTCCAGCTCGGCGAGAACACCTTCGGTCAGGCCGTTGCCGGCCACCATCAGAACCGGCTTCAGGTCGTGACCAATGGATTTGAATTGTTTCTTCTGCTCGTTGCTGAGCGGCATAATCTGACCCTTTCGTCTGGATTCTGTAAAAATGGCGGCCATTTTACCCGAGGGCTCGTGGATCCGCCCGATAAATCACGACCCTTATCATCGAGGTGCCCAATGGCGCGTTCCAAGACAAGCCTTGGTTGGCTGAAACGACATGTCAACGATCCTTATGTGAAACAAGCGCAGAAGGATGGTTACCGCTCGCGCGCGAGCTACAAGCTTCTGGAGGTCCAGGAGAAGTACAAGCTGATCCGTCCGGGCATGAGCGTGGTCGACCTGGGCGCCGCGCCCGGCGGCTGGTCGCAGGTCACTAGCCGGCTGATCGGCGGCCAGGGCCGGCTGATCGCCTCGGACATCCTGGAGATGGACAGCATCCCGGACGTGACCTTCGTCCACGGCGACTTCACCCAGGACGAAGTGCTCGCCCGCATTCTTGAAGCCGTAGGCAATTCGCAGGTGGATCTTGTGATTTCCGATATGGCCCCCAATATGAGTGGTACGCCTGCCGTGGACATGCCCAAGGCCATGTTCCTCTGTGAGCTGGCCCTTGATCTGGCGGCCCGGATCCTCAAGCCTGGCGGCAATTTCCTAATCAAGATTTTCCAGGGCGAGGGGTTCGATGCCTATCTGAAGGACACTCGTCAGAAATTCGACAAGGTCCAGATGATCAAACCGGACTCTTCCCGCGACAGTTCCCGCGAGCAATACCTGCTGGCTTGGGGCTATCGCGGCGAGTGAAAGGCGTCAGGCCGGGGCTTTCAGAGGCGTCCCATAGTTTTTTGCAATGGGACACGGAACCTGGCCTGGAACAACATCGTGTAGTCTAGGTTTCACAAAGGGTTACAGACGGCGCCTGCAGTCGTGCGGGTAATGTAGTAAGTTAAGCCGGTGATTATCATGCGAGGCACGGCTGCGCCTGGCCTGCTTCAGAGGGTAACGAATTGAACGATATGGCAAAGAACCTGATTTTGTGGTTGATCATCGCGGCGGTCCTCGTGACTGTGATGAACAACTTCTCCAGTCCGAACGAGCCGCAGACCCTCAACTATTCCGACTTCATCCAACAGGTCAAGGACGGCAAGGTCGAGCGCGTGGCCGTCGACGGCTATGTGATCACCGGCAAGCGCAATGACGGCGACAGCTTCAAGACCATTCGTCCGGCCATCCAGGACAACGGGCTGATCGGCGACCTGGTCGACAACCATGTGGTGATCGAAGGCAAGCAGCCTGAGCAGCAGAGCATCTGGACCCAGTTGCTGGTGGCCAGCTTCCCGATCCTGGTGATCATCGCGGTGTTCATGTTCTTCATGCGCCAGATGCAAGGCGGTGCCGGCGGTAAGGGCGGCCCGATGAGCTTCGGCAAGAGCAAGGCGCGCCTGCTTTCCGAGGATCAGGTGAAGACCACCCTGGCTGACGTCGCCGGCTGCGACGAAGCCAAGGAAGAAGTCGGCGAGCTCGTCGAGTTCCTCCGCGACCCGGGCAAGTTCCAGCGTCTGGGCGGTCGCATCCCTCGCGGCGTTCTGATGGTCGGCCCTCCGGGTACCGGTAAGACCCTGCTGGCCAAGGCGATCGCCGGCGAAGCCAAGGTGCCGTTCTTCACCATTTCCGGTTCCGACTTCGTCGAGATGTTCGTCGGTGTCGGTGCCAGCCGTGTTCGCGACATGTTCGAACAGGCCAAGAAGCACGCGCCGTGCATCATCTTCATCGACGAGATCGACGCCGTGGGTCGCCATCGTGGCGCCGGCATGGGCGGCGGTCATGACGAGCGCGAACAGACCCTCAACCAACTGTTGGTCGAGATGGATGGCTTCGAGATGAATGACGGCATCATCGTCATCGCCGCGACCAACCGTCCTGACGTGCTCGACCCGGCGCTGCTGCGTCCGGGGCGTTTCGACCGTCAGGTGGTGGTCGGCCTGCCGGACATCCGCGGCCGCGAGCAGATCCTCAAGGTGCACATGCGCAAGGTGCCGGTGGGCGACGATGTCGCTCCGGCCGTCATCGCCCGCGGTACTCCGGGCTTCTCCGGCGCCGACCTGGCCAACCTGGTCAACGAGGCCTCCCTGTTCGCGGCCCGCGCCGGCAAGCGCATCGTCGAGATGAAGGAATTCGAACTGGCAAAAGACAAGATCATGATGGGCGCCGAGCGCAAGACCATGGTCATGTCCGAGAAAGAGAAACAGAACACCGCTTACCACGAGGCCGGTCACGCCATCGTCGGTCGCGTCGTGCCAGAGCATGACCCGGTCTACAAGGTGTCGATCATCCCGCGTGGCCGTGCCCTGGGCGTGACCATGTTCCTGCCGGAAGAGGATCGTTACAGCCTGTCCAAGCGTGCGCTGATCAGCCAGATCTGCTCGCTGTACGGTGGTCGTATCGCCGAGGAGATGACCTTGGGCTTCGACGGCGTCACCACCGGTGCTTCCAACGACATCATGCGTGCAAGTCAGATCGCCCGGAACATGGTGACCAAGTGGGGCCTGTCGGAAAAACTCGGTCCGCTGATGTATGCCGAAGAAGAGGGCGAAGTGTTCCTCGGGCGCGGTGGTGGCGGTCAGAACGCGAGCTTCTCCGGCGAGACGGCCAAACTGATCGACTCCGAGGTGCGCAGCATCATCGACCAGTGCTACGGCACCGCCAAGCAGATCCTCACGGACAACCGTGACAAGCTCGACGCCATGGCCGATGCGCTGATGAAATACGAAACGATCGATGCCGAGCAGATCGACGACATCATGGCCGGACGCGAACCGCGCGAGCCTCGCGACTGGTCGGGCGGCACCGGTACGCCTCCGCCCGTGGTGCGGGATGAGCGTCCGGAAACTCCGATCGGCGGCCCGGCAGCTGACGTTTAAGGTTTGAAATGACTTCTGCTCAGTCCCTGACCCGGTTGCCTTGCGGCAACCGGGTTCTTGATTTGGCCCGGACGCATGTCATGGGCATTCTCAATGTCACTCCCGATTCTTTCTCCGATGGCGGCCGGTACGGTCAGCTCGATGCTGCGTTGCGCCATGCCGAAGCGATGGTGCAGGCCGGCGCGACGTTGATCGATGTCGGTGGCGAATCCACCCGGCCCGGTGCGCGGGCGGTTTCTCCGCTGGAGGAGCTCGAGCGCGTGGCCCCGGCCGTGGAGCGGATCGCCCGGGAGCTGGATGTGATCATTTCGGTCGACACGTCGACCCCGTCGGTGATGCGCGAGACGGCTCGGCTGGGGGCGGGGTTGATCAACGACGTGCGCTCGTTGCGCCGGGACGGTGCATTGGATGCGGCGGCGGCCACGGGTTTGCCGGTGTGCCTCATGCACATGCTGGGCGAGCCTGGCGACATGCAGGACAATCCGCGGTACCAGGACGTCACCCGTGAAGTGGGCGAGTTTCTGGTCGAGCGCATGTCGGCGTGCGCCGCGGCGGGCATTCCCGCCGAGAGGATCATTCTCGACCCCGGTTTCGGTTTCGCCAAAACCCTGCAGCACAATCTAAGCTTGTTCAAGCACATGGAATCCCTGCATGCGCTTGGGCGGCCGCTGCTTGTGGGCGTGTCCCGCAAGAGCATGATCGGGCAGACCTTGAATCGCCCCGTGGATGAACGTTTGAGCGGTGGTTTGGCACTGGCGGCGCTGGCGTCGGTCAAGGGTGCGCGCATACTGCGCGTGCATGACGTGGCGCAAACGGTGGATGTCGTGCGGATGATCGAAGCCGTGGATTCGGCCGAATAGGAATATGGAGCACTTATGAGCAAGAAATATTTTGGCACCGACGGTATTCGCGGCCGGGTCGGTGAGTATCCGATCACTCCAGACTTCATGCTCAAGCTCGGCTGGGCGGCCGGCATGGCATTCCGCAAGATGGGCGCCTGCAAGGTGCTGGTCGGCAAGGACACCCGGATTTCGGGGTACATGTTCGAATCGGCGCTTGAGGCCGGCCTGACCTCCGCCGGGGCCGATGTGATGCTGCTCGGCCCTATGCCGACGCCGGCCATCGCCTACCTGTCGCGCACGTTCCAGGCCGAGGCCGGGATCGTGATCAGCGCTTCGCACAACCCGCACGACGACAACGGCATCAAGTTCTTCTCCGGTAAGGGCACCAAGCTCCCGGACGAGCTGGAGCTGATGATCGAAGAGCTTCTCGACACGCCGATGACCGTGGTCGAGTCGAGCAAGATCGGCAAGGTCTCGCGGATCAACGATGCCTCGGGCCGCTACATCGAATTCTGCAAGAGCAGCGTGCCGTCCGGCACCAGCTTCTCGGGCCTCAAGATCGTGATCGACTGCGCCCACGGTGCGACCTACAAGGTGGCGCCGAGCGTGTTCCGTGAGCTGGGCGCCGAGGTCGTGGTGCTGTCGGCCCAGCCGAATGGCCTGAACATCAACGACAACTGCGGCTCGACCCACATGGGGCCGTTGCAGGCCGCGGTGCTGGCGGAGCACGCCGACCTGGGCATCGCCTTCGACGGTGACGGCGACCGGGTGCAGATGGTGGATCACACCGGCGCCGTGGTCGACGGCGACGAGCTGCTGTTCATCATCGCGCGGGACCTGCACGAGCGCGGCAAGCTTCAGGGCGGTGTGGTCGGCACCTTGATGAGCAATCTCGGGCTGGAACTGGCGCTGGCCGATCTGGGCATCCCGTTCGTGCGCGCCAATGTCGGCGACCGTTATGTCATCGCCGAACTGCTGGAACGCAACTGGTTGGTGGGCGGTGAGAACTCAGGGCATGTCGTGTGCTTCAACCACACCACAACCGGGGATGCGATCATCGCGGCGCTGCAGGTGCTGATGGCGCTGAAGACCCGCAACGAAGGGCTGGCCCAGACCCGCCAGGCGCTGCGCAAGTGTCCGCAGGTGCTGATCAACGTGCGTTTCGGCGGCGGCGAAAGTCCGCTTGAGCATCCTGCTGTCAAAGAAGCCAGTGCCCGTGTCACCCAGGCGATGGCCGGTCGTGGCCGCGTTCTGCTGCGCAAGTCCGGGACAGAGCCTTTGGTGCGTGTCATGGTCGAAGGCGAGGACGAGGCCCAGGTTCGCGGCTACGCCGAAGAGCTGGCAAAACTGGTGACTGAAGTTTCTGCATGATTCGGCTTGCCAGCCATGATTGTGTTGGGTAACATCTGCGCCCACTTTGACCGACGAGGTAAAGCATGCGTCGCCCTATGGTAGCTGGTAACTGGAAAATGCACGGTACCCGCGCCAGCGTCGCTGAGCTGATCAACGGCCTCCGTCATCTGGCATTGCCAAGCGGCATTGATGTCGCGGTATTCCCGCCTTGCCTGTTCATCAATCAAGTGATTGATGGCCTGAAAGGAAAATCGATTTCGGTCGGTGCGCAGAATTCTGCGGTGGAATCCATGCAAGGTGCCTTGACGGGTGAGATCGCTCCGAGTCAGTTGGTGGACGCAGGTTGTTCCCTGGTGCTTGTCGGGCACTCCGAGCGTCGCCAGATCATGGGTGAGCGTGACGGGATGCTGAACCGCAAGTTCGCGGCGGCACAGGCCTGCGGTCTGGTTCCGGTGCTCTGCATAGGGGAAACCCTTGAGCAGCGCGAAGCTGGACAGACCCTTGAGGTTGTCGGGCGTCAGCTGGGCAGCATCATCGAAGAGTTGGGGGTGGGTGCCTTTGCAAAGGCGGTCATCGCTTACGAGCCGGTCTGGGCCATTGGCACCGGGCTGACTGCGACGCCGCAGCAGGCTCAGGATGTGCACAAGGCCATCCGCGAGCAATTGGCGGCAGAGAATCCTGAAGTGGCACGAGGTGTGCGGCTTCTGTACGGCGGCAGCGTGAAGGCGGCCAATGCGGCTGAACTGTTCGGCATGCCGGATATCGATGGGGGGCTCATTGGTGGAGCTTCCCTGAATGCAGATGAGTTCGGTGCGATTTGCCGCGCCGCGGGAAACTGAAAAAATGCTGGAAACAGTCGTAGTCGTTTTTCATCTGCTGGGTGCATTGGGCGTAGTTGCTCTGGTTTTGCTGCAGCAGGGTAAGGGAGCGGACGCTGGTGCGTCTTTCGGAGCAGGTGCTTCAAATACTGTGTTCGGAAGCCAAGGTTCCTCTACCTTTCTTAGTAAGTTTACTGCTATACTCGCCGCCGGTTTCTTCATAACCAGCTTAGGGTTAGGATACTTTGCTAAAGAGAAGGCTCATCAGCTGACTCAAGCAGGTCTGCCAGATCCGGCGGTGTTGGAAGTTCCAAAGCAACAACCGGCTTCTGACGATGTCCCGGTGCTTCAAGAGCAAAAGTCGGCCAGCTCGGCGACTGACGTACCTCCAGCTCAAGAGCAGAAGTAAGAAGGGTTTCAAACGTAGTTTTGCCGAGGTGGTGGAATTGGTAGACACGCAACCTTGAGGTGGTTGTGCCCATAGGGTGTAGGGGTTCGAGTCCCCTTCTCGGTACCAATTAGTCAGGAGAGCCCGCTGTTGCGGGCTTTCTTGCAGGTGGAAGGTTACATTGACCCTCGTTAGGGTTCGGTCGTATACTTTCGCCCCAGCTTTGTCGCGGGGTGGAGCAGTCTGGTAGCTCGTCGGGCTCATAACCCGAAGGTCGTCGGTTCAAATCCGGCCCCCGCAACCAGTTTAAGGAGCCCCTTCTTCAGGGGCTTTTTGTTAGCTGGACACTTTCAATGCCGCTGTCGCGCGGCAATCTCATGGTGGGCTTCTTGCCCATTTTTTATTTGCACAGCATGCACGAGGGGGTTCAGGTGTCGAGCAAGCTAGAACAGTTGCAGGCCTTGTTGGCCCCGGTGGTCGAGGCTCTTGGCTATCAATGCTGGGGGATCGAATTCATCTCTCAAGGCAAACATTCGGTTTTGCGGATCTACATCGATAAAGAGGGCGGCATCCTGATCGACGACTGCACGGCAGTGAGTCATCAGGCCAGCGCGGTCCTCGATGTGGAAGACCCGATCAGTTCCGAATACACCCTTGAGGTGTCCTCTCCTGGCATGGATCGCCCGCTGTTCACTCTGGAACAGTTTGCTTCGCATGCCGGCGAACAAGTGAAGATCAAATTGCGTTCGCCTTTTGAAGGCCGGCGCAACTTTCAGGGCCTTCTGCGCGGAGTGGAAGAACAGGATGTCGTGGTGCAGGTGGATGACCATGAGTTCCTGTTGCCGATCGATATGATCGACAAGGCCAACATTATTCCCAGTTTTGACTGAGACCTGCCAGATACTGCGGATCCCGCGGATCCAATGGCTTGCGAAAGGCGAGGCGTACGATGAGCAAAGAAGTACTGCTGGTTGTTGAGTCGGTATCCAATGAAAAGGGTGTACCGGCAGGCGTGATTTTTGAAGCGCTGGAGCTGGCTCTGGCCACTGCAACCAAAAAACGTTTTGAAGACGAAGTGGACCTGCGTGTGGAAATCAACCGCCACACCGGTTCCTACGAGACTTTCCGTCGCTGGACGGTGGTCGAGGAAGCCGATCTGGACGATCCGGCCATCGAGACCTGGCCGAGCAAGGTTGCCGAAACGCACCCGGGCGCCAAGGTCGGCGACGTCGTCGAAGAGAAGATCGAGTCCATCGAGTTCGGCCGCATCGCGGCGCAGACCGCCAAGCAGGTCATCGTACAGAAGGTTCGTGAAGCCGAGCGCGCCCAAGTCGTGGACGCGTACCGCGAGCGCTTGGGAGAGATCATCTCCGGCACCGTGAAGAAAGTGACCCGCGACAATGTGATCGTCGACCTGGGCAACAACGCCGAAGCGTTGCTGGCCCGTGAAGACATCATCTCCCGCGAGACCTTCCGTGTCGGCGTTCGCCTGCGTGCGCTGCTCAAGGAAATCCGCACCGAGAACCGCGGCCCTCAGCTGATCCTGTCGCGCACCGCGCCGGAAATGCTGATCGAGCTGTTCCGCATCGAAGTGCCGGAAATCGCCGAAGGCCTGATCGAAGTGATGGCCGCCTCCCGGGATCCGGGTTCGCGCGCCAAGATCGCCGTCCGCTCCAAGGACAAGCGCATCGACCCGCAGGGCGCGTGCATCGGCATGCGCGGTTCGCGCGTCCAGGCCGTGTCGGGCGAATTGGGTGGCGAGCGTGTGGACATCGTCCTGTGGGACGACAACCCGGCGCAGTTCGTGATCAATGCCATGTCGCCTGCCGAAGTGGCGGCGATCATCGTTGACGAAGACGCCCACGCCATGGACATCGCGGTGGGTGCCGACAACCTCGCTCAGGCCATCGGCCGCGGCGGCCAGAACGTGCGTCTGGCCAGTCAGCTGACCGGTTGGACCCTGAACGTGATGACCGAATCGGACATCCAGGCCAAGCAACAGGCGGAGACCGGCGACATCCTGCGCAACTTCATCGACGAGCTGGAAGTCGACGAAGAGCTGGCCCAGGTGCTGGTCGACGAAGGCTTCACCAGCCTGGAAGAGATTGCCTACGTACCGCTGGAAGAGATGCTCAACATCGACGGCTTCGACGAGGAAATCGTCAACGAGCTTCGCGCTCGCGCCAAGGACCGGTTGTTGACCAAGGCCATCGCTACTGAGGAAAAGCTGGCAGACGCCCATCCGGCCGAAGACCTGCTCTCGCTTGAGGGCATGGACAAGGATCTGGCGGCGGAACTGGCGGTGCGCGGCGTAGTTAACCGCGAAGACCTGGCCGAGCAGTCGATTGATGACCTGCTCGACATCGACGGTATCGACGAAGAGCGTGCCGGCAAGTTGATCATGGCCGCCCGAGCCCACTGGTTCGAGTAATTAGGCGCGGCCTGAGGAGAGAAGTGCATGACGCAAGTCACGGTGAAACAACTGGCCGATGAGGTCAAAACACCGGTAGAGCGCCTGTTGCAGCAGATGCGTGAGGCAGGTCTGCCGCACACCGCCGCCGAAGAACATGTGACTGACAGTGAAAAGCAGTCCCTGCTGACTCACTTGAAGAGCAGCCACAAGGCGAAAGTGGAAGAGCCACGCAAGATCACGCTGCAGCGTAAAACCACCAGCACCCTGCGGGTGGCCGGCAGCAAGAGCATCAGCGTAGAAGTGCGCAAGAAGAAAGTTTTCGTGCAGCGCAGCCCGGAAGAGATCGAGGCCGAGCGTCAGCGTGAGCTGGACGAGCGCCGCGCCGTGGAAAACGCCGCCCGTCAAAAGGCAGAAGAGGAAGCCCGCCTGCGCGCCGAAGAAGAAGCGCGCCGTCAGCCTCCTGCTGCCCCGGCCGCTGCGGCCGAGCCTGTTGCAGCCCCGGCTCCGGTTGCCGAGCCTGTGCGCGAAGCGGTATCCGCAGCGCCGGCCGCTCCGGTCGTCGAAGTGCGCAAGCGTGACGACCAGCGTCGTCCGGACAAGCCACGCGCCGACGAGAACAGCCGTCGCGGCGGCGGTGACGGCGAGCGCAAGAACGCTCCGCACCGCGCATCGGTCAAGGAAAAGGCGCCGGCCCCTCGCGTGGCGCCCCGCACCACCGACGAAGAAAGCGATGGCTTCCGCCGCGGCGGTCGCAGCAGCAAGTCCAAGCTGAAGAAACGCAACGCCCACGGTTTCCAGAGCCCTACCGGGCCGGTGGTGCGTGACGTGAAGATCGGCGAGACCATCACTGTGGGCGATCTGGCCCAGCAGATGTCGGTCAAGGCTGCTGAAATCATCAAGTTCATGTTCAAGCTGGGCACCCCGGCCACCATCAACCAGGTTCTGGACCAGGAAACTGCCCAGCTGGTCGCCGAAGAACTGGGCCACAAAGTGACCCTGATCAGCGACACCGCCCTGGAAGATTCCCTGGCCGAGTCCCTGAAGTTCGAAGGCGAGGCGGTGCCTCGTGCTCCGGTCGTGACCGTCATGGGTCACGTTGACCACGGCAAGACCTCGCTGCTCGACTACATCCGTCGCGCCAAGGTCGCTGCGGGCGAAGCCGGCGGCATCACCCAGCACATCGGTGCGTACCACGTCGAAACCGAACGCGGCATGGTCACCTTCCTCGACACCCCGGGTCACGCGGCGTTCACCGCGATGCGTGCCCGCGGCGCCAAGGCGACCGACATCGTGATCCTGGTGGTCGCGGCCGACGACGGCGTGATGCCGCAAACCATCGAAGCCGTTCAGCACGCCCAGGCTGCTGGCGTGCCGCTGGTGGTGGCGGTGAACAAGATCGACAAGCCGGGTGCCGACCTCGATCGCATCCGCAGCGAGCTGGCGACCCACGGCGTGACGCCGGAAGACTGGGGTGGCGACACGCCGTTCGTTCCGGTTTCGGCGAAGATGGGTACCGGCGTCGACGAACTGCTCGAAGCCGTGCTGCTGCAGGCCGAAGTGCTTGAGCTCACCGCCACTCCGTCGGCCCCTGGCCGTGGTGTCGTGGTCGAGTCGCGTCTGGACAAGGGCCGCGGCCCGGTGGCCACCGTGCTGGTTCAGGACGGTACCCTGCGTCAAGGCGACATGGTGCTGGTCGGTTCGAACTATGGCCGCGTGCGCGCCATGCTCGACGAGAACGGCAAGCCGATCAAGGAAGCGGGCCCGGCCATTCCGGTCGAGATCCTCGGCCTGGACGGCACGCCTGACGCCGGTGACGAGATGAGCGTGGTGGCCGACGAGAAGAAGGCCCGTGAAGTGGCCCTGTTCCGTCAAGGCAAGTTCCGCGAAGTCAAGCTGGCCCGCGCTCACGCCGGCAAGCTGGAAAACATCTTCGAAAGCATGGGCCAGGAAGAGAAGAAGACGCTCAACATCGTCCTCAAGTCCGACGTCCGCGGCTCGCTGGAGGCCCTGCAAGGCGCCCTCAACGGCCTGGGCAACGACGAAGTGCAAGTGCGTGTGGTCGGTGGCGGCGTCGGTGGCATCACCGAATCCGACGCCAACCTGGCACTGGCCTCCAACGCCGTGCTGTTCGGCTTCAACGTGCGTGCCGATGCGGGCGCACGGAAGATCGTCGAGCAGGAAGGTCTGGACATGCGTTACTACAACGTGATCTACGACATCATCGAAGACGTCAAGAAGGCCCTGACCGGCATGCTCGGCAGCGATGTCCGCGAGAACATCCTGGGTATCGCCGAAGTGCGTGACGTGTTCCGTTCGCCGAAGTTCGGCGCGATCGCCGGTTGCATGGTGGTCGAGGGTGTCGTGCACCGTAACCGTCCGATCCGCGTGCTGCGTGAAGACATCGTGATTTTCGAAGGCGAGCTGGAATCCCTGCGCCGCTTCAAGGATGACGCTTCCGAAGTCCGTGCCGGCATGGAATGCGGCATCGGCGTGAAGAGCTACAACGACGTCAAGGTCGGCGACAAGATCGAAGTCTTCGAGAAGGTTCAGGTTGCTCGCAGCCTCTGACTCGCGCACTTCGGGAGCCGCAACGGGCCGCCGCAGCGATCTGCGCAGCCCGTCCGGCGGACTCTAAACGCAACGCCCGGTCTGGCCTCCGCCAGGCCGGGCGTTTGCCGCTTTCAGACCTCACGGGTTTCGCCGTGGGGCAGTTACAGGTAACAAACCATGGCAAAAGAATACAGCCGTACCCAACGTATCGGCGATCAGATGCAGCGTGAGCTGGCCCAGCTGATCCGTCGTGAAGTCAAAGACCCGCGCGTCGGCCTGGTCACCATCACTGCGGTGGATGTCAGCCGTGACGTCGGTCACGCCAAGATCTTCATCACTGTGATGGGGCAGGACAACGCTGCCGACATCGCGCAGAGCATCAAGGTGCTGAACGCCGCCGCCGGTTTCCTGCGCATGCAGCTGGCCCGCGAAATGAAGCTGCGCAGCGTGCCGCAACTGCATTTCCACTACGACGAAAGCGTCGCCCGCGGCGCGCACCTGTCGGCCCTGATCGACCGTGCGGTGGCTGAAGACAGCCTGCACGAGACGGCGGCCGAACCCGAAGACACCAAGGAGTAATCCGGTGGCCCAGGTCAAACGTATCCGTCGTAACGTCAGCGGCATCATCCTGCTCGACAAGCCGCTGGGGTTCACCTCCAACGCGGCGCTGCAAAAGGTTCGCTGGCTGCTCAACGCCGAGAAGGCCGGGCACACCGGCAGCCTCGACCCGCTGGCCACCGGCGTGCTGCCGCTGTGCTTCGGCGAGGCGACCAAGTTCTCGCAGTACCTGCTCGATTCCGACAAGGGCTATGAGACGCTGGCGCAACTGGGCAAGACCACTACCACGGCCGATGCCGAGGGCGAGGTTCTGCAGGAGCGTCCGGTGACCGTTGGTCGCGCCGACATAGAAGCCGTCCTGCCGAAATTCCGTGGGCAAATCAATCAGATACCGCCGATGTACTCGGCGCTCAAGCGTGATGGCCAGCCGCTCTACAAGTTGGCCCGTGCAGGTGAAGTAGTGGAGCGCGAACCGCGTTCTGTTACTATTGCGCGCTTGGAATTGCTGGCCTTCGAAGGCGATACTGCGCGACTGGCGGTGGATTGCAGCAAGGGCACCTATATCCGTACCCTGGTGGAGGATATCGGTGAGCAGCTCGGTTGCGGTGCGTACGTCGCTGAATTGCGGCGTACCCAGGCCGGGCCTTTCACCCTGGCGCAGACCGTGACCCTCGAAGAGCTCGAAGCGGCCCATGCCGAAGGCGGCAACGAAGCGCTCGACCGCTTCCTGATGCCGGCGGACAGCGGCCTGCAGGATTGGCCGCTGCTGAAGTTCTCGGAGCACAGCGCGTTCTACTGGCTCAACGGCCAGCCGGTGCGCGCTCCGGATGCGCCGAAGTTCGGCATGGTGCGGGTACAGGATCACAACGGTCGCTTCATCGGCATCGGTGAAGTGAGCGAAGACGGGCGCATCGCGCCGCGTCGCTTGATTCGGTCGGAATGACCGGAACCGGTCCGCGTAACAGCGGGCCGGCGAGGGTGGCTGTCAACAGGCACGGTCACTGCTCTTTTATTGATACAGGGATTTGTCCCTGGCCTGTTGAAACCGTCCCTGGACGGTTTCCTGATAAAAGGATTGCCTCATGGCTCTCAGCGCAGCAGAAAAAGCTCAAATCGTTACCGACTACCAGCAAGCCGTTGGTGATACCGGCTCGCCAGAAGTGCAAGTTGCACTGCTGACCGCCAACATCAACAAGCTGCAAGGTCACTTCAAGGCCAACGGCAAAGACCACCACTCCCGTCGTGGTCTGATCCGCATGGTTAACCAGCGTCGCAAGCTGCTGGACTACCTGAAAGGCAAAGATCTGAGCCGCTACAGCGCTCTGATCGGCCGCCTGGGCCTGCGTCGCTAATCAGCGATTGCGCTATGAGGTTGGTTGCCTGTCGGCTGTCTGCGGTTTTCCGCCGGCAGGCGGCAGGCTTCCAGCCTCAAGTTTTATCTGAGGCACCTGTTTCATCCCGGCAGCACCCCGGACAATCCGCATCGGGCCGATTCCCGACATTGCCCAAGAATTTCGCAAGAAACCAGTTCCCCCAAGAGCCACAAAGAAGGTAGGACACCGTGAACCCGGTAATCAAGAAGTTCCAGTTCGGTCAGTCGACCGTCACCCTCGAGACAGGCCGCATCGCCCGTCAGGCCACCGGCGCAGTGCTGGTCACCGTTGACGACGACGTCAGCGTATTGGTGACCGTGGTCGGCGCCAAGCAAGCCGATCCGGGCAAGGGTTTCTTCCCCCTGTCCGTTCACTACCAGGAAAAGACCTACGCCGCAGGCAAGATCCCTGGCGGTTTCTTCAAGCGCGAAGGCCGTCCTTCCGAGAAGGAAACCCTGACTTCCCGACTGATCGACCGTCCGATCCGTCCGCTGTTCCCTGAAGGCTTCATGAACGAAGTGCAGGTCGTCTGCACCGTCGTCTCCACCAGCAAGAAGACCGATCCGGACATCGCTGCGATGATCGGCACCTCGGCTGCCCTGGCCATCTCCGGCATTCCGTTCGACGGCCCGATCGGCGCCGCCCGCGTCGCTTTCCACGAAAGCACCGGCTACCTGCTGAACCCGACCTACGAGCAACTGGCCGCATCGAGCCTGGACATGGTCGTGGCCGGTACCGAAGAAGCCGTGCTGATGGTCGAGTCGGAAGCCAAGGAACTGACCGAAGACCAGATGCTGGGCGCCGTGCTGTTCGCCCACGACGAATTCCAGTCGGTCATCAAGGCCGTCAAGGAACTGGCCGCCGAAGCCGCCAAGCCGACCTGGGACTGGGCGCCTGCCGCCGAGGCCACCGAACTGCTGGGCGCGATCCGTGCCGAGTTCGGCGAAGCGATCTCCCAAGGCTACACCATCACGGTCAAGGCCGACCGCTACGCCCGTCTGGGCGAGCTGCGCGACCAGGCGGTCGCCAAGCTGTCCGGTGAAGAAGGCCAGCCTTCGGCCGGCGACGTCAAAGCGGCTTTCGGCGAAATCGAATACCGCACCGTTCGCGAGAACATCGTCAACGGCAAGCCACGCATCGACGGCCGCGACACCCGCACCGTGCGTCCGCTGAACATCGAAGTCGGCGTGCTGCCGAAGACCCACGGTTCGGCGCTGTTCACCCGTGGCGAAACCCAGGCCCTGGTGGTCGCGACCCTGGGCACCGCCCGTGACGCGCAACTGCTGGACACCCTGGAAGGCGAGAAGAAAGACTCGTTCATGCTGCACTACAACTTCCCTCCGTTCTC
Source organism: Pseudomonas sp. R25(2017) (assembly GCF_002112565.1). Classification (NCBI taxonomy): domain Bacteria; kingdom Pseudomonadati; phylum Pseudomonadota; class Gammaproteobacteria; order Pseudomonadales; family Pseudomonadaceae; genus Pseudomonas; species Pseudomonas sp. R25(2017). Next base: position 105,283 of record NZ_NEHZ01000003.1, read on the forward strand.
GGTGGGCGAGTGCGGTCGCATGGGCGGTGCCGGTCGTCGCGAAATCGGTCACGGCCGTCTGGCCCGCCGTTCGGTCCAGGCCATGCTGCCTGCCGCCGACGAATTCCCGTACACCGTTCGTGTGGTGTCGGAAATCACCGAATCCAACGGCTCCAGCTCGATGGCTTCCGTGTGCGGCGCTTCCCTGGCCCTGATGGACGCCGGTGTGCCGATGAAGGCACCGGTGGCCGGTATCGCCATGGGCCTGGTGAAGGAAGGCGAGAAGTTCGCCGTCCTGACCGACATCCTGGGTGACGAAGACCACCTGGGCGACATGGACTTCAAAGTGGCCGGTACCGCCAAGGGCGTCACCGCGCTGCAGATGGACATCAAGATCAAGGGCATCACCGAAGAGATCATGGAGATCGCCCTGGGCCAGGCCCTGGAAGCTCGCCTGAACATCCTCGGCCAGATGAACCAAGTGATCGGCCAGTCGCGTACCGAACTGTCGGCCAACGCACCGACCATGATCGCGATGAAGATCGACACCGACAAGATCCGCGACGTGATCGGCAAAGGTGGCGCGACCATCCGTGCCATCTGCGAAGAGACCAAGGCGTCGATCGACATCGAAGACGACGGCTCGATCAAGATCTTCGGCGAAACCAAGGAAGCCGCAGAAGCTGCCCGTCAGCGCGTTCTGGGCATCACCGCCGAAGCCGAGATCGGCAAGATCTACGTGGGCAAGGTTGAGCGCATCGTCGACTTCGGCGCGTTCGTCAACATCCTGCCGGGCAAGGACGGTCTGGTGCACATCTCGATGCTGAGCGACGCTCGCGTAGAGAAAGTCACCGACATCCTGAAAGAAGGCCAGGAAGTGGAAGTGCTGGTGCTGGACGTGGACAACCGCGGCCGCATCAAGCTGTCCATCAAAGACGTGGCGGCTGCCAAGGCTTCGGGCGTTTAATCGACCCCAGGCTTTCGCGCAATGAAAATGCCCCGCCGTGAAAACGGCGGGGCATTTTTTTTCCTGTCAAAAATGATTGCGGCGCGAGATGGGTTGCCGGGCGCCGAGACCGATGCTAGGTTTAGCCCACCGCCCGTGTAGCTCAGCCGGTAGAGCAGCGCACTCGTAACGCGAAGGTCGCAGGTTCGATTCCTGTCTCGGGCACCATTCCCCTCATTTCACCTTGCGGCTCAGCTCCTCCACGGTGCGCTTGAGCTGATCCATCGCACGGTCCTGATCGCTGACGTCCCGCTTGAGGCTCGACAGCTCGCTTGAGCTGGAGCTGGAACCGCTGCTGCGTTTGAGTTCCTCGACCTGCCGGCGCAGGTTGTCCAGTTCCCGGTCCTGCTCCTTGACCTTGTTCCTCAGTTCGTCGGTGTCGCGGCTGCCGGCGCTTGAGCTGGAACCGCTGCTGCGTTTGAGTTCTTCCATCTGCCGGCGCAGGGTGTCCAGTTCACCGTCCTGTTTCTTGACCTGTTCCTTGAGCTGGTCAGTCTCCCGGCTGCCGGCGCTGGCGCTGGAGCCGCTGCTGCGTTTGAGCTCTTCGAGCTGGCGCGTCTGGTCGCCGAGGGTGTCGCGCATCTTCTTCAGTTCATCGAGGCTGATGTCGGTTCTGACGATCACGGTCTTGCCGTTGTCGTTGTGGATGGCGGGAACCGAGTCGCCGTAGCCGGGGAGCCGGTCGCTCAGCTCGATGGCCATTGCATTGCCCGGCAGGGCCAACGCCCCGAGCAGGGCGGTCATTGCGGTAGTGGACACAACAGACGACATTTTCGAAAGGCTGCGCATCACTGGGTTTCCTTGTGGACAGCGGAGTGGCGTGCCGATATGGCACATCGCTATGACTCGGAATCCGGATTTATGTTCCCCCGGTCAGCTTTTTGTGCGAGAGATGTAAAGACCCGTGTCATTCGTCATCCAAACGTCCTATATTCGGCGCCAGCACAAGCATCGCCCTGCAGTGTTCAGATGATCCCGAATGGTTCCGAGGCCGGACAATCCGCGGCAGAGAGATCCCAGAAGATCCAGATCCATCACCCATTCCCCTGATCAGCGAGAACGCCATGATCCCAAAAGAACAACGAATCGATGTAGCGCTGGAGAAATACCTGGCGGCGACGCCTTCCCTTCAGGAAGAGATCAGCGCCCTGGACGCCACCGAGCAAAAGCAGCAGGCGCAGTGGGCGTTCGAGGACGAAGCCGAGTCCCGCGGGCTGGAGCCTTGGGAACTGGTGCTGGAGCTGGTGGCCGAGACGCCGCAGGAGCTCAAGGCCATGCGCCTGGAAGTGCATCAGGAAGTGGCCGAAGCCTTGGGCATGAAGCTGCAGGCCTATCTTGAACTCAACGAAATCGACAATTGAAACAAAAACGCCAGCCCCGACGGAGCTGGCGTTTTTCGTTGCGCGGCGGCTTCAGAGGCTCAGGCGCATCGACAGGTCCACCGCCTTCACGTCCTTGGTCATGGCGCCGATGGAAATGTAGTCCACGCCGGTGCGGGCGATCGGCAGCAGCGTGCTTTCGTTGATGCCGCCGCTGGCTTCCAGCTTCGCCTTGCCGCCGTTCAGGCGCACGGCTTCGCGCATGTCGTCCAGGCTCAGCTCGTCGAGCATGATGATGTCGGCCCCGGCGTCCAGCGCCTCCTTCAGTTCATCCAGGCTTTCCACTTCGACCTCCACCGGCTTGCCCGGCGCGATCCGGTGCGCGGCGGCGATGGCCTGGGGGATGCCGCCGCTGGCGGCGATGTGGTTTTCCTTGATCAGGAACGCGTCGTACAGGCCGATGCGGTGGTTGTGGCAGCCGCCGCAGGTCACCGCGTACTTCTGCGCCAGGCGCAGGCCCGGCAGGGTCTTGCGGGTGTCGAGCAGCTTCACGCCGGTCTCGGCGACGAAATCCGCCAGTTGTCGGGCGCGGGTCGCGACACCGGAGAGCATCTGCAGGAAGTTCAGCGCGCTGCGTTCGCCGGTCAGCAGCGAACGGGCCGGGCCTTCCAGGTGGAACAGCGGCTGGTTCGGGCTCACCCGGTCGCCGTCGCGCACCTGCCAGTGCACCGCCACCCGCGGGTCGAGCTGACGGAACACGGCGTCGACCCAGGCGGTGCCGCAGATGACGGCGGCGTCGCGGGTGATGATGGTCGCCTTGGCCAGGCGTTCGGCCGGGATCAGTTGTGCGGTGATGTCGCCGCTGCCGATGTCTTCGCGCAACGCACGGCGGACGTTGGCTTCGATTTCGGCGGTCAAATCGGCGAGACGTAGGTTCGGCATAACGGGCTCCACAGACAAAGTGGCCCGATTATAGGGGCATGGCAGGGCCCAACCCAAGGCGGGTGCGCAGGGACTTGAGCGCAGCCGGTCGATTTCCTTGAGCAAATGCGCGCCGGGAGCGGTCACTGGAACAGCGCCGGGGCCTAGGGGAATCCCTGAGGGCTCTGGCGCCGGGGACATTTTTTGCAAGATAATCCGCCTTGCATTTGACGTCATGGCTTTGACGTTTGTCTTTGAGCCCGCTTTCCGGCCGTTCCCCGACAGGGATCGGCAGGCCCGCGCACTTGAAGAATCACCGTTTCAGGAGGCTTGGATGCACAACGACGGGAATGTAGTGCCTTTGCGCAAGGCCGCTACCGATCCGGCGAACCCTTCGCCGCTCGCCCGCCTGCCTGTGATTCTGCTTCAGGTGCGCGACAAGGCCACCCAGCAACTGCGCCACGGCCTGCAGGCGCTGTTCGACAATGCCGACGACACCCTGTTCGAAATGGCCGACCGAGCCCGCAGCGACGTCGAACAGAATCTCTTTTTCGAGGCCATGCGCGACCTGCGCCTGAAGCGCAAGAACATCGAGCGCGGCTTTCTCGAACATCTCTTCGAGGCGTTCGTCGGCCTCACCCAGTACGATCCCGCGCAAAACGCCTTGCCGTCCTCGCTGCTGCCGGACGAAACCTCTGAACGCACCGACGACCGGGAGCGCAGCGTCGCCATCGAGACCATGGTCGGCCGTGTGCTGAGCCGCGACGGTTTCGCCCTCGATCAATTGACGGCGCGGCTCAATGCCCTGCTCGGCAAGACCCTGGAGGATCGGCACAACCCGCTGGGTCCTTCGATGCTGTGCGAATATTTCCTGCTGGCCGGGCGCAACCTGGGGGTGGGGATCAAGGTCAAGCTGATTCTGCTCAAGCTGTTCGAGCGTTACGTGCTGGCCGACACCGATCAGCTGTATGCCGAAGCCAATCAGTTGCTGGCCGCCACCGGCGTGCTGCCCGAGCTGAAACCGGCGCCCGCGCGCCGTGCCATCGACCAGGCCGTCACCCGTGCCAGCAGTGAGCCGACGCACAGCGAACCGCCTCCGCTGGAGGACGGCGTGCAGGAAGTCTTCTCGGCGTTGCAGGCACTGCTGTCGCACCTGCGCGGCAGCGTGGCGCCGATCCTGGAGCCCAGTTCGGCGGTTCAGCCGATCTCCACCCGCGACCTGCTGCGCCTGCTTTCGCACTTGCAGCAGTACGTGCCGACGCTGGCGGCGTTGGACGATTTCGACCTGCGCAACCAGCTCGAGCAATTGCTGACCCAGGTGAGCGTGCGCAGTGGCAAGTCGCGCATCGTCGGCGGCGCCGACGAGGACGTGATCAACCTGATCGCCATGCTGTTCGAGTGCATCCTCGACGACCGCAACCTGCCGGATTCGCTCAAGGCGCTGATCGCTCGGCTGCAGATCCCGATGCTCAAGGTCGCGGTGCTCGACAAGAGTTTCTTCAGCCGCAGCAGTCACCCGGCGCGGCGCCTGCTCAACGAAATCGCGGACGCCGCCATGGGCTGGGGCGAGTGCGACGGCCATGCGCGGGACAGCCTGTACCTGCGCATCGAGCAGGTGGTGCAGCGCTTGCTGACCGATTTCAATGACGATCCGGCGATCTTCTCCGAGCTGCTGGCGGATTTCCTGGCCTTCACCGGCGACGAGCGCCGCCGCAGCGAATTGCTCGAGCAGCGCCTGCGCGATGCCGAGGAGGGGCGGGCGAGGACCGAACTGGCTCGCCGCCGGGTGGAGCAGGCGCTCAACCAGGCGTTGCCGGGCAAGGTGCTGCCGCCCAAAGTGGTGGCGTTCGTCCAGGATGCCTGGAGCAAGGTGCTGCTGTTGACCTGCCTGAAGCACGGCGACCAGAGCGCCGAATGGCGGGCGGACGTGCAGACCATGGAGCAATTGGTCTGGAGCGTGCAGCGTCACGATGGGCCGGAGTCCGGCATGCGCCTGCTGGCGATGGTGCCGGGGCTGCTCAAGTCGTTGCGCGACGGCCTGAGCAGTTCGGCGTTCGACCCGTTCGCCACCAGCGAGTTTTTCAGCGAGCTGGAAGCGCTGCACGTGCGCCTGTTCGAGCGTGCCGATGAGTCCGGCCCCACCGAGGCGCTGGTCTTAGTCGAGGTGGCGTTGCCGGTGGCCCTGCGCGCGGCGGACGAGGGCATGCCTTTGCGCCTGCCGCAGGACGATGCCGGCCTGCGGCAGGTCGAGCAGTTGCGGCTGGGCAGTTGGGTGGTGTTTCGCGAAGACGAAGAGCACACCTTGCGCTGCAAGCTGGCGGCCATCAACGAGACCACCGGCAAATACGTGTTCGTCGACCGCACCGGCATGAAAGTGCTGGAGCGCGACCGCACCGGGCTCGCCCTGGAGCTGCGTCGCGGCGCGGCGTGGCGGCTGGACGACACCTTGCTGTTCGACCGCGCGCTGGAGTCGGTGCTGGGCAATCTGCGGCGGCGCAATCGCGCCAAGTGATCGCGTCCGGCACGCCGATCACGGCATACTGGGCGCCAACACAGATGGCGTTGAAGGAATCGGTATGCAGTTGGATCCCGCAAGCGGGTGGTGTCACGGGGTGCAGGTCTGTCCGTCGCCCAACTTCAATGAACGCCCGACGGGCGAAGTCTCCCTGCTGGTCATCCACAACATCAGCCTGCCGCCGGCGCAGTTCGCCACCGGCAAGGTGCAGGAATTTTTCCAGAACCGTCTGGATGTCACCGAACATCCCTACTTTGCGGGTATCGCCGACCTGCGGGTGTCTGCGCACTTTCTGATCGAGCGTGACGGCAAGGTCACTCAGTTTGTCTCCTGTCTTGAGCGCGCCTGGCACGCCGGCGTCTCCCGTTTCGAGGGACGCGAGACCTGTAACGATTTTTCCGTGGGCATCGAGCTCGAGGGCACCGATGATCTACCGTTCACCGACGCGCAGTACCAGGCGCTGACCGCGCTGACCCGGCAGTTGCAGGCGAGGTTTCCGGCCATCACCGGACAACGCATCTGCGGGCACAGCGACATCGCCCCCGGCCGTAAGACCGACCCGGGGCCGGCATTCGACTGGGCACGCTACCGGGCGGCCCTGGCACAAGAGGAAGGACAATGAGTTTTCTGGTGTTGCTGTTGGCGGTCTGGATCGAGAAATTCTCGGCCCTGCGCCATCGGGTCCAGCGCGACGGCGGATGGATCCGCGAACTGCACAAGCTCGAAAGCGGCGGCCTGGCCAAGCGCCCTTGGCTGGTGCTGACGGTGCTGGTGCTGCTGCCGGTGGCGCTGCTGGCGTTGCTGCTGGTGGTGCTGGAACCGGTGGCCTACGGCCTGCTGGCCCTGCCGGTGCATCTGCTGGTGGTGATCTACAGTCTGGGGCGCAACGACCTGCTCGGCGGCCTGGGGCCGTTCCGCGACGCCTGGCGCCGGGAAGACCTGCAAGCGGCGGCCCACGTGGCCAAGCGCGACCTGGGCATCTGCGCCGACCGTGGCGAGCAGTTGCTGGCGCGGGTGCAGGGGCATCTGCTGTGGCAGGCCTACCAGAGCTTCTTTGCGGTGATCTTCTGGTATTTCCTGCTGGGCCCGGTGGCGGCCTTGAGTTACCGCTTGCTGGCGCTGGCCGAGGAGAACGCCGCGAACCCGGCGGTGGCCGAACGGGCGGCGCAGCTGCGGCACGCGTTCGACTGGGTGCCGGTGCGCCTGCTGGCGGCGAGCCTGGCCTTGGTGGGCAACTTCGTCGCGGTCAGCCGGGTGATGCTGCATGAACTGCTGAACTGGCACATCAGCGCCGCCCGCCTGATCGACAAGGCAGGTCTGGCCGCCGGGGAGATCCCGCCGCCGGTGACCGGCCCGGAAGGCATCAATACCCTGGATTGCCTGTGGGAACTGCTGCTGCGCGCCGCCGTGCTGTGGTACGCCGGGTTTGCCTTGTGGACCGTCCTGGTCCGCTGACCCGCATAGCCTGAGGCGAGGGCGCTTGCTCCCGTCGGACTGCGCAACACGCCCGCTGCGAATGGGGCGCTCCGCTTCCCGGCGGGAGCTAGCGCCCTCGCCTCGGCCGTTAACCTTAAGTTACAAAACCTCCCTCCGATTTGAGCTATACAGAGATGGCGCTCGATAGTGGCTATCTGCTGTCGCCCCGCGCCTGCCAATAAAAACAAGAACAAACCGAGGGAGACTTCCAGTGAAGAGCTTGCTCTATCCCGCCGTCTCGCTGATGAACCGCCTGAGCTTCGGCATGAAGTTCAGCCTGATCAGCGTCCTGTTCCTGGTGCCGATGCTGGTGACCAACTTCTATCTGGTGCGCGATTCGTACCGCGAGTTCCAGGGCACCCGGGTGGAACTGCAAAGCCTCGACCTGCTGGGCAGCAGCCTGAGCCTGCGGCGGGATCTGGAGACCCTCAACAACCTGGTGCAGATCAACGTGACCCTCGGCCAGTCGGGCAAGGCGGGCAATGTCGAAGCGAACATCACCACCCTTGAGCAGAACGTGCTGACGCGCCTGCAAGGGCTGAAGGCGATGACCGACGATCCGGAGCAGACCGCGGTGTTCGACGCCAAGCGCGATGAGATGATCGCCGCGTTCAAGGCCCAGCAAGCGGAGAACTCCCTGCAAAGCAAAAGCGCGCTGATCGGCAAGCTGCTGGGCAGCGCGCAGATCTTCAGCCAGATCGTCGCCAGCCAGGCCGGCTTGAGCCGCGACGGCCAAAGCGACATGCGCCAGCTCAGCGAGCTGGTCACCGCCATCACCCCGGCCGTCACCCAGACCCTCGGCGAAGGCCGGGCCATGGGCTCGTACTCGTTGGGCCAAGGTTTTCTCAACAGTTCATCCAGCACCCGCTTCGACGAACTGTTGGCGCAGATCGAAAAACTCCAGGCCGAGTACGGCCTGAAACTGCAGGATGCCCTCGGTTCGAGCAAGGCGGCGCGGGAGTTCCTCAGCGCCCCGGCGGACGCCAGCAAGGCCTCGCTCAAGCAGGCCAGCGAGCTGTTCGAGGAGCAAGTGGTGATGGCCGACACCCTCGATGCGCCCTGGCAGGCGTTCTACGATCAGGTCAGCGGGCTGATGGAGCGCACTTACCAGCTCAACGAAGCGACCCTGAAGTTCCTCGACAGCCAATTGCAGCAACGCCTGGCCCAGAACCGCACGCACATGGTGCTGCAAGCGGTGGCGCTGGCGGTGGTGTTCGTGCTGATTTTCTACCTCTACGGCGGTTTCTACGCGTCGACCCGCACCACCCTGAAACGTCTGGGCGCCATGATGGACAAAGTGGCGGCCGGCGACATGACGGTGAATTTCCGCGCCAACAGCCGGGATGAACTGGGCGAGCTGGGCGAGGTGTTCAACGGCACCGTGAAGAAGATCCACGACCTGATCGAACGGGTCGGGCAGACCGTCAGCGAGGTCGAGCGCCAGGCCGGTCAGGTGCAGAGCGTGTCGGCCCAGAGCAACCAGGCGGTGGCCGGCCAGCGTACCCAGATCGAGCAGGTGGCGACGGCCATGAACCAGATGTCGGCCACCTCCCAGGAAGTGGCGCGCAGCGCTGCGGCGGCGGTCAGCAGCGCCCACAGCGTGAACGACGAGACCGTCAGCGGGCGCGGCCTGGTGGAGTCCCAGCAGGGCAGCATCGCGGCGCTGGCCAGCGAGATCGATCAGTCAGTGTTGGTGATCAACCAGTTGGCCAGCGACAGCCAGTCGATCAGCAGCGTGCTGGAAGTGATCAAGAGCATCGCCGAGCAGACCAACCTGCTGGCGCTCAACGCCGCCATCGAAGCGGCGCGGGCGGGCGAGCAGGGGCGGGGTTTTGCGGTGGTGGCGGACGAGGTGCGCACGTTGGCCAAGCGCACCCAGCAATCGACCGAGGAAATCGAGCAGATGATCGCCAAGCTCCACGGCGGCGTGGGCGCGGCGGTGAAGGCCATGGGCGTCAGCCATCAGATGGCCAACGGCACCGTGGGGCAGTCGGAAAAGGTACAGCAGGCGCTGGAAAACATCCTCGGCGCGGTCGGAATGATCGTCGACCAGAACCAGCAGATCGCCGCCGCCGTGGAGCAGCAGACTGCCGTGGCCCACGACATCGACCAGAACATCGTCGAGATCAACCGTGCCGGCGAGCGTACGGCGCAAGGCGCGCACCAGACCGAGAACGCCAGTCGCGCCCTGTCGGCGCAGGTGGTGGAGCTCAAGCAGTTGATCAACGCGTTCCGGGTCTGACGTTGGGTTCGATCCGGCCTTCGTGGGAGCGGTCGTGCTCCCACGTCTGAGGTTGTGGAATTTTTTGTAGTACTTTTTTGCTTACATTTGTAAGCCAAATCCTGTTTTTCTCCGCGCTCTGTTTTTTCGTCTTCAATCAATCAAGATCACCCGACTTGACCGCTTGGAGGAGCCCGTTAATGTCCGTCGCCACCTTGGGAGTCCAAGGCCGTTGCGCCCATTGTCAGACCACCCTGGTGCTGAAACCCTGGCAACTCAATGCCCTTTCGATCAACGAAGCCTTCACCTGCCCTCATTGCGAGCAACGGCTGGAGCTGCGTTGCCCGCAGCAGATCAAACGGTTCAGGTCCCTCGACTCGCTGGGGCTGTTGCGCGCCAGCGCGCGGGTGACGGTGTGCACCGCGCTGCTGGTGGCGCTGGTGATGGAGTGGGTGGGGCTGCTCAGCGTCACCGAACAGTTGAACGCGTCGTTGATCACGGTGTTCGTGTACTTCGCCGTCACGCGTTACTTCCGCCACCGGCAGCGCCTGACGCTGATCCTCGACGCCGCCAAGGCCCACGGCGACTGATCTACCAGCCGAACACCTCGCAGGCATTGGCGGTGCTGGCGTCAGCCAGCCGTTCGGGGCTGACGGCCATCAGGGCGGCCAGCGCCGCGCAGATCGCCGGCAGATGCGCGGGGGTGTTGCGCACGCCGGGGAACATGGCGGGGGCCATGTCCGGCGAGTCGGTCTCCAGCACCACCGAATCGAGCGGCAGATCCGCCAGCACCCGGTGCAGGCGCAGCGCCTGGGGCCAGGTCGGCGCGCCGCCCAGGCCCAGCCGGAACCCCAGCTTGATGTACTCCCGCGCCTCTTCGCGGCTGCCGGCGAAGGCGTGGATGATGCCGGCGCGCTTGAGCCTGAAGCGCTTGAGCGTGGCGATCACCGCCGCATGGCTGCGCCGCACGTGGATCAGCGCGGGCAGCCCGAAGTCCGCCGCCAGTTGCAGCTGAGCCTCGAACAGCGCCTGCTGGCGCTCGCGGTCGAGGGTTTCGATGAAGTAGTCCAGGCCGATCTCGCCCACCGCGCACAATTGCCGATGGCCGCGCAGCCGCGTCAGCCAGTCGCCGAGGGCCTGCACGTCTTGCGGGCGGTGTCGGTCGAGATACACCGGATGCAGGCCGAACGCCGCGTACAGGTCGGCGTCGCCCTGCACCAGGTCCCACACCCGTTGCCAATTGCCTTCATATACCCCCAGCACCACCATCCGCCGCACTCCGAGGGCGCGGCTCTCGGCCATCAACGCCGTGCGGTCGGCGTCGAAGTCGGGAAAGTCCAGATGGGTGTGGCTGTCGATCAGCTCCACGGTTCAGTCCCGGCGGATGCGCTGCTTGAAGGTGCGGGCGATGGCCTGCACGCCGGGCTCGTAGTCCGATTGCTCGACGGCGGCCAACGCCAGGGCCAGGGCCTTGTCGGCGATCAGCTGGTGCTGCTGGGCCATGGCGTTGACCGGCAGCGGCAGGAAGTCCAGCAGTTGCGTGTCGCCGAAGGTGCCCAGGCGCAGCGGGCGGTTCTTGAGCGGGAAGTCGTGCAGCGCATCGAACACGCCCTGCAGCAGCACGTAGGACGTAGTCACCAGTGCGTCCGGCAAATGCCCCAGCCGTTGCAGGAGTTCTTCCATCAGTTGCCTGCCGCAGTCACGGCTGAACGACTCGGCATGCTCGATGAGGACGTCGCCCTTGAACCCGGCCAGCGCCTGCCTGAACCCGGCGGCCCGCTCCTGGCTGATGCTCAGTTCGGGACGGGCGCCGAGCAGGACGATCTGCTTGGGTTGCGGGTCGAGCAGGCTTTGGGTCAGGTGCAGGCTGGCCTCGCGGTCGTCGCTGATCACCGAGCAGAAGTGCGCAGGATCCATCACCCGGTCGATGGCAATGATCGGCAGGCCCTTGGCCTGCAATTGGCGATAGCTGTCGTCGCCGGCCGGCAGGCAACTGGCGACGATCAGCGCATCGCAGCGGCGGGCGCGGAACAGTTGCAGCAGTTGCCGTTCGCTGTCCGGCGCATCGTCGGAGCTGGCGATCAGCAACTGGTAGCCACGGGCCCGGGCGCCTTGTTCCAGCAGCTTGGCGATCCGCGCGTAACTGGGGTTTTCCAGGTCCGGCAGGATGAAGCCCAAGGTGCGGGTGTGCCGGCTGCGCAGCCCGGCCGCCTGGGGGTTGGGGGTAAAGCCGTGCTGATCGACCACCGCCCGCACCCGCTCGACGGTGGCGTTGCTGATGCGTTGCTGTTCGGCCTTGCCGTTGATGACGTAGCTGGCGGTGGTCACGGACACTCCGGCCAGCCGCGCGATATCACTGAGTTTCACCCGGGATTTCCTTGTTTTTTCCAGCGTGCCCCGACATTTTCGCCAATCCTACCCGATTCGGGGAGGCGACCATTGTCGCAGCGCAGCCGACGGTTGGCCTTCAAGGATGGGACATTATCGAGTAACGTGCCGATCAATCTAGATTAAACGTTTCAGCAGGCGTATTTTCTGCACTTTAGTCGCCTTTGGCCGCAGCTGCCGCGAATCCGCCAAAACTGCCCCTGAAAAGTGCAGGCGCTAAGCTGAAACTATCCACAACAATACCTGGCACCTCCCGATGCCAAAAAGGAGAACGCATGCTCGAGCTCACTGTAGAGCAGATTTCCATGGGCCGGTCGGCTGTGGATAAGTCCGCCGCCCTGCAACTGCTGGCTGACCGCCTGGTGGCCGATGGATTGGTGGCCGACGGTTACCTGGCCGGGCTGCAGGCCCGGGAGGCCCAGGGCTCGACCTTTCTCGGGCAAGGCATCGCCATTCCCCACGGCACCCCGGAGACCCGCGATCAAGTGTTCGCCACCGGCGTGCGGCTGATGCAGTTCCCCGACGGCGTGGATTGGGGCGACGGCCAGATCGTCTACCTGGCCATCGGCATCGCGGCCAAGTCCGATGAGCACCTGCGTCTGCTGCAACTGTTGACCCGCGCCCTGGGGGAGACCGACCTGGGCCAGGCGCTGCGCCGCGCCGGCTCGCCCGAGGCGTTGCTGAAGCTGCTGCAGGGCGCGCCCCAGGAGCTGGCGCTGGATGCGCAGATGATCGGCCTTAGCGTGTCCGCCGACGATTTCGAAGAACTGGTCTGGCGCGGTGCGCGCTTGCTGCGCCAGGCCGATTGCGTGAGCAACGGCTTCGCCGGCGTGCTGCAGCAGGTCGAAGCGCTGCCGCTGGGCGACGGCCTGTGGTGGTTGCACAGCGAGCAGACCGTGAAGCGCCCGGGCCTGTCCTTCGTCACCCCGGACAAGCCGATGCGCTACCTCGGCCAGCCCCTCAACGGGCTGTTCTGCCTGGCCAGCCTGGGCGAGGCCCACCAGGCGCTGCTCGAACGCCTGTGCGCGCTGCTGATCGAGGGGCGCGGCCATGAGCTGGGCCGCGCCACCAGCAGCCGCAAAGTGTTGGAGGTGCTGGGCGGCGAGCTGCCGGTCGACTGGCCGAGCGCGCGCATCGCCCTGGCCAATGCCCATGGCCTGCATGCACGGCCGGCGAAGGTGCTGGCGCAACTGGCGAAGAATTTTGAGGGCGAGATCCGCATCCGTCTCGTCGACGGCCAGGACAGCGCCGTGTCGGTGAAAAGCCTGAGCAAGCTGCTCAGCCTCGGCGCCCGTCGCGGCCAGGTGCTGGAACTGATCGCCGAACCGGCCATCGCCGCCGATGCCTTGCCGGCGCTGCTGGCGGCCATTGAAGAAGGGCTGGGCGAAGAGGTCGAGCCGCTGCCGGCGGTCGCCCCTGCGCAGGAGGCGCTCGCCGAGGTGGCCGAGGTGCTTGTCGCGCCGGCCTCCGGCAGCCTGCTGCAAGCCATCGCCGCCGCCCCCGGCATCGCCATGGGGCCGGCGCACATTCAGGTGCAACAGGCCATCGATTACCCGCTGCGCGGCGAGTCCGCCGCCGTCGAGCGCGAGCGTCTCCAGCAAGCGCTGAGCGAAGTGCGCCACGACATCCAGGGCTTGATCGAGCGCAGCCAGGCCAAGGCCATCCGCGAGATCTTCATCACCCACCTGGAAATGCTCGACGACCCGGAGCTCACCGACGAAGTCGACACCCGCCTCAAGCAGGGCGAAAGCGCCGAGGCGGCGTGGATGGCGGTGATCGAGGCGGCGGCGAAGCAACAGGAGTCGCTGCAGGACGCCTTGCTCGCCGAGCGCGCCGCCGACCTGCGCGACATCGGTCGGCGGGTGCTGGCGCAACTGTGCGGCGTGCAGACCCTGAGCGAGCCCGCGCAACCTTACATTCTGGTGATGGAAGAGGTCGGCCCCTCCGACGTGGCGCGGCTCGATCCGGCGCGGGTGGCGGGGATCCTCACCGTGCGCGGTGGGGCCACCGCCCACAGCGCCATTGTGGCCCGGGCGCTGGGCATTCCGGCGCTGGTCGGCGCCGGCGCTGCGGTGCTGTTGCTGGCGCCGGGCACGCCGCTGCTGCTCGACGGGCAGCGCGGCCGCCTGCACGTGGACGCCGACGCCGCGACCCTGCAACGGGCCGCCGAAGAGCGCGACAGCCGCGAGCAACGTCTGAAGGCCGCCGCCGAACAGCGCCATCAACCGGCGCTCACCGCCGACGGCCACGCAGTGGAGGTGTTCGCCAACATCGGCGAAAGCGCCGGCGTCGCCAGCGCGGTGGAGCAGGGCGCCGAAGGCATCGGCCTGCTGCGCACCGAGCTGATCTTCATGGCCCACCCGCAAGCGCCCGACGAGGCCACCCAAGAAGCCGAGTACCGCCGCGTCCTCGACGGCCTCGCCGGTCGGCCGCTGGTGGTGCGCACCCTGGACGTCGGCGGTGACAAGCCGTTGCCCTATTGGCCGATCGCCAAGGAGGAAAACCCGTTCCTCGGCGTGCGCGGCATCCGCCTGACCCTCCAGCGTCCGCAGATCATGGAAGCGCAGCTGCGCGCCTTGCTGCGTTCGGCCGACAACCGTCCGCTGAGGATCATGTTCCCCATGGTCGGCAGCGTCGAGGAGTGGCGTCAGGCCCGGGACATGACCGAGCGTCTGCGCCGGGAAATCCCGGTGGCCGACCTGCAACTGGGGATCATGATCGAAGTGCCCTCCGCCGCGCTGCTGGCGCCGGTGCTGGCCCGTGAGGTGGATTTCTTCAGCGTCGGCACCAACGACCTGACCCAGTACACCCTGGCCATCGACCGCGGCCACCCGACCCTTTCGGCCCAGGCCGACGGCCTGCACCCGGCGGTGCTGCACCTGATCGACATCACCGTGCGCGCCGCCCATGCCCACGGCAAATGGGTCGGCGTGTGCGGCGAGCTGGCGGCCGATCCGCTGGCGGTGCCGGTGCTGGTCGGCCTCGGTGTGGATGAACTGAGCGTGGCCGCCCGCAGCGTCGCCGAAGTCAAGGCGCGCATCCGTGAACTGACCCTGACCCAGGCGCAAACCGTCGCCCGGCAAGCGCTTGCCGTGGGCAGCGCACAGGATGTGCGCGCATTAGTGGAGGCTCTGTAAATGGCCAAGATCCTGACCCTGACCCTCAACCCGGCCCTCGACTTGACGGTGCGCTTGCCGCGCCTTGAGGCCGGCCAAGTCAACCGCAGCGACGAGATGCACAGCCACGCCGCCGGCAAAGGGGTGAACGTCGCCCAAGTGCTGGCGGATCTTGGGCATCAGCTGACGGTCAGCGGGTTCCTCGGCGAGGAGAACCTGCAAGCGTTCGAGAACCTGTTCGCCCGGCGCGGGTTCGTCGACGCCTTCATCCGCGTGCCGGGCGAGACCCGCAGCAACCTCAAACTGGCCGAGCACGACGGTCGCATCACGGACATCAACGGGCCGGGGCCGGTGGTCGGCGCCGTGGCGCAGCAAGCCTTGCTCGACCGTCTGGTGCAGATCGCGCCGGGGCACGATGCGGTGGTGGTGGCCGGCAGCCTGCCGCGCGGGGTGAGCGCACAGTGGTTGCGCGAGCTGATCGAGCGCCTGAACGGTTTGGGCCTGAAGGTCGCGCTGGACACCAGCGGCGAAGCGTTGCGCACGGCGCTCAAGGCCAACCCGTGGCTGATCAAGCCCAACGCCGAAGAGTTGGCCGATGCGCTGGGTTGCGATGTGCTGTCCCACGAGGCCCAGGCGCAGGCGGCCAACCGCCTGCACGCCCAGGGCGTCGAGCATGTGGTGATTTCCCACGGGGCCGAGGGCGTGAGCTGGTTCGCGGTCGGTGCGGCCCTGCACGCCACGCCGCCGAAGGTCCGCGTGGCCAGCACGGTGGGGGCGGGCGACTCGCTGCTGGCCGGCATGCTTCACGGCCTGCTCAGCGCCGATACGCCCGAGCAGACCCTGCGCACCGCCACGGCGATCGCCGCGCTGGCGGTGACCCAGATCGGTTTCGGCATCCACGATGCGGCGCGCTTGGCGCCGCTCGAACAGGGCGTGCGCGTGCGTCCCCTGACAGAACAATAAGAGGGTTTGTCATGAAGTTAGCCATTGTCACGGCCTGCCCGAACGGCATGGTCACCAGCGTGCTGTGCGCCCGCCTGCTGGAGGCGGCGGCCCAGCGCCAGGGCTGGAGCACCAGTGTCGAGGTGGTGGATGCCACGCACCCGGAACGCCGGATGTCGGCCGCCACCCTCGAGGCGGCCGAGTGGGTGCTGCTGGTCGCCACGGGGCCGGTGGACATGACCCGGTTCATCGGCAAGCGGGTGTTCCGCATCGCGCCGTCGCAGGCGTTGCAGGATGTCGAAGCGGTGCTGCGGCGCGGGGCCGTCGAGGCCGCCGTGCACGTCGCCGATCACGCCGAAGCCGTGCCTGCGGCAGCGGGCGCTCCGCGCCTGGTGGCCGTCACGGCATGCCCGACCGGCGTCGCCCACACGTTCATGGCCGCCGAAGCCTTGCAGCAGGCCGCCAAGCGCCTGGGCTATGAGCTGCAGGTCGAGACCCAGGGCTCGGTCGGCGCCCGCAACCCGCTCAGCGCAGCGGCCATCGCCGAGGCGGACGTGGTGCTGCTCGCGGCGGACATCGAAGTCGCCACCGAGCGTTTCGCCGGCAAGCGGATCTACCGCTGCGGTACCGGCATCGCCCTCAAGCAGTCCGAAGCCACGCTGAAGAAAGCCTTGGCCGAGGGCAAGCAGGAGAGCGCCGCGGGCGACGCAAAGGCTGCGCCGAAACAAGAGAAGACCGGCGTCTACAAACACCTGCTGACCGGTGTGTCGTTCATGCTGCCGATGGTGGTGGCGGGCGGCCTGATGATCGCGCTGTCGTTCGTGTTCGGCATCACCGCGTTCAAGGAGGAGGGCACGCTGGCGGCGGCGCTGATGCAGATCGGCGGCGAGACGGCGTTCAAGCTGATGGTGCCGTTGCTGGCCGGCTATATCGCCTATTCCATCGCCGACCGTCCGGGCCTGGCGCCGGGGATGATCGGCGGTCTGCTGGCGAGCACCCTCGGGGCCGGGTTCATCGGCGGGATCGTCGCCGGGTTCATCGCCGGCTACACGGCCAAAGCGATCAGCCGCTATGTGGCGTTGCCGCAAAGCCTCGAGGCCTTGAAGCCGATCCTGATCATCCCGTTGTTCGCCAGCCTGTTCACCGGGCTGGTGATGATCTACGTGGTCGGCAAACCGGTGGCGGGCATGCTGGCGGCGCTCACGCACTTTCTCGACAGCATGGGCACCACCAACGCGATCCTGCTGGGCGTGCTGCTGGGCGGCATGATGTGCGTCGACCTCGGCGGGCCGATCAACAAGGCCGCGTATGCGTTTTCGGTGGGGCTGCTGGCGTCTCAGAGCTACGCGCCGATGGCCGCGACCATGGCCGCCGGCATGGTGCCGCCGATCGGCCTCGGCCTCGCGACGTTCCTCGCCCGGCGCAAGTTCGCCCAGACCGAACGCGAGGCCGGCAAGGCGGCGCTGGTGCTGGGGCTGTGCTTCATTTCCGAGGGGGCGATCCCGTTCGCGGCCAAGGATCCGCTGCGGGTCATCCCCGCGAGCATCGCCGGCGGCGCGCTGACCGGTGCGTTGTCGATGTACTTCGGCTGCAAGCTGATGGCGCCCCACGGCGGGCTGTTCGTGATGGCGATTCCGAACGCGATCAACCATGCGTTGCTGTATCTGCTGGCGATTGTCGCGGGGAGTGTGCTGACGGCGTTGGCGTACGCGCTGGTCAAGCGGCCGGAGTCGGTGGAGCTGGCCGTGGAGCCCAGCGCCGCGTGATCGCCCGGGGAGCGGGGCTGGCTGTGATAGCGGTACCTGCCTTCATCGCCAGCAGGCTGGCTCCCACAGGCCTGATCGCCTGCCGAAAGGCATCGGGTGTCACTCCGGGGTCATGAAGCGGTGCTTTAGTTTTCCTTTTTCAGGGAGAACACCATGAGCGAATTCGACCTCGGTCGCCGACGGGTCATGCAGGTCGTCGGCGCCGGATTGCTGGTGCCGGGGATGGCGCCGGCCGTGATCGCCTCGGTCAAGGACCGGCCGAAACTCACCGACGGCGTGCAGTCCGGCGATCTGCTGGGCGACCGGGCCATGATCTGGAGCCGCACCGACCGCCCGGCGAAGATGGTGGTGGAATGGGACACCCGCAGCCGCTTCGCCAATCCGCGCCGCGTCGTATCGGCGCTGGCCGATGCCGGCACCGACTTCACCGCCCGGGTCGAGCTCACCGGCCTGCCCGCCCACCAGGCGATCTTCTATCGCGTGCACTTCGAAGACGCCCGCACCGGGGTCGCCAGCGAACCGTGGCTGGGCCACCTGCGCAGCGCACCGTCGGGCCGGCGTGACATTCGTTTCGTCTGGAGCGGCGACACCGTCGGCCAGGGCTTCGGCATCAACCCGGACATCGGCGGCATGCGCATCTACGAAGCCATGCGCCTGCGCCTGCCGGACTTCTTCATCCACAGCGGCGACACCATCTACGCCGACGGCCCGGTGCCGGCGCAACTGACCGTCGAAGGCGGCCGCCTCTGGCGCAACCTCACCAGCGAAGCCAAGAGCAAGGTCGCCGAAACCCTCGACGAATACCGCGGCAACTACCGCTACAACCTGATGGATGAGAACGTCCGCCGGTTCAACGCCGAGGTGCCGCAGATCTGGCAGTGGGACGACCATGAAGTGGTGAACAACTGGTCGCCGGGCAAGCAGCTCGACGAGCGCTACCAGGAAAAGGACATCCACACGCTGGTGGGCCGCGCCCGCCGCGCCTGGCTCGAGTACGCGCCGATGCGCCTGCAGGCTGCCGACGGCGGCGGGCGGATCTACCGCCGGCTGAGATACGGGCCGATGCTGGAGGTGTTCGTGCTCGACATGCGCAGTTGCCGCGGGGTCAACGACGACAACCTCGGCGCGGCCAAGCCGTTCCTGGGGCGTGAGCAGTTGGACTGGCTCAAGCGCGGACTCAAGAGTTCGAAAGCGCAATGGAAAGTCATCGCCGCCGACATGCCCATCGGCCTCGGCGTGCCGGACGGCGAAGTCAGCCCCGGCGTGCCGCGCTGGGAAGCGGTGGCCAACGGCGACCCCGGCCCGGCCCAGGGGCGCGAGCTGGAGATCGCCGAACTGCTCGGTTTCCTGCGGGCGCAGCAGGTGCGCAACTTCGTGTTCCTGACGGCGGACGTGCATTATTGCGCCGCCCATCACTACCACCCGGACCGCGCCGCGTTCCAGGACTTCGAGCCGTTCTGGGAGTTTGTCGCGGGGCCGTTGAACGCCGGCAGCTTCGGGCCCAATGCGCTGGACAAGACCTTCGGTCCCGAAGTGGTGTTCCAGAAGGCGCCGCCGACGCAGAACGCCTCGCCGTTCGCCGGCTTCCAGTTTTTCGGTGAGGTGAACATCGACGGCCGCAGCGGCGAGATGAGCGTGGTGCTGCGGGATCTGAACGGGGTGGCGGTGTTCGAGCAGAAGCTGCAGCCGGCCTGACCCCTGCGGCACCTGTAGAAGCGAGCCTGCTGGCGATGGGTCAGTCAACGGTGAGTCGACAGGCCCGGCGCCATCGCCAGCAGGCTCGCTCCCACAGTGGGGATGTGTCAGTAGACGTCGCGGCGATAGCGGCCCTGTTCGATCAGGCGTTCGACTTCGGCGGCGCCGAGGATGTCGTTGAGCGCTTCGTCGACGCCCGAGGCCATGCCCTTGAGGCTGCCGCAGATGTAGATCACCGCGCCGTCCGCCAGCCATTTCTTCAGCTCGCCGGCCGATTCGCGCAGGCGATCCTGCACGTAAATCTTTTCGGCCTGATCCCGCGAGAAGGCCAGATCCAGCCGCGCCAGATCGCCGTTGACCAACCACTCCTCCAGCTCCGCGCGGCAGAGGAAATCGTGCGCGCGGTTACGCTCGCCGAACAGCAGCCACTGGCGTTGCTGGCCATCGGCGATCCTGGCCTTGATCAGGCTGCGCAGCCCGGCCAGCCCGGTGCCGTTGCCCAGCAGAATCATCGGCACCGGCGCATTGGGCAGGTGGAAACCGCTGTTGCGCCGCACCCGCAGGCTGATGCTGCCGCCCACCGGGGCATGCTCGGTCAGCCAGCCGGAGCCGATGCCCAGGCTGCCGTCGCTGCGCAGTTCCTGGCGCACGATCAGCTCCAGCACGCCGTCGGCGGCGATCGAGGCGATCGAGTACTCGCGCATCGGCAGCGGCACCGTCGCATCGATCAGCGCCTGGGCGTGCAGGCCCACCAGGTGCGCCCGGTGTTCGGGCAACTGGCGGCTGGCCAGGGCCAGCTCCAGCGGTTCTTCGAGGCCGTTGACCTTGACGGTGCTTTCGCCGCGGATGCCCAGGCCGTCGAGGAAGTGCTCGATGGCCCACGGGCAGTTGCGCGGCAGCACTTCCACCAGGTCACCGGCCAGCCAACTGCCGATGCCCGGTGCTGTCAGGCCCAGCAGGAAGACCGGGGCGCCGCTGCTGTCGGCGTTCATCAGCTCGCGGCGCGCCAGCGTCCAGTTCTCGTAGTCCGGGGCCTGCCAGGTGTCGACCGGGGCCTGCCCGGTGATCAGGCCCAGTTGCGTCTGCCAGTGGCGCAGGGCGTAAGGGTCGCCGCCGTCGACTTCCACCGGGGCGAACAAGGTCTTGCCGCCGTGCTCGCCCAGCCAGCGGTGCAGGCGCCGGGCGAAGCCGCAGAAGTGTTCGTACTGGCGGTCGCCGAGGCCGAGCACGGCGTAGTTCAGGCGGTCGAGGGCGGGGGCGTTGCCCAGCACCTTGCGTTCGAAGCCCCGGGCGCTGTCCGGCGCCTGGCCGTCGCCGAAGGTGCTGACCACGAACAGGGCGTTGTCCGACTCGCGCAGGTCCTGTTCGCTGACGTGCGCCAGCGGCTGCACCTTCACCGGCAGCCCGGCGGCCTGCAACTGGCCGGCGGTCTGCCAGGCCAGCTGTTCGGCGAACCCGCTCTGGCTGGCGAAGCCGATCAGCCATGTCGGCGCGTCGCCGGTCGGTTGCCCGATGCCTTGGCGGGCGTCCCTGACCTGCTTTTTCTTGCGCCGGCGGTCCAGGTACAGCAGCCAGCCGGTGATGAAGAACAGCGGCATGAGCACGGCGGCG
Organism: Pseudomonas sp. R25(2017); assembly: GCF_002112565.1. Lineage (NCBI taxonomy): Bacteria > Pseudomonadati > Pseudomonadota > Gammaproteobacteria > Pseudomonadales > Pseudomonadaceae > Pseudomonas > Pseudomonas sp. R25(2017). The sequence continues at coordinate 126,238 of NZ_NEHZ01000003.1, forward strand.
ACGGTCACGATGATCCGCCCGGCGAGGCCGAAATAGCTGCCCACGTGCAGGGCGTAGATGCTGGTCAGCAGCTGTGCCTTGAAGCTCTTGTCCGCGTAGCGGTCGACCCGTTTGACGATGCCGGTGGCCGGGTCGAGGGTGATCTGGTTGAGGGCGCGCTCATGGGGTGAGCTCTCCAGCAGGTAGAACACGGTGGCCGGCTGGCCGGCCACCGGCGGCATGCGGATGTTGTAGGCGGCCAGGCCGGGGCCGGCGGCGCTGTAGATGCTGCTCCACATCGCCGCGTAGTCGGCGGTCGGCGCCGGGCCTTCGGGGGCCGGGCCGCGGCCGCCGCGCACGCGCTCGTTCTGCGGGGCGTCCGACAGCAGGCGGGTCAGGCCTTTGTTGTACCACTCGTAGGACCAGGACAGCCCGGTCAGCGCCAGCAGCAGGTACACCAGCAGGCACCAGGTGCCGGCCACCGAGTGCAGGTCCCAGTTGAAGTTGCGGCCTTTCTTGTTCCAGTCCAGGGTCAGCCACACGCGCCAGCTGTTCCACTGGCGCGGCCAGCGCAGGTACAGGCCGGACAGGCAGAAGAACACCAGGATCAGGGTGCAGGCGCCGGTGATGTTGCGGCCGGTGTCGCCCATGGCCAGAAAGCGGTGCAGCTGCAGCATCAGGCCGAAGAAGTCCTGGCCGACGGCATCGCCCATGAACTCGGCGGTGTAGGGGTCGAAGTAGCGCATTTCGCCGCGGCGCTCGCCCTTGGGCGGGGTGAAGTACACGCGTGCGGCGGTGCCGCTGTCGGTCTCGACCCACAGCATCGAGACCTTCTTGCCCGACGCGCCCTCGATGCGTTCCACCAGCTCGGCGGGCGGAAGGACGCCGGCCACCTGTTTTTCCACCTGCAGCACCGAAGGGTTCAGCGCCCGCAGGATTTCGTCCTGAAAGGAATAGGCCGCACCGGTGATGCCCATCAGGGCCAGCACCAGGCCTGCGCTGATGCCAAAAAACCAGTGCACCTGGAACAGGGTCTTCTTCAACACGTCATTCGCCTTGTCCGTTCGAAAATGTCGTCACGGCGCGCATTATGCCGTGGGCTTCGAGAAGCGTTCTTTGATTACGCACAAATGCCCCGTTCAATCGAATGAACGGGGCATTTGCGTTTCCACGTCTTCCTTGTGGGAGCGAGCCTGCTCGCGAAAGCGGTGGGTCAGTCAGCATCGATGTCGCTGATCGATCGCCATCGCGAGCAGGCTCGCTCCTACGGGTCTTGCAGCCGTCAGAAGTGGAAGTTGGTGCTCAACAGTGCCGTACGGCCCGCCGCCTGATTGGCGAAGTGGGTCGAGAAGGCCTTGTCGTAGTAGGTCTCGTTGGTCAGGTTCTGCACGTTCAGCTGCAGGTCGACGTTCTTGCTCAGCTTGTAGGCGGCCATCGCGTCATAGCGCACGTAGGAATCGACCATGGTGGTGTTGGCCACGCTGCCGAACACGTCGTCCACATAGAACGCGCCGCCGCCGACGGTCAGCTTCGGCGTGACCTGATAGGTGGTCCACAGGCTGGCGCTGTTCTTCGGTGTGTTGGGCAGTTCGTTGCCGTCGTTGGCCTTGCCCATCGGGCCGCCGTCGATCTGCTCGCTGTCCATGTAGGCGTAGCCGGCGAACACTTGCCACTTGTCGGTGATCTTGCCGCTGGCCGACAGTTCGATGCCCTGCACGCGGGTCTTGCCGGCGTTTTCGTACGAGGTGGTGTCGACCTGGACGCGGGCGTTCTCCTTCTCGGTGCGGAAGATGTCGGCGGTCAGCGACAGGCGATCGTTCAGCAGGTCCCACTTGGTGCCGATTTCGTAGTTCTTGGTGGTTTCCGGCTCCATGTCGCTCTTGAGCAGGTTGCCGTTGCGGTCCGGCGTGCCGGCCAGCGGGTTGCCTTCCATGCCTTCGCCCAGGGTGTTGCCCGGCGGCGTGGCGGAGGTGGCGTAGGACGCATAGATGCTGCCGTTCTCGGCCGGCTTGTAGACGACGCCGAACTGGCCGGTGACGAACTCGCTGGTGTCATCACCCTTGGAGGTGGTGCGGCCTGCGTTGTTGTAGGTCTTGTAGCCGGTCTCGAAGTGGTCGTAGCGCAGGCCCATGTTGACCAGCCACTGCTCGGTCAGCTCCAGGGTGTCGAACACGTACAGCGCGTAGGTGTCGGACTGGGTGTCGGTGCCGGCGTAGTTGCGCGAGATGGCGCCGTTCCACGGGTCGTTCGGGTTCGGGTTGGACAGCGAGGTGCAGTTGTAGCCGCTCGGTGCGCCGATCATCGCCGGGGTGCAGTTGGTGCTGGACGGCACGTTGGTGGTGCGCGGGGTGGTGTCGGTGTTGACGTTGTACGAGGACTTGCTGCTTTCCTCGCGGGTGTACTCGACGCCGGTGGAGAAGCTGTTCTTGAAGCCGCCCAGGTAGAACGTGCCGAACAGGTCGGTCTGGTTGGTGGTGGTCTCGGTGTTGCTCACGCGGGTGTTGGCGCGGCGCCAGACGCTGCCGTTGTTGACGTTGCCCTTGCTGTCGTCCGGCTGGGTCAGGATGTAGTCCTGCATGCTGGTGCCGTGGCGCAGGGTGTTCTTGATCGTCAGCGAGTCGTTCAGGTCATGCTCGATGGCGAAGGTCGCGGTGTCGGTGCGGCCCTTGCGGAAATCGCGGTCCAGACCGTAGAAGTTGCTGTGGTCGCCGCCGGCGTAGGGCTTGTCCGGATCGGACTTGGTGCGTGCGGCGGAACCGGCTTTCGGGATGGTGTACGGGATGCCCGAATCCGGGGTGTCGTTGCTCTCGAGGTGGTAGTAGTCGAGGTTGACGCGGGTGTCGGTGCCCAGGCCGAAGGCCAGGGACGGCGCGATGCCCCAACGGTCGTAGTCGACCTTGTCGCGGCCGGCGACGTTGCTTTCGTGGCTCATCAGGTTCAGGCGGCCGGCGGCGGTGTCGCTGAACTGGTAGTTGCCGTCCAGGGTGTAGCGCTGGGTCTGGTCGGAGCCCCAGGTGAAGCCGCCGTCGAACGAGTTGCCCAGGTGCGCCTTCTTGCTCACCAGGTTGATGCTGCCGCCGGCGGCGCCGCGCCCGCCGATGGCCGAGTTCGGGCCCTTGCTGACTTCGATGTTTTCCACGGCGAAGATTTCGCGGCTCTGGGAGCCGGTGTCGCGCACGCCGTCCAGGTAGGTGTCGCCTTGGGCGTCGAAGCCGCGGATGAACGGACGGTCGCCCTGAGGGTTGCCGCCTTCACCGGCGCCGAAGGTGATGCCCGGCACGGTGCGCAGCGCGTCCTGCATGTTCAGGGCGCCGGTGTCCTTGAGGACTTGTTGCGGAATCACGGTCACCGAGCGCGGTGTGTCGACCAGCGGCGCGGTGTACTTGGGCGAGGAGGCTTTCTCGACCTGGTAGGAAGTCGAACTCTGGTTTTCGCCGGTGATGGACGTGGCGTCCAGGGCGATGGCATTGCCGGAAGGCTTGCTGTCGGTCTTTTCGGCGGCGAATGCCACGTGGCCTGCGGAGCTGGCGGTGATCGCCACGCCAATGGCAGAAGCGAGCAAACGTGGTGAGCTGACCGGCATTTGTACTTGTCGACGTGACATTGAAGATTCCCCTCCCCAAGGATTTGAGGTCGCGGAATATAGGGTAAACAAGTATTCGTATCAATTGCGAAACATTGCCATTCGCACTGAATTTACATTCTTTACAATTTAGCCTTACGGTTTTTGCCGGTTCATTCGTCACGCGGGTTTTACACAGCCAATAAGAATCAATACCATTGCCGCCTCTTTGCCATCAGGTGACATCGCCATGCTGCTGCACATCCCCGGACTGTTCGAAAAGGACGAAGTGCAGCGCATCCGTGAGGCGTTGGAGCAGGCCGACTGGGCCGACGGCAAGATCACCGCCGGCTACCAATCGGCCAAGGCCAAGCACAACCTGCAACTGCCCGAAGGCCATCCGCTGGCCAAGGAAATCGGCGCGGCCATGCTCGACCGGTTGTGGAAGAACCCGCTGTTCATGTCCGCCGCGCTGCCGCACAAGGTGTTCCCGCCGTTGCTCAACTGCTACACCGCCGGCGGCAGCTTCGGCTTCCACATCGACAATGCGGTGCGCCAGCCCAAGGGCAGCATCGAGCGGGTGCGCACGGACCTGTCGGCCACGCTGTTCTTCAGCGAGCCTGAGGACTACGACGGCGGCGAACTGGAGGTCCAGGACACCTACGGCACCCAGCGGGTCAAGCTGCCCGCCGGCGATATGGTGCTGTACCCCGGCACCAGCCTGCACAAGGTCAACGCCGTCACCCGCGGCGCGCGCTATGCGTCGTTCTTCTGGACGCAGAGCCTGGTGCGCGAGGACAGCCAGCGCGCCTTGCTGTTCGAGATGGACGGCGCGATCCGCCAGCTCACCCAGGACATGCCCGACCACCCTTCGCTGATCCGCCTCACCGGCACCTACCACAACCTGCTGCGCCGTTGGGTCGAGGTGTAAGTGACGGACTTCCGCTTGCGCCGCGAGGAAGCCCTCGACGGCGACCGGCTCAACGCCATGCTCGAAGAGAGCCCGGCCCGCGCCGCCCAGGCGATTCTGCTGGCGGCGGGCGAAGGCGTGCTGGAGGCGCAGGCATTGCTCGGGCAGATCCTGCTCGACGGCCACGGTATCGCCCAGGACCTGCCGCTGGCACTGCGTTGGTTCGGGATCGCGGCAGGGCAAGGCCATGCGATGGCGCGCAATATGGTCGGCCGTTGCCATGAGCACGGTTGGGGTTGCGCGGCGGACGCTGCGCTGGCTGCACGGCATTACCGGATCGCGGCGGACGCCGGACTGGACTGGGCGATGTACAACCTCGCCAATCTGCTCGCCACCGGACGCGGCATGGACGAGGACCAGGGGCAAGCGCTGGAACTGTATCGGTGCGCCGCTGAACGGGGGCATGCCAAATCCATGAACCTGTTGGGACGCTATCTGGAGCAAGGGCAGGCATGTGCGCAGGATGTGGCGGCGGCGCATGAGTGGTATCGCCGCTCGGCCGAGGCCGGGGATTTTCGTGGGCAGTTCAGTCATGCAGCAGTGCTGGCGGATCAGGGGCGAGTCGAGGAGGCACTGGTCTGGCTGGAAAAAGCGCGGGTCGGCGGCAATCTGAAATTTCTGCGGGTGGCGAGCGAAGCGCTGGCCGGGGCGAGTGATCCCCGGATTCAAGCCATCGCAGACACCTACCGGACGCGCCAAAACGAGCTGACTGCCTGACCCTGTGGGAGCGAGCCTGCTCGCGAAAACGGTGGGTCATTGCAGATGCTGGAGCCTGACACGACGCCATCGCGAGCTGGCTCGCGCCTACCGGAGAAGTGCCAAACAAAAAAGCCCATGACGTGTCATGGGCTTTCGCTTGGCGCTTGCAGCTTGATACGGACCGCTGCCTTTACACGTAGAACGACTTCAGCGGCGGGAAGCCGTTGAACTCCACCGCGCTGTAGCTGGTGGTGTACGCGCCGGTCGACAGCCAGTACAGGCGGTCGCCGATGGCCAGGTTCAGCGGCAGGCCGTACTTGTAGTTCTCGTACATGATGTCGGCGCTGTCGCAGGTGGGGCCGGCGATGACCACTTCTTCCATCTCGCCTTTCTTCTCGGTCCAGATCGGGAACTTGATGGCTTCGTCCATGGTTTCGATCAGGCCGGAGAACTTGCCCACGTCGGTGTACACCCAGCGCTCGACGGCGGTGCGCGACTTGCGCGCCACCAGCACCACTTCACTGACCAGGATGCCGGCGTTGGCGATCAGCGAGCGGCCCGGCTCCAGGATGATTTCCGGCAGGTCGTCGCCGAAGTCTTCCTTGAGGAAGCGGATGATTTCCTCGGCGTAGGTCTCCAGGCTGTTGGTGCGGGTGATGTAGTTGGCCGGGAAGCCGCCGCCCATGTTGATCAGCTTCAGGTGGATGCCGTCTTCTTCCTTCAGGCGTTCGAAGATCACCTTGACCTTGGCGATGGCGGCGTCCCACACGCTGATGTCGCGCTGCTGCGAGCCGACGTGGAACGAGATGCCGTAAGGCACCAGGCCCAGGTCGCGGGCGAGGATCAGCAGGTCCATGGCCATGTCGGTCTGGCAGCCGAACTTGCGCGACAGCGGCCAGTCGGCGGTGGTCGAGCCTTCGGTCAGGATGCGTACGTACACTTTGGCGCCCGGCGCGGCCTTGGCGATGTTGCGCAGGTCGGCTTCCGAGTCGGTGGCGAACAGACGCACGCCCTTCTCATAGAAGTAGCGGATGTCCTTGGACTTCTTGATGGTGTTGCCGTAGCTGATCTGGTCCGGGCGCACGCCGCGGCCCAGCACCTTGTCCAGCTCGTAGATGGAGGCGATGTCGAAGCTCGAACCCTTTTCCTTGAGCACGTCGATGATCTCGACGGCCGGGTTGGCCTTGACCGCGTAGTAGACCTTGGCGAATTCGAAACCGGCGCGCAGGTCATCGTAGGCCTGGGCGATCATCGCGGTGTCGATCACCACGAACGGGGTTTCCTGCTTGTCGGCGAACGCCTTCATCTTCTGAAAGGTTTCGCGCGCGAAATAGTCTTCGACCTGGATCGACATACCTGGGAGCTCCTATGGGCAAACTCGTGAAAACAATGGGTGCAATGAACGTCCTCCGTATCCCCACTTTGGTTCGCCTACTTCCCAAGGCATGTCGCCGAAAGCAAAAAGGCCATGGGAAATGCAGCTTTCTTTCCCTTGGCCTTGCTGTCTCGTCGTCAGTACTTGAGCCGGATGGATCGTTTCCAGCATGGACGTTCGGCGCGAACTTTAGGGCGTGGGGGGGCTGAGATCAACTAAAAATGTCGCGTTTTTGCACGCTTCTGACGTACGTCGTCCGCAGCACTCTTTGTAGCCGACCGAGATGACGGCCAGATGTTCCATGAAAATATCGAAGTGTTAAAAATACCTGCATGTTCGAAGCTTTTGCGCGCCAGATCGTCGATAAGTACGATGGCTGCAACTTCGGCGACGTTGGCCGCGAGAAGGTTTTCCGAAAGGGGATTTGGTCGGTTCGGGAGGGATTCTTTAGGGGGACTTCGAGGACGTGGTGTTGATATTTCTTTCCGGTCGCTGTGCTGGTCGAAAAATGTACAGGGCCTAGGGGCGACTGGGCTGATCCGGCCCTGCGGCGCCTTGACTCACCCCACCATCAGCACCCTGGTTCCCAAAGAGAACCAGGGTGAAGGGAGAATCTCTGGCCACCGAATAGCCTTGCGGGAGCGGGCTTGCCCGCGAAGGCGTCCTCACGGACACCTTCGCGGGCAGGTTTCCCGGTGATGGCCGGGTCAGGCGAGCGCTTCGGCCGGCGACACGATGTGGGTCTTCATCCCCCGCGAACGGCCCGAGCTCAGGTACGCCGCAATCGACTCCTGCGTCACCTCGCCGAGGAACACCCGCTCGGCGTCGAGCACCGGCAGCCATGCACGGTTGAACTCGTACATGCGCGACAGCAGGATCCGCAGGTGCTCGTCGTAGGCCGCCGTGGCGTTGAACTCGCGCAGGAACTGCCCGCAGGCGCCGGCCTGGCGGTGCAGGTCGCGGCGGCGCACATAGCCCAGCGCCTTGTTCTGGGCGCAGGTGACCACGACGTAGCGGCGGTCGAGTTCGTCCATCAGTTCCAGCGCCTCGGCCACCGGGGTCTCGGGGCTCACCGACGGCGCGTTGTCCGCGGCGTCTTCGGCCTTCACCAGCAGCAGGCGCTTGAGGGTGCTGTCCTGGCCGACGAAGTGGCTGACGAAGTCGTCCGCCGGGTGCGCGAGCAACGTGTCGGGATGGTCGATCTGCAACAGCTTGCCGGCACGGAAGATGGCGATCTTGTCGCCCAGCTTGATCGCTTCGTCGATGTCGTGGCTGACCATGATCACGGTCTTGTTCAGCGCCCGCTGCATCTCGAAGAACTCGTTCTGGATCATCTCCCGGTTGATCGGGTCGACCGCGCCGAACGGCTCGTCCATCAGCAGCACCGGCGCATCCGCCGCCAGCGCGCGGATCACGCCGATCCGCTGCTGCTGCCCGCCGGACAGCTCGCGGGGGTAGCGGTGCAGGTACTGCTTGGGTTCCAGCTTGATCATGTTCATCAGTTCGCGGGCGCGGTCGTGGCATTTCTGTTTGTCCCAGCCGAGCAGCTTCGGTACCACCACGATGTTTTCCTCGATGGTCATGTTCGGGAACAGGCCGATCTGCTGGATCACGTAGCCGATGTTGCGGCGCAGGGTCACTTCATCGAGGGCGGTGGTGTCCTCGCCGTTGATCAGGATCTTGCCCGAGGTCGGTTTGATCAGGCGGTTGATCATTTTCAGGGTGGTGCTTTTGCCGCAACCCGATGGCCCGAGGAACACGCAGATTTCACCTTCATTGACGGTCAGGCTTACCGAGTCCACGGCTTTCACATCTTTGCCGTTGCTTTGGAAGGTCTTGCTGAGGTTTTGAAGTTCGATCATTTGAGGAGTCCTTTTGGAGTCAGCGAACGTTGCAGCCACTGCAGAATGAGGTCGGCGAAAATCGCCAGCAGGCTGACCAGCAGCGCGCCGACGATCAGCATCGGCATGTCGCTGCGGCTGATGGAGGCGAGGATCAGCACGCCGAGGCCGCCGGCGCCGATGGTGGCGGCGATGGTCATCACGCCGATGTTCATCACCACGGCGGTGCGTACGCCGGCGAGGATCACCGGCACCGCGATCGGCAGTTCGACCATGCGCAGGCGCTGGCCGAAGGTCATGCCGATGCCCCGTGCGGCTTCGCGGATGCCGGGCTCCACGCCGGTCAGGGCCAGGTAGGTGTTGCGCATGATCGGCAGCAGTGAATAAAGGAACACGGCGGTGATGGCGGGCAGCGGCCCGAGGCCCTGGCCGAACTTCGAATAGAACGGCAGCAGCAGGCCGAACAGCGCAATCGACGGCACGGTCAGCAGCACCGTGGCGCTGGCCTGCAGGGGGCCGGCGAGGCTCGGAAAGCGCGTCATCAGGATGCCCAGCGGCACGCCGAACAGAATCGCCAGGCTGACGGCGACCCCGACCAGGGTGATGTGCTGCCAGGTCAGGTGCAGCACCTGCTGCCAGTCGAGATGGGAAAAGGCGTTGAAGAATTCCATGGCTTTTCCTCCTTCAGTTCAGTGGGTGCCGGCGCAGGAAATCGGCGGCCACTTTCGATGGGCTCTCGTGATCGACATCGACCCGCGCGTTGAGCTGGCGCATGGTTTCGTCGTCGAACAGTTCGGCCAGCGGCTTGAGTTGTTCCGCCAGTTGCGGATGGGCGTCGAGGTAGGCCTGACGCACCACGGGGGCGGCGGTGTAGTCCGGGAAGTAATGCTTGTCGTCTTCCAGCAGCTTCAGGCCGAACGCGTTGAGGCGCCCGTCGGTGGTGTAGACCAGCCCGGCGAACACCTGGCCGTTGCGCAACGCCGTATAGACGAGGCCGGCATCCATCTGCCGGATGTTTTGGCGGGTCAGGTTCATGCCGTAGCGTTTGACCATGCCCGCCAGGCCGTCGGAGCGGTTGGCGAACTCGGTGTCCAACGCCACCAGATGATGGGTCTTGGCCTCGGCGCGCAGCACCTCGTTCAATTGACTGATGTTGCTGATCTGCGGATATTCCTCGGCCACTTTTTTCGGCAGGGCGAGGGCGTAGGTGTTGCTGAATTTCGACGGCGCGAGCCAGACCAGTCCTTTTTTCGCGTCGAGTTCTTTCACCCGTGCGTAGGACTGTTCGCTGTCGAGTGTTTCGGTGACATGGTTGTAGGCCACCAGCGACACACCGGTGTACTCCCAGAGCAGGTCCAGTTGCCCGCTTTCGTGGGCGCTGCGGGCCAGGTTGCTGCCCAGGCCGCCGGTGATCTGCGCGTCGTAGCCTTTGCTGCGCAGGTATTGCGAAGTGATTTCCGCCAGCAGGGTCTGTTCGGTGAACACCCGGGCGCCGATGCGGATCGCCGGTTTGTCGGCGGCTTGGGCAAATCCTGCGAACAGCAGGGCACAGCCTAGGAAAAAGCTAAGTCGTTTCATGGGTTTTCCTTCCGGGAGCCTTAGGACGGGCGCAGACCACGTTCCAGCCAGAGGCGGCTGGCGAGGGTGACCGCGCCGTCGAGCAGCAGGGCCAGCAGCGCGGTGCACGCGGCGCCGAGCAGCAGTTGCGGCTGATTGTTCAGGGCGATGCCGGGGAAGATCAGGCTGCCGAGGCTGTTGGCGCCGATCAGGAACGCCAGCGGCGCGGTGCCGACGTTGATCGCCAGCGCCACCCGTACGCCGCCGACGATGATCGGCACGGCGTTGGGCAGCTCGACCTGCCACAGCACCTGGCGCGGAGTCATGCCGATGCCGACCGCTGCTTCCTTCAATGAGCCCTGGACGTTTTTCAGGCCTTCGTAGGTGTTGCGCACGATGGGCAGCAGGGAGGCCAGGAACAGGGCGAAGATCGCTGGGCCGCTGCCGATGCCGAGAATCCCCAGGGCGATGGCGAGAACCGCCAGCGGCGGCACGGTGTTGCCGATGTTGAAGCCTTGCATGAAGCGTTCGGCGCGGCCGAGCATGGCCGGGCGGCTGAGGAGGATGCCGGAGGGGATGCCCACGGCCAGGGCGGCCAGCATGGACGCGAGGACAAGCACCAGGTGGGCTTGCAGGTAGAACAGCAGATCGTCGCGGTAGCGTTGGATCGTGTCGGTGCCGATCCAGTGGATCAGCAGGGCCAGGAGGGCGATCACCACCGCACCTCCCGTCAGCCCTTTGCCATAGCGGATAGCCACAGGCGGACTCCTTTTCCAGTCGGCGACCGCTGTCCCGTGCGGCAATGCCATACCTGGCTGCCGGAGCGGCGGTCGCGAGAAGCGGCTGTTTTCCGGCACGCCTAGACGTGCCGCAAGCGAGCCATGAGCGCGGCCCCGCAGGGCCGACTTGCCGGATTCTCAGGCCCTCGCGAGAGGGCGTGACAGGGGAGTGGACGTGCGCGCGCTTTGAAAGGTTCCCCGGCGAGACAGCATTTGGCCATTTCGGATGCGCTCAACGGTTCGGATATTGAAGCGAGTTGGGCTATAATCGCCGCCCTTTTTGAATCACCGCCAGGCGATTTCCCATGACCAGACAGGCCGCCGAAGTCGCGAAACGCCGCACTTTCGCCATTATTTCCCACCCCGATGCCGGTAAAACCACCATCACCGAAAAGCTCTTGCTGATGGGCAAGGCGATTGCGGTGGCCGGTACGGTGAAGTCCCGCAAATCCGATCGCCATGCGACATCCGACTGGATGGAGATGGAGAAGCAGCGGGGCATTTCCATCACCACGTCGGTCATGCAGTTCCCATACCGCGAACACATGATCAACCTGCTCGACACCCCGGGCCACGAAGACTTCTCCGAAGACACCTACCGCACCCTGACCGCGGTGGACTCGGCGCTGATGGTGCTCGACGGCGGTAAGGGCGTGGAGCCGCGCACCATCGCCCTGATGGACGTCTGCCGTCTGCGCGACACCCCGATCGTCAGCTTCATCAACAAACTCGACCGTGACATCCGCGACCCGATCGAACTGCTCGACGAGATCGAAGCCGTCCTCAAGATCAAGGCCGCGCCGATCACCTGGCCGATCGGCTGCTACCGCGACTTCAAGGGCGTGTACCACCTGGCCGGCGACTACATCATCGTCTACACCCCGGGCCACGGCCACGAGCGCACCGAAACCAAGATCATCGAGAAGCTTGACTCGCCGGAAGCCCGCGCGCACCTGGGCGACGAGTACGATCGTTTCCTGGAGCAGCTCGAACTGGTGCAGGGCGCCTGCCACGAGTTCGACCAGCAGGAATTCCTCGACGGCCAGCTGACCCCGGTGTTCTTCGGTACGGCCCTGGGCAACTTCGGCGTCGACCACGTCCTCGACGCCGTGGTCGACTGGGCGCCGCGCCCGCTGGCCCGGGTCGCCAACGAGCGCACCGTGGAGCCGGTCGAAGAGAAGTTCTCGGGCTTCATCTTCAAGATCCAGGCGAACATGGATCCCAAGCACCGCGACCGCATCGCGTTCATGCGCATCTGCTCGGGCAAGTACGAAAAAGGCATGAAGATGCGCCACGTGCGCACCGGCAAGGACGTGCGCATCGGCGACGCCCTGACGTTCTTCTCCTCCGAGCGCGAGCAACTGGAAGAGGCCTACGCCGGCGACATCATCGGCCTGCACAACCACGGCACCATCCAGATCGGCGACACCTTCAGCGAAGGTGAAGCGCTGGGCTTCACCGGCATCCCGCACTTCGCCCCGGAACTGTTCCGCCGCGTGCGCCTGCGCGATCCGCTGAAATCCAAGCAGCTGCGCCAAGGTCTGCAGCAACTGGCCGAAGAAGGCGCGACCCAGGTGTTCTTCCCGGAGCGCACCAACGACATCATCCTCGGCGCCGTGGGTGTGCTGCAGTTCGATGTGGTCGCCAGCCGCCTGAAAGAGGAATACAAGGTCGAGTGCTCCTACGAGCCGATCACCGTGTACTCCGCGCGCTGGATCGATTGCAGCGACAAGAAGAAGCTGGAGGAATTCTCCAACAAGGCGGTGGAAAACCTGGCCATAGACGGCGGCGGTCACCTGACCTACCTCGCCCCGACCCGGGTCAACCTGGCGCTGATGGAAGAGCGCTGGCCAGACGTGAAATTCCGCGCTACCCGTGAGCACCACTAAGCGCTGAGCGATGCACCCGAAACCCCGTTGCGAAAGCAGCGGGGTTTTTTGTTGCCTGCCGGTTCCCTGTGGTAGCGAGCCTGCTCGCGATAACGGTATGTCAGGCGCCCCTTGAGCGACGGGATGACCGCCATCGCGAGCAGGCTCGCTCGCACATGCGCGGGGATAAGAGCCATTTGGCATAACGCTTATTTCAAAGCGGTCTTCGGCATCAGGGCAATTTAGCCGGGGCCGTCAGCGTCCCATATGGAGAACCCGGCTGACCGGAACTAGATTTCACAGAGCGCCAGTCCGGCACTGTTGTTTCACCTGAAAAGGGATGGAATCGGCTATGAAGAGCAGGTTGCTACGCGTATTGCTGCTGTTGAAAGTGATGGTGATGCTGTCCCTCGGCACGGCGACGGCCTGGGCCGAATGCGAGGATCACGATACCCAGGCGTTCAGCGGGCAGGTGGGGCACAGCGGCCTGATGCTGGCCAAGTCCGAATCCGAACCGGGTGACCAGGGCCAGGGCGGTAGTGCCGATGACGATGACTCGACCACCGACGAGCCGGACACCGATGATCCGGATGACGGTGACAGCCAGACGTAGGTCGCCGGCAAAAGAAAACCCCTTCTCCCCCGACTGATGCGCAATCGGGGGAAGAGGGGTTTGTTGAACGCTTGATCCCCTGAGGGAGCGGGCCGGCCCGCTCCCTCAGTTCGTTTGGCTCAGGCCGCGCCGTCGAGGAACTGTTCGGCGTAGTGGCAGGCCACCTGCCGGGTGTCGAGCTGGCGCAGTTCCGGCACTTCGCTGCTGCAGCGCTCGGTGGCGTACGGGCAACGCTTGTGGAACGCGCAGCCGGGCGGCGGGTTCAGCGGGTTGGGCAGTTCGCCGGCGATCTTGATCTTCGGCTTGTCCGGATCCGGATGGATGGCCGGGGTTGCCGACAGCAGCGCCTGGGTGTACGGGTGCAGGGGACGGGTGTAGATGTCCTCTTTCGGGCCCATCTCCACCGGACGGCCGAGGTACATCACCAGCACCTGGTCGGCGACGTGGCGCACCACCGCCAGGTTGTGGGAGATGAACACGTAGGCGGTGTTGAATTCCTGCTGCAGGTCCATGAACAGGTTCAGCACCTGGGCCTGGATCGACACGTCCAGCGCCGACGTCGGTTCGTCCGCCACCAGCACCTTCGGTTGCAGCATCATCGCCCGGGCGAGGGCGATCCGCTGGCGCTGGCCGCCGGAGAACATGTGCGGATAGCGCTGGTAGTGCTCGGGGCGCAGGCCGACCTGTTTCATCATCGCCTGGACTTTCTCGCGACGTTCGGTGGCCGACAGGTTGGTGTTGATCAGCAGCGGCTCGGCCAGCTGGTCGCCGATCTTCTGGCGCGGGTTCAGCGACGCGTAGGGGCTCTGGAACACCATCTGCACGTCTTTGCGCAGTTGCTTGCGCTGGGCCTTGTCGGCGCCGGCGACTTCTTGGCCGGCGATCTTCAGGGAACCGGACGACGGCTCCTCGATCAGGGTCAGGGCCCGGGCCAGGGTGGATTTGCCGCAGCCCGACTCGCCCACCACGGCGAGGGTCTTGCCGGCCTCCAGCTCGAACGACACGCCGTTGAGGGCGCGCACGGTCGCATGGCCCTTGAACAGGCCGCGGGAGACCTCGTAGTGACGGGTCAGGTCACGGGCGGTAAGTACGACGGCCATTACGCCACCTCCTGGTTCAGCGGGTAGAAGCAGCGGGCGAGGCTGTGGGTTTTCGGGTCAAGGGCAGGGCGCTGCGCGCGGCAGCTCTCTTGCACGTAAGGGCAGCGCGGCGACAGCAGGCAGCCCTGCGGACGGTCGTAGCGGCCCGGCACGATGCCCGGCAGGGTCGCCAGGCGCTCGGCGCCCAGGCTGTGCTCCGGGATCGCCTTGAGCAGCGCTTCGCTGTACGGGTGCGCCGGGATGTCGAACAGCTGCGGCACCTGGCCGACCTCCACCGCTTGCCCGGCGTACATCACGCACACGCGCTGGGCGGTTTCGGCCACGACGGCGAGGTCGTGGGTGATCAGCACCAGGCCCATGTTCTGCTCTTTCTGCAAGGCCAGCAGCAGGTCCATGATCTGCGCCTGGATCGTCACGTCCAGCGCGGTGGTCGGTTCGTCGGCGATCAGCAGCTTGGGTTCGCCGGCGATCGCCATGGCGATGGCCACCCGCTGGCTCATGCCGCCGGACAGCTGGTGCGGGTAGGCGTCCATGCGGCTGGCGGCGGCCGGGATCTCGACCTTTTCCAGCAGTTCGATGGCGCGCTTGCGGGCGGCCTTGCCGGACATCTTCAGGTGCAGGCGCAGCACCTCCTCGATCTGGAAGCCGACGGTGTAGCTCGGGTTGAGCGCGGTCATCGGATCCTGGAAGACCATCGACAGGTCCTTGCCGACGATCTGCCGGCGCTGGCGGTTGCTCAGCTTGAGCATGTCCTTGCCGTCGAAGCTCAGGGCGTCGGCGGTGACGATCCCCGGGTGCTCGATCAGGCCCATCAGCGCCATCATGGTCACGGACTTGCCGGAACCGGACTCGCCGACGATGGCCAGCACTTCGCCCTTGTCCACTTTCAGGTCCAGGCCGTCGACCACCGGGGTGGCGTTCTTGTCGCCGAAACGGACGTTGAGATTCTTGATTTCTAACAGTGACATGGGAATCTCCTCAGGCGGCGTTCTTGAGTTTCGGGTCCAGCGCGTCGCGCAGGCCGTCGCCCATCAAGTTGATTGCCAGCACGCTGAGCAAAATGGTCAAGCCAGGCAGACTCACTACCCACCAGGCGCGTTCGATGTAGTCGCGGGCCGAAGCCAGCATGGTGCCCCACTCAGGGGTCGGCGGCTGTACGCCCAGGCCCAGGAAGCCCAGGGCGGCGGCGTCGAGGATCGCCGAGGAGAAGCTCAGGGTCGCCTGGACGATCAGCGGTGCCATGCAGTTGGGCAGCACGGTGATGAACATCAGGCGCGGCAGGCCGGCGCCGGCCAGGCGCGCGGCGGTCACGTAGTCGCGGTTCAGCTCGCCCATCACGGCGGCGCGGGTCAGGCGCACGTAGGACGGCAGGGACACCACGGCGATGGCGATCACGGTGTTGATCAGGCCTGGGCCGAGGATGGCGACGATGGCCACGGCCAGCAGCAGCGACGGCAGGGCCAACATGATGTCCATCAGGCGCATGATGGTCGGGCCGAGGATCTTGGGGAAGAAACCGGCCAGCAGCCCCATGAGGATGCCCGGGATCAGCGACATCACCACCGAGGACAGGCCGATCAGCAGCGACAGGCGCGAGCCCTGGATCAGGCGCGAGAGCAGGTCGCGGCCCAGCTCGTCGGTGCCGAGCAGGAATTGCCATTGCCCGCCTTCGAGCCAGACCGGCGGGGTCAGCAGGAAGTCGCGGTACTGTTCGCTCGGGTTGTGCGGCGCCACCCACGGGGCAAAGATCGCGCAGAACACGATCAGGGCGAAGAACATCAGGCCGGCGACCGCGCCCTTGTTCTTGGCGAACGCTTGCCAGAATTCCTTGTAGGGCGACGGGTACAGCAGGCTTTGGTCCACGGCGGAAGCGGCGGTGGCGACTGAGGAAGTTTGAGTGCTCATGGGTATTGACCTCAGCGCTGGTGACGGATGCGTGGGTTGGCGAAGCCGTAGAGGATGTCCACCACGAAGTTGACCAGAATCACAATGCAGGCAATCAGCAGGATGCCGTTCTGCACGACCGGGTAGTCCCGGGCGCCGATGGCTTCGATCAGCCATTTGCCGATGCCGGGCCAGGAGAAGATCGTCTCGGTCAGCACGGCGCCGGCCAGCAGGGTGCCGACTTGCAGGCCGACCACGGTCAGCACCGGGATCAGCGCGTTGCGCAGGCCGTGGACGAACACCACGCGCGCCGGCGACAGGCCCTTGGCCTTGGCGGTGCGGATGTAGTCTTCGCGCAGCACTTCGAGCATCGACGAACGGGTCATCCGGGCGATCACCGCCAGCGGAATGGTGCCCAGCACGATGGCGGGCAGGATCAGGTGATGCAGGTAGTCGAGCAGGGCGCCCGGTTCATCGCTGAGCCAGGTGTCGATCAGCATGAAGTGGGTCTTGCGCTCCACGTCGATCAGCAGGTCGTTCTGGCCGGAGACCGGTGTCCAGCCCAGGCTGACCGAGAAGAACATGATGAGGATCAGGCCCCACCAGAAGATGGGCATCGAGTAGCCCGTCAGGGAGATGCCCATCACGCCGTGGTCGAACAGGGAGCCTCGCTTGAGCGCGGCGATCACGCCGGCCAGCAGGCCGAAGACGCCGGCGAAGAGCAGGGCCGCCATCGACAGTTCGAAGGTGGCCGGAAACAGCTGCGTGAACTCGGTCCAGACGCTTTCCCGGGTGCGCAGGGATTCACCGAGATCGCCGTGGGCGAGCTTCCCGACGTAGTCCAGGTACTGGACGTACAGCGGCTTGTTCAGACCGAGGCGTTCCATTGCCTGAGCGTGCATTTCGGGGTCGACCCGACGTTCGCCCATCATCACTTCCACGGGGTCGCCGGGAATCATGCGGATCAACGCGAACGTCAGTAAGGTGATGCCGAAAAACGTGGGGATCAGCAATCCCAGTCGGCGGGCAATAAAACTAAACATCTTGTGTGGTACCTCATCAGCCGGTTAGGCGTGCCCGGCGACCCTGGGTTCAGGGAGGCCGGGAGTCTCTTATCTACTTCACCTGGGTGGTGGCGAAGTTATTGGTGGTCAGAGGGCTGATGTAGTAGCCCTCTACGTTGTTGCGCATCGCCGTGAACATCCGGGTGTGGGCCATGCTGATCCAGGGTTGGTCCTGGTTGAACAGCACCTGGGCCTGTTCGTACAGCTTGGCCCGTTCGGCCGGATCTACTTTAGCCCGTGCTTCGTCCAACAGCGCCTGGAATTTTTCGTTGCACCAGCGCGAGTAGTTTTCGCCGTTCTTGGCGGCCTCGCAACTGAGCATAGGCGTCAGGAAGTTGTCCGGGTCGCCGTTGTCGCCCGCCCATCCGGCTGAGACCATGTCGTGCTCGCCGCTTTTGGCGCGTTTGAGCATTTCGCCCCATTCCATCACGCGGATGTCGATCTTGAGGCCGATCTTGGCAAGGTCGGCCTGCATCATCTGCGCGCCGAGCATCGGGTTCGGGTTGGTCGGGCCGCCGCCGTTGCGGGTGAACAGGGTGAACACGGTGCCTTCCGGCACGCCGGCTTCCTTGAGCAGGGCGCGGGCCTTGTCGAGGTCGCGGGGCGGGTTCTTCAGTTCATGGTTGTAGCCCAGCAGGGTCGACGGGTAAGGGTTGACCGCCACGGTCGCGTTGCCCTTGCCGAACAGCGCATCGACATAGGCTTCCTTGTCGAAGGCGATGTCGATCGCTTTGCGCACCCGCACGTCGCTCATGTATTTGTGCTGGGTGTTCAAGGCGATGTACGACACGGTCATCGCATCCAGTTCGGAGACTTTCAGCTTGTCGTCCTTCTTGATGCTTGGAATGTCATCGGGCTTGGGATACAGCGCGACCTGGCATTCGTTGGCCTTGAGCTTCTGCAGGCGCACGTTGTTGTCGGTGGTGACGGCCAGGATCAGGGCATCGGCCGGCGGCTTGCCGCGGAAGTAGTCCGGGTTGGCCTTGAACCGCACCTGCGCGTCCTTGTTGTAGCGCTGGAAGACGAACGGGCCGGTGCCGATCGGTTTGCTGTTCAGGTCGCCGGTCTTGCCGGACTTGAGCAGCTGGTCGGCGTATTCGGCCGGGTAGATCGAGGCGAACGCCATGGCCAGGTCGGCCAGGAACGGCGCTTCGCGGCGGGTCAGGGTGAACTTGACCGTGTTGTCGTCGACTTTCTCGACGTTCTTGAGCAGTTCTTTGAAGCCCATGCTTTCAAAGTACGGGAAGCCCACGCTCGACAGTTTGTGCCACGGGTGGTTCGGGTCCAGCTGACGCTGGAAGCTCCAGAGCACGTCGTCGGCGTTCATGTCGCGGGTCGGCTTGAAGTATTCGGTGGTGTGGAACTTGACGCCTTTGCGCAGGTGGAACGTGTAGGTCAGGCCGTCCTCGCTGATGTCCCAGGATTCGGCCAGGGCAGGCACCACCTCGGTGGTGCCCGGCTTGAAGTCCGCCAGCCGGTTGAAGACGGTCTCGGCCCCCGCATCCGCGGTGACTGCAGTCGTGTACTGAACCACATCGAAGCCTTCCGGACTGGCTTCGGTGCAGACCACCAAGGGTTTGGCCGACACGCCGACAGCGACGCTCAGCAACGCGGCCGCGACGGCCGCACGTAGGGGAAGCATTTTCATCAAGAACCCTCTGCAATCGGTTGAAGACAAAAAGCCGGACGGCCGACCCTTCATGAGTCAGCCGTCGGCGTGCGGTTTTACAGGATGTTGAACGGAACGGTGGTCACCAGGCGGAACTCGTTGATGCTGCCGTCCAGTTGGTTGTCGCTGGCGCGGTGGGCGGTGTAGGTCGCGCGGACGGTGGTCGCCTTCAGCGGGCCGCTCTGCACGGCGTAGGTACCGCCGATGCCGTATTCGTAGTGGGTCTCGCCGTTCATGGCCAGAACGCTGTCGTAGGCGCCGCCCTTGTAGTGGGTGCCGTCGATGCCCCAGCCGCGGGCGCTGTAGATGTTGAACTTCAGGCCCGGTACGCCGTACTCCGCCATGTTCAGGCCGTAGGCGACCTGGAACGATTTTTCGTTCGGACCGTTGAAGTCCGAGAGCAGGGAGTTGGCCAGGTAGATGCCGTTGGTTTCGTGCAGGTAGTCGAAGTACTCGTTGCCGTTCACTTGCTGGTAGGAGAACGTCAGGCTGTGGGCCTGGTGAGTCAGCCCCAGGGACAGGGAGTAGGTGTCGTTGTCGATCTCGCCCAGCTTGGCTTTGCCTTCGTCCACGGTCTTGTAGTAGTTCAGGCCGGTGGTCAGGGCCAGGAGGGAGCTGTCGCCCAGCTCGTGGGTGGCGCCGAAGTAGTACTGCTTCCAGATGTCTTCAGCCTGGGTCGCCCAGAGGCTGGTCTTCAGGCTGGCGAATGGCTGGTAGGACACGCCCAGGGTGTTGACGTGATCGATCTCGACCAGGGTATCGGCGTATTCGGTGCGGAACTTGCTCAGGCTCTGTTCGCTACGCGGCGATACGCGGTCGAAGGTCGCGGCGTCGAACGTCAGGTTGTTCAGTTCTTCGCTGTGGATCGACACGCCCTGGAAGCTGGAAGGCAGCGGACGGTTGCCGATGACATCGACCTGCGGGCTGCTGAAGTTCTGGCGACCGGCGGTCAGGGTCGTGTTGGAGATGCGTGCCTTGACGTTGGCCAGGCCCAGCTTGCTCCACTGGCCTTCGGCGTCGCCGCCGTTCTTGGTCAGGGTACGGTTGTTGCCGCGGCCGCCGACGCCCGGGATCGGAGCGCCGCCGTTGGCGGAGGCGAGATCCTTGCGGTCACGTTCCAGGGCAATGGCGTTGTAGGCGGCGAGTTCGGTGCTGAAGCCCACGGTGCCTTCGGTGAAGCCGGAGTTGTACTTGACGATGGTGCCTTGGACCCAGTTGATACGGCGGTCGGTCTCTTGCAGCGCGCCGTCCTTGTTGTAGCGGAATTTCGCCCCGCGCTTGAGTTGCTCGTTGGCGTACCAGTTGCGGGTCGTGCCGCTGATCGACTGGCCTTCGAGGAAGCCGGTGGCTTCGGCCTGGGCGCTCTTCTCGTTGACGGTCACCGGGGTGAACGCCTGGCTCTGGGTTTCCGCATAAGCCGTGGCGGTGATGCTGCTGATGGCCAAGGCCAGTATCGCGGTGCTGCTCAGTTTCATGGGTGAAGCTCCTTTACTTTCTTTTTATGCCGGCCTTTTTGGTTTGGCCGGTTATTGGTTTAGAACTCATTCACACATCGCAAACGTTTGCAGAAAGCCTGAACGGCGAATTTCGGCAAAACGCTTGCGTGAGGGGGTAGACGGCCCCCCCAGCGTTGCGGCTATTCGGTTTTGTGTTTAATCGATGCTGACACCCGAGAACACGTTGCGGCCGAAGGGGCTGACCTTGAATCCTTCGACTTTGGCGCTCAACGGCTGGTTGACCGTCGAGTGGGCGACAGGTGTGATCGGCACTTGCTGCTTGAGCAACTGCTGGGCCTGTTTGTAGAGCACGGTGCGCTGGTCGCGGTCGGTGACGACCTTGGCTTCCTTGATCAGCTTGTCGTAGGCCGGATCGCACCACATGGAGTAGTTGTTGCCGCCGATGGCGTCGCAGCTGTACAGCGTGCCGAGCCAGTTGTCGGGGTCGCCGTTGTCGCCGGTCCAGCCGATCAGGCTGATGTCGTGCTCGCCGTTCTTGGTGCGCTTGATGTACTCGCCCCATTCGTAGCTGACGATCTTGACCTTCAGGCCGATCTTCGCCCAGTCGGCCTGGAGCATCTCGGCCATCAGCTTGGCGTTGGGGTTGTAGGGGCGCTGCACGGGCATCGCCCACAGGGTGATCTCGGTGCCTTCCTTGACGCCGGCGGCCTTGAGCAGTGCCTTGGCCTTTTCCGGGTCGTAGGCGGCGTCCTTGATCGAATCGTCGTAGGACCACTGGGTCGGCGGCATGGCGTTGACCGCCAGTTGGCCGGCGCCCTGGTACACGGCGTTGAGGATCGCCGGCTTGTTCACTGCCATGTCCAGCGCCTGGCGCACTTCGAGCTGGTCGAACGGCTTGTGGCGGGTGTTGTAGGCGATGTAGCCGAGGTTGAAGCCCGGCTTGGTGATCAGTTGCAGCTTGGGATCGTTCTTCAGCGCTTCGACGTCGGCCGGGCGCGGATGCAGGGTGACCTGGCACTCGTTGGCCTTGAGCTTCTGCACCCGCACCGAGGCATCGGTGTTGATCGCGAAGATCAGGTTGTCGAGCTTGACCCGGCTCGGATCCCAGTAGTGCTTGTTGCCGGTGTAGCGGATGTTCGAGTCTTTCTGGTAGCTCTTGAACACGTACGGCCCGGTGCCGACCGGCTTCTGGTTGATGTCGCTCGGCTTGCCTTCGGCCAGCAGCTTGTCGGCGTACTCGGCGGACAGGATGGCGGCGAAGCTCATGGCGATGTTCTGGATGAACGCGGCGTCGACGGTGTTGAGTGTCATGACCACGGTCAGCGGCCCGGTCTTCTCGACCTTGGCGATGTTCTTGTTCAGGCTCATCCCGTTGAAGTACGGGAATTCTGTCGGATAAGCCTTACGGAAAGGCTGCTGCGGATCGAGCATGCGGTTGAAGGTGAACAGCACGTCGTCGGCGTTGAAATTGCGGGTGGGCTTGAAGTACGGCGTTGTATGAAATTTCACGCCTTCACGCAGGTGGAAGGTGTATTTCAGGCCATCTTCGGAGATTTCCCAACGGGTCGCCAGGCCAGGTACGACGTTGGTCGCGCCTTTCTCGAATTCGGCGAGGCGGTTGTACAGCGGCTCGGCGGCGTCGTTGTCGGTGGCCGTCGTGTACTGCGCGGTGTCGAAGCCGGCCGGGCTGCCTTCGGAGCAGAACACCAGGCTGTTGCCGGCGGCGAGGCTGGCGGATGAGGCGGCCAACAGGCCGGCGCCCAGCAATGCGGAAAAAACCAAGGAATGGCGCATGACGCTCCCTCTTATTGTCGTGTGTTCCGATGCGCGCGATCCCGTCCGGGGATCTGGCGGCCGCATCGGGCTCAAACCAGTACGGGCAACAAACCGATGGCCCGCGCGATCACTGGTCAGCACCCGACGGTAGGGGCCGTGGGGCTGGCAGTAAATGCGCTGAGTCCTAAAGACTCGTAGGAAAAGGCAACGCGTCCTAAACCACTATGGTCAGACCCAGTGGAAACGGATGTAGGCAAATTCCTGGCTTCTCGGCAGAAAAAAGCAGCGGCGACGCTGAATACGTCGCCGCTGCCGTTTCTTACTTGCTGACGCTGACGCCGTAGAAGGAGTTCAAGCCGAATGGGCTGATCTTGAAGTCCTGCACGTTGGCGCGCATGGGTTGATACACCGTCGAGTGAGCGATAGGTGTCATTGGCACAGCATCTTTGAGGACGTGTTGCGCCTGTTTGTACAGTTCGGTGCGCTTGGCCTGGTCGGTGGTGCGCTTGGCTTCCTTCACGAGGCCGTCAAACTTCTTGTCGCACCATTTGGAGAAGTTGTTGCCGCTGAGCGAGTCGCAGCCGAACAGCACGTTCAGCCAGTTGTCGGGGTCACCGTTGTCGCCGCTCCAGCCGATGATCATCGCCTGGTTCTCGCCGCCCTTGGAGCGCTTGATGTACTCGCCCCACTCGTAGCTGACGATCTTCACGTTCAGGCCGATCTTCTTCCAGTCGGACTGGAGCATTTCGGCCATCAGCTTGGCGTTCGGGTTGTACGGACGCTGTACCGGCATCGCCCACAGGACGATCTCGGTGCCTTCCTTGACGCCGGCTTCCTTGAGCAGCTCCTTGGCTTTCTCTGGATCGTACTTGGCGTCCTTGATGGTGGTGTCGTAGGACCACTGGGTCGGCGGCATGGCGTTGACGGCCAGTTGACCGGCGCCCTGGTAAACGGAGTCGATGATCTGCGGCTTGTTGACCGCCATGTCCAGCGCCTGACGGACCTTGAGGTTGGCCAGCGGGTTCGCGTCGTTGCTGCCCTTGACCTTGTCCATCACGTTGTAGGCGATGTAGCCCAGGTTGAAGCCGGCCTGGTCAGGCATCTTCAACGCCGGATCGGCCTTCAGCGCGGCCAGGTCGGCCGGACGTGGGAAGAGGGTGATCTGGCACTCGTTCTTCTTCAACTTCTGGATGCGCACCGACGGGTCGGTGGTGATGGCGAAGATCAGGTTGTCGATCTTCACGTCATCCGGTTTCCAGTAGTCCTTGTTGCCGGTGTAGCGGATGTTCGAGTCTTTCTGGTAGCTCTTGAACACGAACGGGCCGGTGCCGACCGGTTTCTGGTTGATGTCGGCGGCCTTGCCTTCCTTGAGCAGCTGGGCGGCGTATTCGCCGGACTGGATCGAGGCGAAGCTCATCGCCAGGTTCTGGATGAACGCGGCGTCCACTTCCTTGAGGGTGAACTTGACGGTGTGGTCGTCGACTTTCTCGACCTTGGTGATGTTGGTGTCCATCCCCATGTCGGTGAAGTACGGGAATTCGGTCGGATACGCCTTACGGAAAGGGTCGTCCTTGTTGATCATGCGGTTGAAGGTGAACAGCACGTCGTCCGCGTTGAACTCACGAGTCGGCTTGAAATACGGGGTGGTGTGGAACTTGACGCCTTCACGCAGGTGGAAGGTGTAGGTCAGGCCGTCGTCGGAAATGTCCCATTTGGTCGCCAGGCCAGGAATCACGGCGGTGCCGCCGCGCTCGAACTGGGTCAGGCGGTTGAACATGGTCTCGGCCGAGGCGTCGAAGTCGGTTCCGGTGGTGTATTGGCCTGGGTCGAAACCGGCCGGGCTGCCTTCGGAGCA
This sequence comes from Pseudomonas sp. R25(2017), assembly GCF_002112565.1. NCBI lineage: Bacteria > Pseudomonadati > Pseudomonadota > Gammaproteobacteria > Pseudomonadales > Pseudomonadaceae > Pseudomonas > Pseudomonas sp. R25(2017). The sequence continues at coordinate 150,286 of NZ_NEHZ01000003.1, forward strand.
GAACACCAGGTTAGTCGCAGCGGAAGCGAAAGGTGCGGAGGCAAGCATGCCTGCGCCGACTAAAAACGGAATGACCGCGTGTTTAAGCATGTTGGCCTCATGATTTGTTGTCATTTTTTGATATTGAGGTACGACCTCGTGAGTCGTGCCTGCGGATACTTATGCAGGCCCCATACCCAATGCAAGATGCAGAGCGACGGCAGGCGTCAAACGGTGGCACGAACGTACCTTAATGTCGCATTGGTGTAAGTTTTGACGCATTTGACCGTTTGCGGGTGGTTTTTACGGTGCACGGGGCGCTCTAAAACGGTGCATTGGCGGGTGCAGCCGCTCCGCAATGGGGCCGGGTGTTACCTATTTATACCGGCGGTTTGCGGGACGCTTCGGGGCAGGCCGGCGCGTATCGGACGCAAGGCGTCTGGATCGCAGGGAAGGGCGGAGTTTCACCAGGTGCAACTGGTGCTTCTTTTGGTAGCGCCGGGTTTCTGTGGTGTATGGGTCATTGGGCGCCCTGTCGGACGCCATCGCCAGCAGGCTGGCTCCCACGGGAACTTGTGCGCGATGCAGATCATGTGGGAGCCAGCCTGCTGGCGATGGCGTCAGTGAAGACACTGCCGACCGTGCGCATTGGCGCGGTCGGCAGGCACAAAAAAACCGGCGGTCGCTGCCGATCGCCGGTTTCCGTTCACGGATCAGATCACTGCATCAGCACTTCAATCGACCCGTCCGCCGTCATGCCGACCTGGCTGGTGCCGGCTTCGACTTCCGGGGTCACCGGCGCTGCGTCCATGCCGGCCGCCTTCATCATCATCGGCGCGCGCAGGTACGGCTGCGGGTAGCCGTTGCTGTTGAGGTTCAGGTTGACGATCTTGTAGCCCTTGCCGCCCAGTGCATCGGTGGCCAGTTGGGCGCGGGCCTTGAACGCGCTCACGGCTTCCTTGAGCAGCTTGTCTTCGCTGGCCTTGCGGGTGGCGTCGGCAATGGCGAAGTCCATGCCGCCCATCTTCAGCTCGCCCAGCAGTTCGCCGGTGAGCTTGGACAGGGCGGCGAAGTCGGCGCTTTCCAGGCGCAGTTCGGCGCGCTCGCGCCAGCCGGTGATCTTCTGGCCCTTGGTGTCGTAGATCGGGTAGCTGTTGCGGCTGCCCTGGCGCAGGGTGACGTCCTTGACCTGCTTGGCCTGGGCCAGCGCCTTGTTCATGGTGGTGCTGACGTCGGCGGCGAGCTTGGCCGGGTCGGTGTTCTGCTCTTCGGTGTAGAGGGTCACGATCATCAGGTCGCGGGCCACTTCCTGGCTGACTTCGGCGCGCAGGGAAATCTGGTTGTAGTGCAGCTCGTCGGCGGCCAGGGCCGGAAGGCTGGCGACGCTGCCGACGGTCAGGGCGAGAAGGGCGGCGCTGCGGCGGAATGTGTGCATGAAGGCTCCTTGATGGGGGCGCAGGCGTTGGTTCGGGGGCCTGCGTGAAACCATCAGACTCTAGCCCTGTCGGCGCGGTTCGCCCAGTTACAACTTCTATACAGATGGCCCGCTCCACTTGCCCTAGATCAATTTCCCGTTTGCGCCATGTGGTCGTTTGCCGCACTTTCGACTCTCAGGCGCGCCGCTTCGGTATACTCCGTGCGATCCGCCTGGAGCGCTCATCAGGAGAGCTCATGCTCGCCCCCGTACAACTGACTTCCGCCACCCGCCAGAACCTCTGGCGCCTGACGTTCATCCGCATTCTGGTGCTCGCCGCCCAGGCCGGCTCCGTGGGCCTGGCCTACTGGCTGCAACTGTTGCCGTTGCCGTGGGTGCAACTGGTGATGACCCTGGGCTGTTCGATTCTGCTGTGCACGTTCACCGCCGTGCGCCTGCGCACCTCGTGGCCGGTCACCGAGCTTGAGTATGCGCTGCAGCTGGCCTGCGACCTGTTTATCCACAGCGCCTTGCTGTATTTCTCCGGCGGTTCGACCAACCCGTTCGTGTCCTATTACCTGGTGCCGTTGACCATCGCGGCGGTGACGCTGCCATGGCGCTACTCGGTGATCCTGTCCGGCATCGCCCTGGCCCTGTACACCTTGATGCTGACCCATTTCTATCCGCTGGAGACCCTGCCGGTCGCCCGGGAGAACCTGCAGATCTACGGCATGTGGCTGAGCTTCGCCCTGGCCGCCGCCGTCATCACGTTCTTTGCCGCGCGGATGGCCGAAGAGCTGCGCCGCCAGGAAGAACTGCGCGCGATCCGCCGCGAAGAAGGCCTGCGCGATCAGCAGCTGCTGGCCGTCGCGACCCAGGCGGCCGGCGCGGCCCATGAGCTGGGCACGCCGCTGGCGACCATGAGCGTGCTGCTCAACGAGATGCAGCAGGACCATCACGACCCGATGCTTCAGGACGACCTGAAAGTGCTCAAGGATCAGGTCAAGCTGTGCAAGGAGACCCTGCAGCAACTGGTGCGCGCCGCCGAGGCCAACCGGCGGATGGCGGTGCAGATGCAGGACGTCACCGACTGGCTGGACGAAGCCCTGAACCGCTGGCACCTGATGCGCCCCGAAGCCAGCTACCGTTTCCAGCGCCTGGGCCAGGGCACGCTGCCGCGCATCGCGCCGCCGCCGGACCTGACCCAGGCGCTGCTGAACCTGCTCAACAACGCCGCCGACGCCTGTCCGGAAAACCTTCAGGTGACCCTGGACTGGACCGCCGAAGACCTGACCATCAGTATCCGCGACCACGGCGCCGGCGTGCCGCTGGCCATCGCCGAGCAGATCGGCAAACCGTTTTTTACCACCAAGGGCAAGGGCTTCGGCCTGGGCCTGTTCTTGAGCAAGGCCAGCGTGACCCGCGCCGGCGGCTCCGTGAAACTCTATAGTCATGAGGAAGGCGGCACGCTCACCGAGCTGCGCTTGCCCCACGGCGCCCGAGGAGACCAACTATGAGTGACGAAGAAATCCAAACCGAAGGCGAAGAGCTGCCGCATCTGCTGCTGGTCGACGACGACGCGACCTTCACCCGGGTGATGGCCCGCGCCATGGCCCGCCGCGGCTTTCGCGTCAGCACCGCCGGCTCCGCCGAAGAGGGCCTGGCCCTCGCCCAGCAGGACCTGCCGGACTACGCCGCGCTGGACCTGAAGATGGACGGCGACTCCGGTCTGGTGCTGCTGCCCAAGCTGCTGGAGCTGGATCCGGAGATGCGCGTGGTGATCCTCACCGGCTACTCGAGCATCGCCACGGCGGTCGAGGCGATCAAACGCGGCGCCTGCAACTACCTGTGCAAACCGGCGGACGCCGATGACGTGCTGGCGGCGCTGCTGTCCGAACACGCCGACCTCGACAGCCTGGTGCCGGAAAACCCGATGTCGGTGGATCGCCTGCAATGGGAGCACATCCAGCGCGTGCTGACCGAGCACGAAGGCAACATCTCCGCCACCGCCCGCGCCCTGGGCATGCACCGCCGCACCTTGCAGCGCAAGCTGCAGAAGCGCCCGGTCCGTCGCTGAACCTGCGCTGAACGGCCATCGCCGCCGCTCGCGATGAAACGCACCGATCTACTATGATCGGTGCGTGTCTGTTCTTTTCTCTATCGAGCCTTATCCATGAATCAGAACGCTGAATATTCCGCGGTCAACGATGCCGTGCGCGGGCAGTTTTTCCGCAAAGTGTGGGCGATGACCACGCCTTACTGGCGCAGCGAAGAGAAGGGCAAGGCGTGGACGCTGCTGATCGCCGTGATCGCGCTGTCGCTGTTCAGCGTGGCGATTTCGGTGTGGATCAACAGTTGGTACAAGGATTTCTACAACGCCCTGCAGAAAAAGGATGAGGCGGCGTTCTGGCAGTTGATCCTGTATTTCTGCGGGATTGCCACAGTGGCGATCCTCGGCGCCGTGTATCGGCTGTACCTGACGCAGATGCTGACGATCCGTTGGCGGGCCTGGCTGACCGAAAACCACTTCAAGCGCTGGCTCGGCCACAAGAACTATTACCACTTGGAGCAGGGCGGCTACACCGACAACCCTGACCAACGGATTTCCGAAGACCTCAATACCTTCACCGCCAACACCCTGAGCCTGGGCCTGGGGCTGATCCGCACCGTGGTCAGCCTGGTGTCGTTCTCGATCATTCTGTGGGGCGTGTCCGGCAGCATCGAAGTGTTCGGCGTCGAGATCCCCGGCTACATGTTCTGGTGCGCACTGCTGTACGCCGCCGTCGGCAGTTGGCTGACGCACCTGATCGGCCGTCGCCTGATCGGCCTGAACAACCAACAACAACGCTTCGAGGCCGACCTGCGTTTCTCCATGGTACGGGTGCGCGAGAACGCCGAGAGCATCGCCCTGTACAACGGCGAGCCCAATGAGAACCGTCGGTTGAGCAACCGTTTCGGTCTGGTCTGGCACAATTTCTGGGACATCATGCGGGTGTCCAAGCGCCTGACGTTCTTCACCTCCGGCTACGGCCAGATCGCGATCATCTTCCCGTTCATCGTCGCCGCGCCGCGTTATCTGGCGGGCAAGATCGAGCTGGGTGAGCTGATGCAGATCAACTCGGCCTTCGGCAACGTGCAGGAGAACTTCAGTTGGTTCATCAGCGCGTATGCGGACCTGGCCGCCTGGCGCGCCACCTGTGACCGTCTGCTGAGCTTCCGTCAGGCGATGACCGACAACGAAGAGCGTGCGCCGGCCATCGACGTGCAGAACCAGGGCAGTGAACTGAAAGTGCACAACCTCGGGCTGGACCTGGCCGACGGCCGTCACCTGCTGACCAGCGCCGACATGACGGTCGACGCCGGCGAGCGGGTGATGCTCAGCGGTCGCTCCGGCAGCGGCAAGTCCACCCTGCTGCGGGCGATGGGGCACCTTTGGCCGACGGGGCACGGGAGTATCCGTCTGCCGGCGGCGCGCTATCTGTTCCTGCCGCAGAAACCCTACCTGCCGATCGGCACCCTGCGCGATGCGCTGAGCTATCCGCAACCGGGCGACACCTATGCGCCGGAGCGCTATCAGGAGGTGCTGGACATCTGCCGCCTGCCGCACCTGGCGGCGCGGCTGGACGAGGCCAACCACTGGCAGCGCATGCTTTCGCCGGGCGAGCAGCAACGTCTGGCCTTCGCCCGTGCGCTGCTGTACGCGCCGCAGTGGCTGTATATGGACGAGGCCACGTCGGCGATGGACGAAGAAGACGAAGCGAACCTGTACCAGGCGCTGATCGACCGCTTGCCGGGGCTGAGCATCGTCAGCGTCGGTCACCGCAGCAGCCTCAAGCGTTTCCACCCAAGGCATGTGCGGATCGACAGCGGCCATCTCGTTGAGCAGGCCGTCACCGCCTAGGCAGCGAAGCCCCCGTGGGAGCGGCCGACGCCATCGCCGGGAGGCCGGCTCCCGCAGGGGCAATGCGAGCCAGCAGTGATCGTACAACCCGCTTGCGCTATGATGCCCGCCAAGCCGAACTTCGAGACCAGACGCAGACCATGCAAACCCCGATCGACACCCCGCGCCTTCCGCGCAAGCGCCGCAGCCTGGCCCAGGAACTGGTGACGGTGCTGACCGAGCAGATCCGCGACGGCCTGCTCAAGCGCGGCGACAAGTTGCCCACCGAGTCGGCGATCATGGAGGCCCATGGCGTCAGCCGCACGGTGGTGCGCGAGGCGATTTCCCGCTTGCAGGCCGCAGGCCAGGTGGAGACCCGCCACGGCATCGGCACCTTTGTGCTCGACACGCCGAGCCCGAGCGGCTTTCGCATCGACCCGGCCACGGTGGTCACCTTGCGTGACGTGCTGGCGATCCTGGAGTTTCGCATCAGCCTGGAAGTCGAATCCGCCGGCCTGGCCGCCCAGCGCCGCAATCCCGAGCAACTGGCGGCCATGCGCGCCGCCCTCGATGCCCTGAACGAAAGCGTGGCCCACGCCAGCGATGCGGTGGCCTCGGACTTCCAGTTCCATCTGCAGATCGCACTGGCCACCGGCAACCGCTACTTCACCGACATCATGACCCACCTGGGCACCAGCATCATTCCGCGCACCCGCCTGAACTCCGCGCGCCTGGCCCACGACGATCAGCAGCACTACATGAATCGCCTGAGCCGCGAGCACGAAGAGATCTATGAAGCGATCGCCCGCCAGGACGCCGACGCCGCCCGGGCGGCCATGCGCCTGCACCTGACCAACAGCCGCGAGCGGCTGCGCCAGGCCCACGAGGAGGCGCAGGCGCAGGGCAACTGACGGGGCAGCCCCACCGCCATCGCCAGCAGGCTGGCTCCCACAGTGAAGCTTGGGTGGATGCAGAATCTGTGGTCACTGCAGAACCCTGTGGGAGCAAGCTTGCTTGCGATGACGGCGGCCCATCCGACCTCGATGCGCCAGACAGACCGCCATCGCCAGAGGGCTGGCTCACACAGTTTTGGGTTGCGCACCGACCCCGGTGGGAGCGAGCCTGCTCGCGATAGGCCGGTGCCTTCAGCGCAAAGGCATCAGCCTGCCGGCAGGATCGAACGGTCCACCCGGACCGCCAATGCCCCTTTCACAGGCCCGGTCTCGAACACCGCATCCCCCTGTTTATCCACAACCCCCCGTGCCACCGGCCGTCCATCGGCCAGCAGTTCCAGCGGCGCCCCTTGCATCGATTGGCCCGAAGCCAGTTCCAGTTTCAATCTGATCGTCATCGCAGCGTGCCTCAATTCGTGTTGCCGGTCGGTTGATAGTTCTTGAGCAGCAGGTAAGTGCTCCAGCCCCACCAGTCGTCGACGGTGGCGGTGTCGTTGAGGTTGTTCACGTCCTTGCGCCGCAGCACCTTGCCGTTCTCCAGGCGGAACAGCGGCGAGTAGTTGCTCTTCAGGTCCAGCACCGCCGTCAGGTCGGGGAGCCGTTGCAGCGCGGCGAAACCGGAGGCGGCCGGCACGCTGCCGCTGGCGTAGGCGGCGAAGACCTCGTCCGCCGACGCCTGCACCGCCTGGTTGACCTGCTGACGATTGTCGTTGTCGGCGGCCGCGAAGTAGCGCTTGTCGCCGAAGGCGCGCCATTGCTCGCCGCGGCTGTTGCGCACCTTGAGGCCGAACCGGCTGTCTTCGTCGTGCATGAAGCGGCTGACCAGCGAGCCCAGGTCGCTCGGCGTCACCACGGCGGCCATGGCCTTGCGCGGCACCCGCAGGTGGCCGGCGGAGAACAGGTCGGTGAGGTAATGGTCGGCGAACGCGTTCATTGCGTAGGCCCGTTCCAGCTGTCGTTCATCTTGGCCTGCGTGAGCCGCCGCAGCGGCCTGCAACGCGACGGTGTGCCCGGCGATGTAGGCGGCCTTGGCCCATTCGGCGAAGTGGTCGGCGTTGTTCGCGGCCAGTTTCAGGTAGCGTCCCAGCGGAATCAGCGCCGAAATGAAGCTGCCGCCGCCGGTGATCTTGTTCCACTCTTCCGACAACGTATCTCCCAATGCGTCGTAGGCTTCGTGGGGCGGCTTGCCGTCCTTGATCGCCTGTTTGACCGCGTCGATTTCCTTCTGCATCACCGCCAGGATCTGCGCCGCCTCGGCCCGGGAGGCCGAGGTCACGGCGAGGGTGTCGAACGCGGCGCTGAAGCGCTGCTGACGCTCCGCTGCGCTGGCGCCTTCATTGATCGGCCGATCCGCCACGCCGTAGAAGTCGCCGCCCAGCGAGATCACTTGGCCGTAGGTGAGGGCCAGGCCGTTGGGCAAGTGCAGCGGCACGCTGTGAGCGGGCACCGGTTCGGCGTTTTCCGAGAAGCGCAGCCGGGTGCCGTCGCCGATGGCGGTGTGTTCGGCGCCCTCGAACCTCAGCGGTGGCTTGCCTTTGAGGGCTTTGCCTGCGGCGGCGTGGGACGCTGCGACGTCGCTGTGGGCATCGGCGATGTGCAGCAGCAGGTGCGGCTCGTCAGGGTGGAAGGGGATACCGTGTTCGGTGAACAGGTCGTCGAGACGGGCCACGGTCGGCGTGGGTCTTTCCTGCGGTTTCGGTACGAGTCCGGACATTTCTTTCTCCTTGATATGTCGTCGGTCGGTTCTTATTTAGCTGTATGGATATACAGTTAAAACGAGCCTAGCCGAGAAACCTCCCACGTCAAGAAACGATCTTGTCCGACAAAAAATGCCCCACAGCGATGAAATGCAGTTGACGGTTGTCTTTTAAGTTGTACGATGACCTACAACTTCGGCCAAGGCTGAACAGTCCACTCACAAAAAACGTTGCTACAGGGTGTTCGAACAATGAATCCACAAGAACTGAAGTCCATCCTCTCCGCCGGCCTGCTGTCGTTCCCGGTCACCGATTTCAACGCCCAGGGCGATTTCAACCGCGCGGGCTACATCAAACGCCTGGAATGGCTGGCACCGTATGGCGCTTCGGCCCTGTTCGCCGCCGGCGGCACCGGTGAGTTCTTCTCCCTGGCCGCCAGCGAATACTCGGAAATCATCAAGACCGCCGTCGACACCTGCTCAAGCAGTGTGCCGATCCTGGCCGGCGTCGGCGGCTCGACCCGCCAGGCCATCGAATACGCGCAAGAGGCCGAGCGCCTGGGCGCCAAGGGCTTGCTGCTGCTGCCGCACTACCTGACCGAAGCCAGCCAGGACGGCGTCGCCGCCCATGTCGAGGCCGTGTGCAAATCCGTGAACATCGGCGTGGTGGTCTACAACCGCAACGTCTGCCGCCTGAACGCGCCGCTGCTGGAACGCCTGGCCGAACGCTGCCCGAACCTGATCGGCTACAAGGACGGCCTGGGCGACATCGAACTGATGGTGTCGATCCGCCGCCGCCTCGGCGACCGCTTCAGCTACCTGGGCGGCCTGCCGACCGCCGAAGTCTATGCCGCGGCCTACAAGGCACTGGGCGTGCCGGTCTACTCGTCGGCGGTGTTCAACTTCATCCCCAAGACCGCGATGGACTTCTACCACGCCATCGCCCGTGAGGATCACGCCACCGTCGGCAAGCTCATCGACGATTTCTTCCTGCCGTACCTGGACATCCGCAACCGCAAGGCCGGCTACGCCGTGAGCATCGTCAAGGCCGGCGCCAGGATCGCCGGCTACGACGCAGGTCCTGTGCGCGCGCCGCTGACCGACCTGACCGGCGAAGAGTACGAAATGCTCGCCGCGCTGATCGACAAGCAAGGTGCGCAATAACATCCGCGACTGAATCGGGGCCGCTGAGCGATCAGCGGCCTTTTGCGTGAGGAGAACGACTCGTGACAAAGCGCTACGACAACTACATCAACGGCGAGTGGGTCGCCGGCACCGACTACTCGGTCAACATCAACCCGTCCGAACTGAGCGACGCCATCGGCGACTACGCCAAGGCTGACGTGACCCAGGTCCACGCCGCCATCGACGCGGCCCGCGCCGCGTTCCCGGCCTGGTCGGTCTCGGGCATCCAGGCCCGCCACGATGCGCTGGACAAGGTCGGCAGCGAGATCCTCGCCCGCCGCGAAGAGCTGGGCATCCTGCTGGCCCGGGAAGAGGGCAAGACCCTGCCCGAAGCCATCGGCGAAGTCAGCCGCGCCGGCAATATCTTCAAGTTCTTCGCCGGCGAGTGCCTGCGCCTGTCCGGCGACTATGTGCCGTCGGTGCGTCCGGGCGTCAACGTCGAAGTCACCCGCGAAGCCCTGGGCGTGGTCGGCCTGATCACTCCGTGGAACTTCCCGATCGCCATCCCGGCCTGGAAGATCGCCCCGGCCCTGGCCTACGGCAACTGCGTGGTGCTCAAGCCGGCCGACCTGGTGCCGGGCTGCGCCTGGGCCCTGGCCGAAATCATCTCCCGCGCAGGTTTCCCCGCCGGGGTGTTCAACCTGGTGATGGGCAGCGGCCGCGTCGTCGGCGAAGCGCTGGTCAACAGCCCGAAGGTCGACGGCATCAGCTTCACCGGTTCCGTGGGCGTGGGCCGCCAGATCGCGGTCAACTGCGTGTCGCGCCAGGCCAAGGTGCAACTGGAGATGGGCGGCAAGAACCCGCAGATCATCCTCGACGACGCCGACCTCAAGCAGGCGGTCGAGCTGTCGGTGCAGAGCGCGTTCTACTCCACCGGCCAGCGCTGCACGGCCTCCAGCCGCCTGATCGTCACCGAGGGCATCCACGACAAGTTCGTAGAGGCGATGGCCGAACGCATGAAGTCGATCAAGGTCGGCCATGCGCTGAAGACCGGCACCGACATCGGTCCTGTGGTGTCCCAGGCCCAGCTTGAGCAGGACCTGAAGTACATCGACATCGGCCAGTCCGAAGGGGCTCGGCTGGTCAGCGGCGGCGGCCTGGTGACCTGCGACACCGAGGGCTACTTCCTGGCGCCGACGCTGTTCGCCGACAGCGACGCGTCGATGCGCGTCAGCCGCGAAGAGATCTTCGGCCCGGTGGCCAACATCGTCCGCGTGGCCGACTACGAGGCGGCGCTGGCCATGGCCAACGACACCGAGTTCGGCCTTTCGGCGGGCATCGCCACCACCTCGCTCAAGTACGCCAACCACTTCAAGCGCCACTCCCAGGCCGGGATGGTGATGGTCAACCTGCCGACCGCCGGCGTGGACTACCACGTTCCGTTCGGGGGCCGTAAGGGTTCATCCTATGGCTCACGTGAGCAAGGCCGTTACGCGCAAGAGTTCTACACGGTCGTGAAGACCAGCTACATCGGTTCCTGATACAGGCAATACCGGTGGGAGCCGGCTTGCCGGCTCCCACAAGACAGACCAAAGAAAAGATTCACCCGCGCATAAAAACAATCAGTGGGAGTACATCTGCATGCAATCCTCCAAGCCGACTCACGTCCGCTATCTGATCCTGCTCATGCTGTTTCTGGTGACCACGATCAACTACGCCGACCGGGCCACCATCGCGATCGCCGGCTCCAGCCTGCAAAAGGATCTGGGCATCGACGCGGTCACCCTCGGCTACATCTTCTCCGCGTTCGGCTGGGCCTATGTGGCCGGCCAGATTCCCGGCGGCTGGCTGCTCGACCGCTTCGGCTCGAAAAAGGTCTACGCCCTGAGCATCTTCACCTGGTCGCTGTTCACCGTGCTGCAAGGCTTCGTCGGTGAGTTCGGCCTGTCCACCGCCGTGGTGGCGCTGTTCATGCTGCGCTTTCTGGTGGGGCTGGCCGAGGCGCCGTCGTTCCCCGGCAACGCGCGCATCGTCGCGGCGTGGTTCCCGACGGCCGAGCGCGGCACCGCGTCGGCGATCTTCAACTCGGCGCAGTATTTCGCCACCGTGCTGTTCGCGCCGCTGATGGGCTGGATCGTGTTCACCTTCGGCTGGGAACACGTGTTCATCGTCATGGGTATCCTGGGCATCGCGTTCTCGCTGGTCTGGCTGAAAATCATCCACAGCCCGCGCCAGCACCCGATGGCCAACGAGGCGGAAGTGAAGTTCATCGCCGACAACGGCGGCATGGTCGACATGGACCAGAAGCAGGGCAAGCGGGCCGACGGGCCGAAATGGGACTACATCCGCCAGTTGCTGACCAACCGCATGATGCTGGGCGTGTACCTGGGCCAGTACTGCATCAACGGCATCACCTACTTCTTCCTGACCTGGTTCCCGGTGTACCTGGTGCAGGAACGCGGCATGACCATCCTCAAGGCCGGTTTCATCGCCTCGTTGCCGGCGATCTGCGGCTTCATCGGCGGCGTGCTCGGCGGGGTGATCTCCGACTGGCTGCTGCGCAAGGGCCATTCGCTGACCTTCGCCCGCAAGGCGCCGATCATCGCCGGCCTGCTGGTGTCGAGCAGCATCGTGGCCTGCAACTACGTCGAGGTGGAATGGATGGTGGTCGGCTTCATGGCCCTGGCATTCTTCGGCAAGGGCGTCGGCGCGCTGGGCTGGGCGGTGGTCTCCGACACTTCGCCCAAGCAGATCGCCGGCCTGAGCGGCGGCCTGTTCAACACCTTCGGCAACATCGCCTCGATCACCACGCCGATCGTCATCGGCTACATCATCAGCTCCACCGGCTCGTTCAAGTGGGCGCTGGTGTTCGTCGGCGCCAACGCACTGGTCGCGGTGTTCAGCTACCTGGTGATCGTCGGCCCGATCAAGCGTGTGGTGCTCAAGGAGCCGCCGACCAACGGCGGATCCGAAGCCACCGGCAAATTGTCCCAAGCGCATTCCTGAGGAGCGGCGCCATGCAGTTGATTGAACATTCCGACTCGCCGCGCTACATCCGCCTGCACGAGCGGGACAACGTCGTGGTCGTGGTCAACGACCAGGGCGTGCCGGCCGGCACCGAATTCGCCGAGGGCCTGGTCACGGTGGATTTCGTGCCGCAGAGCCACAAGGTCGCCGTGGAGGACATTCCCGAGGGCGGACAGGTGATCCGTTACGGTCAGATCATCGGCTACGCGTTGCAGCCGATCCCGCGCGGCAGTTGGGTCAAGGAAGATCAACTGCGCATGCCGACCGCGCCACCGCTGGACAGCCTGCCGCTGTCCACCGACGTGCCGGACGCCCAGGCGCCGCTTGAAGGCTATACCTTCGAGGGCTACCGCAACGCCGACGGCACCGTCGGCACGCGCAACATCCTCGGCATCACCACCACGGTGCAGTGCGTCACCGGGGTGCTGGATCACGCGGTCAAGAAGATCAAAGAGGAACTGCTGCCCAAGTACCCCCACGTCGATGACGTGGTGGCGCTGACCCACAGTTATGGTTGCGGCGTGGCCATGACCGCCACGGACGCGTACATCCCGATCCGCACCGTGCGCAACCTGGCGCGCAACCCGAACCTGGGCGGCGAAGCGCTGGTGATCAGCCTGGGCTGCGAGAAACTGCAGGCCGGGCAGGTGATGCACGAGGACGACGCCTCGGTGGACCTCAGCGAGCCATGGCTGTACCGCTTGCAGGATTCCAGCCACGGCTTCACCGAAATGGTCGAGCAGATCATGGAACTGGCCGAGACCCGCCTGAAGAAACTCGACCTGCGCCGCCGGGAAACCGTGCCGGCGTCGGAGCTGATCCTCGGCATGCAGTGCGGCGGCAGCGATGCGTTTTCCGGCATCACCGCCAACCCGGCGCTGGGGTACGCTTCGGACTTGCTGCTGCGGGCCGGGGCGACGGTGATGTTCTCCGAAGTCACCGAAGTGCGCGACGCGATCTACCTGCTCACCTCCCGGGCGCAGACCAAGACCGTCGCCGAGGAACTGGTGCGCGAGATGGACTGGTACGACCGCTACCTGGCCAAGGGCGAGGCGGACCGCAGCGCCAACACCACGCCGGGCAACAAGAAGGGCGGGCTGTCGAACATCGTCGAGAAGTCCCTGGGCTCCATCGTCAAGTCCGGCGGCAGCGCCATCAGCGGCGTGCTCGGCCCCGGCGAGCGGTTCAAGCACAAGGGGCTGATCTTCTGCGCGACCCCGGCCAGCGACTTCGTCTGCGGCACGCTGCAACTGGCGGCGGGGATGAACCTGCATGTGTTCACCACCGGTCGGGGCACGCCTTACGGGCTGGCCATGGCGCCGGTGGTGAAGGTCTCGACCCGCACCGAGCTGGCGCAGCGCTGGCCGGACCTGATCGACATCGACGCCGGGCGGATCGCCACCGGGCGTGCGTCCATCGAGGAGCTGGGCTGGGAGCTGTTCCATTACTACCTGGAGGTGGCGAGCGGCAAGCAGCAGACCTGGGCGGAGAAGCACAAGCTGCACAACGACATCACCCTGTTCAACCCGGCGCCGATCACCTGAGGCCGTGTCATCGTTCATTGCGGGCAGGCCAGCTTCCACCGGGACATGGATGGCGATGCTGGGGGCAGCGGTCCGCTCCTGGCCAGCGGCGCCTGGGCTGGCGTCATCGCCAGCAGGCTGGCTCCTACCGTTTGTGTTCTGGCGCAAAAACGGGTGGGAGCGGGCTTGTCTGCGAAGCGGACCGACAGACGCCGGAGGACTTGTGGCTTATCATTAGCCCCCTAACGACACCCATCCAAGGTTCCCCGGCATGCTGGCCATTTTCCTCGAAACCCTGAACATCACCGCGCCGGTGTTTGCCATGCTGTTTCTGGGTGTGCTGCTCAAGCGCATCGACTGGATCAACGACAACTTCATCCACACCGCGTCGGCCCTGGTGTTCAACGTCACCATGCCGGCGCTGCTGTTTCTGGGCATCCTCCATGCCGACCTGCACGCCGCCCTGCAACCGGCGCTGCTGATCTATTTCGCCATCGCCACGCTGGCCAGCTTCGCGGCGGCCTGGGGCTGGGCGATCCTCAAGTGCCCGCGCGAGGATCGCGGCATCTACACCCAGGGGGCGTTTCGCGGCAACAACGGGGTCATCGGCCTGGCGCTGGCGGCGAGCATGTACGGCGACTACGGCATCTCCCTCGGGGCGATCCTCGCGGCGCTGGTGATCCTGTTCTACAACACCCTCTCGACCATCGTGCTGGCGGTGTACAGCCCGGTGATCAAGTCCGACCCGTGGAGCATCTGCAAAAGCGTGGTCAGCAACCCGCTGATCATCAGCGTGATCGCGGCGGCGCCGTTCGCCTACTTCAAGATTGCCTTGCCCGGCTGGCTGGAGACCTCCGGCCAGTACCTGGCGCAGACCACCTTGCCGCTGGCGCTGATCTGCATCGGCGGCACGCTGTCGCTGGCGGCGCTGCGCAAGAGCGGCAACATGGCGCTCAGCTCCAGCCTGGTGAAGATGGTCGGCCTGCCGGTGCTGGCGACGCTCGGCGCCTGGCTGTGGGGTTTTCGCGGGGCGGAGCTGGGGATTCTGTTTCTGTACTTCGGCAGCCCCACCGCCGCAGCCAGTTTCGTCATGGCCCGGGCGGCGCAGTGCAACCATGAGCTGGCGGCGGCGATCATCGTCATGACCACCTTGATGGCGGCGGTGACCACCAACATCGGGATCTTCTTTTTGCAGTGGGGCGGGTGGATCTGACCTGCGGGTTGACGGTGTCCTCGGGGGCCTCATCGCTGGCAAGCCAGCTCCCACAGGGTTCTGCGGTGTGAATGCAATCACATTGGCAACACAAAACCCTGTGGGAGCTGCGGTGCGACGATTCGACTTGCCTGCGATGGCGCCCGATCAGGCGCCGGGAAACTCACTCAGGTTTCTGGTAAGTGTCGATCACTTCCTGCGCCGCCCGGAACGCATCGATCGCCGCCGGCACGCCGGCATACACCGCGCAGTGCAGCAGCGCCTCGCGGATTTCCTCCACGGTGCAGCCGTTGTTCAGCGCGCCGCGCACGTGGCCCTTCAGTTCCTGCGGGCACTTGAGCGCCGTCAGCGCGGCGAGGGTGATCAGGCTGCGGGTCTTGAGCGGCAGGCCTTCGCGGTTCCACACGCCGCCCCAGGCGTGTTCGTTGACGAAGTCCTGCAGCGGCTGGGTGAATTCGGTGGCGTTGCCCAGGGCGCGGTCGACGAACGCATCGCCCATCACCTGGCGGCGGATCTCTACCCCGGTCTTCTTCGAATCGGTCATGGCACATCCCTCTTGTGGTGTTGGCGGCGCCAGGCGCGCACGGACGTGAAAAACAGAAACGCCAGCAGCGTCGGCAGCACATAAAACAGCATCAACCGCTCCAGCTTGCCCGCCAGCGGCATGCCGGTGGTGAACGATAGCAAGTGCAGCCCGTAGGCCAGATAGAGGCCGAGCAGCAACAGGCCTTCGGCGCGGGTCACCCGGTAGCCGGAATAGAACACCGGCAGGCACAGCACGGCGACGCCGAGCATCACCGGCAGGTCGAAGTCCAGCGCGTTGGGCGACACCGACAGCGGCGTCGGCGACACCAGCGCGGTGAAGCCCAGCACGCCCAGCAGGTTGAACAGGTTGGCGCCGATCACGTTGCCCACGGCGATGTCGCGCTGCCCGCGCAGGGCGGCGATCAGCGAGGTGGCGAGCTCCGGCAGCGAGGTGCCGACCGCCACCACGGTCAGGCCGATGATCCGCTCGGAGAAGCCCAGGTCGGTGGCCACCGCCACGGCGGCGCCCAGCAACAGGCGCCCGGCGAACACCAGCAGGGTCAGGCCGCCGACGATCATCAGCACGCTGACGGCCCATGAGGCCTGCGGATCCTGCGGGTGTTCGGCGTGCGGTCGCGCCGAGTGCCGCGACTGGCGCTTGAGCAGGCCGAGGTACAGCGCCAGGGCGCCTAGCAGCACGAGGCCGTCGATGTGCCCCAGTTCCTTGTTCCAGGCCAGCGCGAACACCAGCAGGCTGGCGCCGATCATCAGCGGGATGTCCAGGCGCACCAGTTGCCGCGACACCCGCAACGGGATGATCAGCGCCGACAGGCCCAGGGTGACGAGGATGTTGAAGATGCTGCCGCCGACCACGCTGCCGACGGCGATGTCGGGGTTGTGCGTCAGCGCGGCCTGCAGGCTGACCGCCATCTGCGGAGCGCTGCTGCCGAGGGCGACGAGGGTCAGGCCGATGATCAGCGGGCGCACGTGCAGGCGCGTGGCCAGGCGGACGGCGGCGCGCACCATCAGTTCGGCGCCGGCGATCAGCAGGATCAGTCCGCTGAGCAGTTCGATCACGCTGATCAGGGGCAGCTCGGCTAAGGCGAAAATGGTCGGCGCTCCATCAGTCTTCGAGGGCCTGCACCCGTACCCGGGCGGTGCCGCTGCCGATCATGCCCAGGCGCTGCGCGGCTTCGCGCGAGAGGTCGATCAGGCGCCCGCGGGTGTGCGGGCCGCGGTCGTTGATGCGCACGACGCAGGATCTGTCGTTTTTCAGGTTGGTGACCTTCACCCGCGTGCCGAACGGCAACTGGCGGTGGGCGGCGGTCAAGGCATTCTGGTTGAACGGCTCACCGCTGGCGGTGCGTTTGCCGTGGTGCTTGGCGCCGTAATAGGAGGCGACGCCGGTCTGGTCGTACCCGTGCGGGTCGATGGTGCCGGAGCTGGCGCAACCGGCCAGCAGGGAAAGCAGGGCGCAACTCAAGAGCAGGCGCTTCATTCGAAGGGTTCCCGAAAACAGTTGCGGGAGCCCGCCTGCCGGCGATTGCGCAACGACAGACAACCGGTGGCTGAATGTCAGACCGTCATCGCCAGCAGGCGGGCTCCCACAGGGATTGGAGCCTAGATTGGAATCCGGCTCCATTGTGGTCAGCCTTCGAGCTTGCTTTTGAGCAGTTCGTTCACTTGCTGCGGGTTGGCCTTGCCCTTGGACGCCTTCATGGCCTGGCCGACGAAGAAGCCGAACATCTTGCCGCGCTTGGCTTCGTCCGCCGCACGGTACTGCTCGACCTGCTCGGCGTTGGCGGCGAGCATTTCGTCCAGCACCGCGGAGATCGCGCCGGTGTCGGTCACTTGCTTGAGGCCGCGCTTGTCGATGATCTCGTCCGCGCTGCCTTCACCGTTGGCCATCGCCTCGAACACCACCTTGGCGATCTTGCCGGAGATGGTGTTGTCCTTGATGCGCTGCAGCATGCCGCCCAGCAGCTCGGCCGAGACCGGCGACTGCTCGATGTCCAGGCCTTGCTTGTTGAGCAGGCTGCCCAGCTCGACCATCACCCAGTTCGCCGCCAGCTTGGCGTCGCCGCTGATGCCCGCGACCTGTTCGAAGTAGTCCGCCTGCTCGCGGCTGGTGGCCAGCACGTTGGCGTCGTAGGCCGACAGGCCGAACTGGCTCTGGAAGCGCTCGCGCTTCTGCGGCGGCAGTTCCGGCAGGGTGGCGCGCACCTCGTCCAGGTAGGCTTGCTCGATGACCACCGGCAGCAGGTCCGGATCGGGGAAGTAACGGTAGTCGTTGGCTTCCTCCTTGCTGCGCATCGGACGGGTCTCGTCCTTGTTCGGGTCGTAGAGGCGGGTCTGTTGGATCACCTTGCCGCCGTCTTCGATCAGGTCGATCTGGCGCTGGATCTCGGAGTTGATCGCCTTCTCGATGAAGCGGAACGAGTTGACGTTCTTGATCTCGCAGCGGGTGCCGAACTCGGCCTGGCCTTTGGGGCGGATCGACACGTTGCAGTCGCAGCGCAGCGAGCCTTCGGCCATGTTGCCGTCGCAGATGCCCAGGTAGCGCACCAGCGCGTGGATCGCCTTGACGTAGGCCACGGCTTCCTTGGCGCTGCGCATGTCCGGCTCGGAGACGATCTCCAGCAGCGGCGTGCCGGCGCGGTTCAGGTCGATGCCGGTGGCGCCGCCGAACTCTTCGTGCAGGCTCTTGCCGGCGTCTTCCTCAAGGTGGGCGCGGGTGATGCCGACGCGCTTGACCGTGCCGTCCTCCAGGGCGATGTCCAGGTGGCCCTTGCCGACGATCGGCAGGTCCATCTGGCTGATCTGGTAGCCCTTGGGCAGGTCCGGATAGAAGTAGTTCTTGCGGGCGAACACGTTGTGCCGGCCGATCTCGGCGTCGATCGCCTGGCCGAACATCACGGCCATGCGCACGGCTTCCTGGTTGAGCACCGGCAGCACGCCGGGCATGCCCAGGTCGATCAGGCTGGCCTGGGTGTTCGGTTCGGAACCGAAGGTGGTGGAACTACCGGAAAAGATTTTCGACCGGGTGGTGAGCTGGGTGTGAATCTCCAGCCCGATCACGACTTCCCATTGCATGTGCGTCTCCTCAGAAGCCGGTTGGGGTGCGGGTGTGCCAGTCAGTGTTGAGCTGATACTGGTGGGCGACGTTCAACAGGCGACCTTCCTGGAAGTACGGAGCGAGCAACTGCACGCCGACCGGCAGGCCGTCGGCGAAACCGGCCGGCATCGACAGGCCCGGCAGGCCTGCCAGGTTGGCGGTGATGGTGTAGAAGTCTTCCAGGTAGGCGGCGACCGGATCGTTGTTCTTGGCGCCGAGCTTCCAGGCCGGGTTCGGCGTGGTCGGGCCGAGGATGATGTCGACTTCATTGAACGCGGCCATGAAATCGTTCTTCACCAGGCGGCGGATCTTCTGCGCCTTCAGGTAGTAGGCGTCGTAGTAGCCGGCGGACAGCGCGTAGGCGCCGACCATGATCCGGCGCTGCACTTCCGCGCCGAAGCCTTCGCCGCGGGAGCGCTTGTACAGGTCTTCCAGGTTCTTCGGGGCTTCGCAGCGGTGGCCGAAGCGCACGCCGTCGAAGCGCGACAGGTTGGAGGAGGCTTCGGCCGGGGCGATCACGTAGTACGCCGGAATCGCGTGCTGCATGTTCGGCAGGCTGATTTCCTTGATCACGGCACCGAGCTTCTGCAGCTGCTGGATGCTGTTCTGGATCAGTTCGGCGATGCGCGGATCGAGGCCGGCGCCGAAGTATTCCTTCGGCACGCCGATGCGCAGGCCCTGCAGCGAGCCGTTGAGGCCGGCGGTGTAGTCCGGCACCGGCTCATCGATGCTGGTGGAGTCGTTCGGGTCGAACCCGGCCATGCCCTGCAGCAGGATCGCGCAGTCTTCGGCGGTGCGGGCCAGCGGGCCGCCCTGGTCGAGGCTCGACGCGTAGGCGATCATGCCCCAGCGCGAAACGCGGCCGTAGGTCGGCTTCAGGCCGGTCAGGTTGGTGAACGCGGCAGGCTGGCGGATCGAGCCGCCGGTGTCGGTGGCGGTGGCGGCCGGCAGCAGGCGCGCGGCCACGGCGGCGGCGGAACCGCCGGACGAACCGCCCGGCACGTGTTCCAGGTTCCACGGGTTCTTCACCGGGCCGTACCAGCTCGACTCGTTGGCCGAACCCATGGCGAATTCGTCCATGTTGGTCTTGCCCAGGGTCACGGTGCCGGCGGCGGCCAGCTTGGCGACCACGGTGGCGTCGTACGGGGCCTTGAAGTTGTCGAGCATCTTCGAGCCGCAGCTGGTGCGGATGCCCTGGGTGCAGAACAGGTCCTTGTGGGCGATCGGCGCGCCGAGCAGGGCGCCGCTCTCACCGTTGGCGCGGCGGGCGTCGGCGGCTTTCGCCTGGCCCAGCGCCAGCTCTTCGGTGAGGCTGATGAAACTGTTGATCTGAGGGTCGAGCTGGGCGATGCGCGCCAGCAGGGCCTTGGTCAGCTCTTCGGAGGAAAACTTCTTGTCGGCCAGACCGCGGGCGATCTCGGCCAGAGTCATGTGATGCATTGCAGGCTCTTTCCCTTTAGTCGATGACTTTCGGAACCAGGTACAGGCCGTTTTCGACCGCTGGTGCGATGGACTGATAGGCCTCGCGGTGATTGCTTTCGGTGACGACGTCGGCGCGCAGGCGCTGGCTGGCTTCCAGCGGGTGGGCCAGCGGCTCGATGCCGTCGGTGTCGACGGCCTGCATTTCGTCGACCAGCCCCAGGATGCTGTTGAGGGCCGAGGTGATGTGCGGAAGATCGGCTTCATTGAGGCCCAGGCAGGCCAGATGAGCGATTTTTTCCACGTCGGAGCGTTCTAGCGCCATCGGGATTCTCCAGTGGAAAACAGGACGGACGGCGTCCCTGTGTTAGATTGTCGGAACACTACCGCACTTCTACGGTCATAAGGCCGCGATTGTGGGGCTTGGTGCGCAGAAAAGCGGCCAATTTAACATATTGGCGCCTTGCCCAAAATCCCTGTCGTTGTTAGAGTTTGCCGCACTTTTTTACCCACGCGTTGCCTAGGGTCCCTTTCCCATGTTCAAGAAACTGCGTGGCATGTTTTCCAGCGATCTTTCCATTGACCTGGGCACTGCCAACACCCTTATTTACGTGCGCGAGCGCGGTATCGTCCTGAACGAGCCATCGGTTGTGGCCATCCGGACACACGGTAACCAGAAAAGTGTCGTGGCTGTCGGCACCGAAGCCAAGCGCATGCTCGGCCGTACGCCGGGCAACATTGCCGCCATTCGTCCGATGAAGGACGGCGTGATCGCCGACTTCAGCGTCTGCGAAAAGATGCTGCAATACTTTATCAACAAGGTTCACGAAAACAGCTTCCTGCAGCCCAGCCCACGCGTGCTGATCTGCGTTCCGTGCAAGTCCACCCAGGTCGAGCGTCGTGCCATCCGTGAATCGGCCCTCGGCGCCGGTGCCCGCGAAGTGTTCCTGATCGAAGAGCCGATGGCTGCTGCCATCGGTGCCGGCCTGCCGGTCGAAGAGGCCCGCGGCTCGATGGTCGTCGACATCGGCGGCGGCACCACCGAGATCGCGCTGATCTCCCTGAACGGTGTGGTCTACGCCGAATCCGTCCGCGTCGGCGGCGACCGCTTCGACGAAGCGATCATCACCTACGTTCGCCGCAACTACGGCAGCCTGATCGGCGAATCCACCGCCGAGCGCATCAAGCAGGAAATCGGCACCGCCTATCCGGGCGGCGAAGTCCGTGAAGTCGACGTCCGCGGCCGTAACCTGGCCGAAGGCGTTCCACGCGCATTCACCCTGAACTCCAACGAAGTGCTGGAGGCTCTGCAGGAGTCGCTGGCGACCATCGTTCAGGCCGTGAAAAGCGCCCTGGAGCAATCGCCTCCGGAGCTGGCTTCCGACATCGCCGAGCGTGGCCTGGTGCTGACCGGCGGCGGCGCGCTGCTGCGAGACCTGGACAAGCTGCTGGCCCAGGAAACCGGTCTGCCGGTGATCGTCGCCGAAGACCCGCTGACCTGCGTTGCCCGTGGCGGTGGCCGTGCTTTGGAAATGATGGACAAGCACACCATGGATCTGCTCTCCAGCGAATAAGTCGCCGGGCGCAATACGTGGGTGAACGCACAGGCAGCACTTTGCAGTGCTGCCTGTCGGCGTTTATCTTCTGTCAGTTTTCATCCAGGCCGGTTTGAAGCCGTATGAATAAACAGAACATCTGTCCGGAAGGAGCGGCCTATTAAACCGCTTTTCGCCAAGGGCCCCTCATTGGGCGTGCGCCTGCTGGTGCTGGCCGTGCTGTCGGTCGCGCTGATGGTGGTCGATGCCCGCTTCAGTCTGCTCAAGCCTGCGCGCAGCCAGATGTCGCTGGTGCTGATGGACGCCTACTGGATCACCGACCTGCCCGGACGGCTCTGGGACGGTGTCGCCAGCCAGTTCGGCAGCCGCACCGAGCTGATCGCCGACAACGAAAAACTCAAGACCGAGAACCTGCTGCTGCAGGGCCGCCTGCAGAAGCTGGCCGCCCTCACCGAGCAGAACGTGCGCCTGCGCGAGTTGCTGAACTCGTCCGCGCTGGTCAACGAGAAGGTCGAGGTCGCCGAACTGATCGGCATGGACCCGAACCCGTTCACCCACCGCATCATCATCAACAAGGGCGAGCGCGACGGCGTGGTGCTCGGCCAGCCGGTGCTCGACGCCCGCGGCCTGATGGGCCAGGTGGTCGAACTGATGCCGTACACCTCCCGCGTGCTGCTGCTGACCGACTCCACCCATAGCATCCCGGTGCAGGTGAACCGCAACGGCCTGCGGGCCATCGCCAGCGGCACCGGCAACCCGGAACGCCTGGAACTGCGCCACGTGGCCGACACCGCCGACATCAAGGAAGGCGACCTGCTGGTCAGCTCCGGCCTGGGCCAGCGTTTCCCGGCCGGTTACCCGGTGGCGACGGTCAAGGAAGTGATCCACGATTCCGGCCAGCCGTTCGCCATCGTTCGTGCCGTGCCGACCGCCGCCCTGAACCGCAGCCGCTACATGCTGTTGGTGTTCAGCGACAACCGCACCGCCGAAGAGCGCGCGAACGACGCGGCCCAGGCCCAGGAAAACCTCGACGCCCTGGGCGGCGGCCCGGTGATTCCGGCGACCGTGCCCAAGCCGGTCACGGTGCCTGCCGCGACTCCGGCGGCCACGAGCCCGGCCGCTGCGGCCCCTGCTGCCGCGACCCCGGCCAAGCCTGCGGCCGGCAAGCCGCCGGCGTCCGCCCCGGCCGCCGCGAAACCGCCAGCCGCCACCGCCGCCAAGCCACCGGCAGCCCAGCCTGCTGCGCGACCGGCGGCCAAACCGCCGGCCGCTGCGCCAGCCACCACCGGGAGACAGGAATAATGGTCGGGGCTACCGCTTCCCGTAACGGCTGGATGGTCTGGCTGACGTTCTTCATCGGCATGCTGCTCAGCGTGTCGCCGTTGCCGCAGTTCATGGAAATCCTGCGCCCGCTGTGGCTGGCCCTGCTGCTGGCGTTCTGGGCGCTGGCCTTGCCGCAGAAGGTCGGCATGGTCACCGCGTTTTGCCTGGGGTTGGCCGAGGACGTGCTGTACGGCACGCTGCTGGGGCAGAATGCCTTGATCCTGACCCTGATCACGTTCCTGGTGCTGTCGTTGCAGCAGCGCCTGCGGATGTTCCCGATGTGGCAGCAAAGCCTGGTGATCCTGGTGATCTTCGGTCTCGCGCAACTGGTTCAGCTGTGGCTCAGCGCCTTGACCGGCAACCGTCAGCCGACGCTGGCGCTGGTGCTGCCGGCGTTGGTCAGCGCGTTGCTCTGGCCTTGGGTCAGCTTCGCTTTGCGTGGCTTGCGCCGCCGCTACAAAATCAATTGATCTGCCCAGGCATGCGCCCGTGACGGCGCCTTGCCTCGCCAAACGGAAATGGCATGTGCGAGGCAGGGCACCCAACAGGGAGATGTCTTGATGAAGCCGCTTTACCTCGCCTCCGGCTCACCGCGCCGGCGTGAACTGCTCACGCAGATCGGCGTGCCGTTCACCGCCGTCAGCGCGGACATCGACGAAACCCCGTCACCCCATGAAACCCCGTCCGCCTATGTCGAGCGCCTGGCCCGCGGCAAGGCCGAGGCCGGCCGCCGCGCCGTCGGCTCCCGCGACGGGGGCTGCGTGCTGGGGGCCGACACCGCCGTGGTGCTGGACGGCAAAATTCTCGGCAAACCGGTGGACGAAGCCGATGCATGCGCCATGCTGATGATGTTGTCCGGCAGGGAGCATGAAGTGCTGACGGCGATCGCCTTGGTCGAGGACGGCCGCTGCGAGTCGCGGGTGGTGCGCAGCCGGGTGCGTTTCCGCCCGATCGGCCAAGCGGAGGCCGTCGCCTACTGGGCCAGCGGCGAACCCCGGGACAAGGCCGGCGGCTACGGCATCCAGGGCCTCGGCGCGGTGTTCGTGGCGGGCCTGGACGGCAGCTATTCGGCGGTCGTCGGTTTGCCGTTGTGCGAAACCGCAGAACTGCTGGGCCATTTCGGCATACCCTGTTGGCAAACCCTGAACGCGCAGTGAGCGCCGTGCGGATCAAGATGCGGCCATTACCGTGAACACGCCTGAACGAGACCCTGCCATGAGTGAAGAGATCCTGATCAACATCACGCCGATGGAATCGCGCGTGGCGGTGGTCGAAAACGGTGTGCTGCAAGAAGTGCATGTCGAGCGCACGCAAAAACGCGGGATCGTCGGCAACATCTACAAAGGCAAGGTCGTGCGCGTGCTGCCGGGCATGCAGGCGGCGTTCGTCGATATCGGCCTGGACCGCGCCGCGTTCATCCATGCCTCGGAAATCTCCCTGCGCGAAGGGCCGGCGGTGGAAAGCATCGGCGCCCTGGTGCACGAAGGCCAGAGCCTGGTGGTGCAGGTGACCAAGGATCCCATCGGCTCGAAAGGCGCGCGCCTGACCACCCAGCTGTCGATCCCGTCGCGCTACCTGGTTTACATGCCGCGCACCGCCCATGTCGGCATTTCCCTGAAGATCGAAGACGAAGCCGAGCGCGAACGCCTCAAGCAGGTGGTCAGCGACTGCGTGGCCAAAGAGGACATCAAGGAAGCCGGCGGCTTCATCCTGCGCACCGCCGCCGAAGGCGCCGGGGCCGACGAGATCCTGATGGACATCCGTTACCTGCGCAGGCTCTGGGATCAGATCAGCGCCCAGATCAAGACCATCGGCGCGCCGAACGTGATCTACGAGGACCTCGGCCTGGCCCTGCGCACGCTGCGTGACCTGGTCAGCCCGAAGATCGAGAAGATCCGCATCGACTCCCGGGAAACCTTCCAGAAAACCACGCAGTTCGTCGCCGAACTGATGCCGGAGATCGCCGACCGCCTGGAGCATTACCCGGGCGAGCGGCCGATCTTCGACCTGTACGGCGTCGAGGACGAGATCCAGAAGGCCCTGGAGCGTAAGGTGCCGCTCAAGTCCGGCGGCTATCTGGTGGTGGATCCGGCGGAAGCCATGACCACCATCGACGTGAACACCGGGGCTTTCGTCGGCCACCGCAACCTTGAAGAGACCATCTTCAAGACCAACCTCGAAGCCGCCACCGCGATCGCCCGGCAACTGCGCCTGCGCAACCTGGGCGGGATCATCATCATCGACTTCATCGACATGGAAGACGAAGAGCACCAGCGCCAGGTGCTGCGCACCCTGGAGAAACAGCTGGAGCGCGACCACGCCAAGACCAACATCATCGGCATCACCGAACTGGGCCTGGTGCAGATGACCCGCAAGCGCACCCGCGAGAGCCTTGAGCAGGTGCTGTGCGAGCCGTGCAGCAGTTGCCAGGGGCGCGGCAAGCTGAAGACACCGGAAACCATCTGTTACGAGATTTTCCGTGAGATCCTGCGCGAGGCCCGGGCCTATCAGGCCGAGGGCTACCGCGTGCTGGCGAACCAGAAAGTGGTGGATCGGCTGCTCGACGAAGAGTCCGGCAACGTCGCCGAGCTTGAAGCGTTCATTGGCCGCACCATACGCTTTCAGGTAGAAACCATGTATTCCCAGGAACAATATGACGTGGTGCTGCTCTGATCCCCTGCGTCGCCTTTGTCCTGAAACGGCTGGCCTCAGCTTTTCGCAGTTTTTTTGCCATGGGAGCCAACTGACATGGAGCGTCTGACCCGCATTCTGGCCGCACTCACCCGCTGGGGGTTGGGCCTGTGCGCGCTGGCACTGGTGTTGATGGCGTTGTACGTCAGCCTCGGCCGGGAACTGGCGCCGCTGGTGGCCGAGTACCGCGCCGACGTCGAGCAGAAGGCCGCCGCCGCCCTCGGCATGCCGCTGCAGATCGGCGAGCTTGAAGGTGACTGGAGCGGATTCGCGCCGATCCTGCTGGCCCACGACGTGACGGTCGGCGAGGGCGCCAACACCCTGCGCCTGGACCGGGTGCGTGCGGTGCCGGACCTGTGGGCCAGCCTGTTGGCCCGGGAAGTGCGCATCGCCCACCTCGAACTCAACGGCCTGAAGATCAGCCTCAAGGAAGGCGAAGACGGCCAATGGGCACTGGAAGGGTTGCCGGTCAAGCAGGACCGGCCGCTGGATCCGCAGCAGCTGTTCGACCGCATGCAGATCGTGCAGCAACTGTCCGTGCTCGACAGCCAGGTGACCTTGCAGCCGCTCGATCATGCGCCGCTGACCTTCACCTACGTCGGCCTCAACCTCAAGACCGGCGCCGTCCGCCAGCGGCTGGACGTGCGTCTGACCCTGCCCGACGGCCAGCCGGTGGCCACCAGCCTGCGTACGCGGATCCGCGCCGGCCAGTGGCAGGACAGCGCCGTGGAAGGCTACCTGAGCCTGCCGCAGAGCGACTGGGCCAAATGGCTGCCCGAGCGCCTGACCCAGCAGTGGAACTTCTCCGAGATCAAGGCCGGCGGCGAACTGTGGGTCGACTGGCGCGAAGGCACGCTGCAGAGCGCCGCCCTGCGTCTGAACGCGCCGCAGCTGACCGGCGCCTATGCCGAGCGCAAGCCGATCCGGATCGACAACCTGGCCCTCAACGCTTACTACGAGCGCAACCGCGACGGCGCCACCGTCACCCTCGATTCCCTGGCGATGAACTTCGGCGAGACCCGCTGGGAATCCCGGGTGCAGATCAAGCAGACCGCCGCCAGCGACGAGGCCGAAGAGCTGTGGCACCTGCAGGCCGACCGGATCGACCTGACGCCGATCACGCCGTTGCTCAATGCCTTGGGGCCGTTGCCGCAAGGGTTCGCCACGGTGGTCGAGCGCCTGAAGGTGACCGGCGGACTGCGCAACGTGCTGCTGGATGTGCGCCCCAACGCCACCGACGACTCACGGTTCAGCTTCGCCGCCAACCTCGACCGGGTCGGCTTCGACGCCTACCACGGCGCCCCGGCGGCGCGGAACGTCAGCGGCAGCCTCAGCGGCAACTTGGGCGGCGGCGAGCTGCGGATGGACAGCAAGGACTTTGTCCTGCACCTGGACCCGATCTTCGCCAAGCCGTGGCAGTATATCCAGGCCAATGCCCGCTTGACCTGGAAGCTCGACAAGGAAGGCTTCACCCTGATCGCGCCGTACCTGAAGGTGCTCGGCGAAGAGGGCAAGATCGCCGGCGACTTCCTGATCCGCCTGCATTTCGACCACGACCAGGAAGACTACATGGACTTGCGCGTCGGCCTGGTGGACGGCGACGGACGCTACACCGCCAAGTACCTGCCGCAGGTCCTGAACCCCGCCGTCGACGAATGGCTGCGCACCGCGATCCTCAAGGGTGCGGTGGACCAGGGCTTCTTCCAGTACCAAGGTTCGCTGAACAAGGGCGCGGCCGACGCGGACCGCAGCATCAGCCTGTTCTTCAAGGTGCATGACGCCGAACTCGCGTTCCAGCCGGGCTGGCCCCATGTGAGCAAGGTCAACGGCGACGTGTTCATCGAAGACAGCGGCATCCGGATCGTGGCGCAGAAGGGCCAGTTGCTCGACACCCAGGTCAGCGACGTGTTCGTCAACATACCCCACGCGCCGGAAGGCGAACACAGCCATTTGCTCCTCGACGGCGCGTTCGCCGGCGGACTGGGCGACGGTCTGAAGATCCTTCAGGAAGCGCCGATCGGCACCGCCGAGACCTTCGCGGGATGGGAGGGCGAGGGCGAACTGACCGGCAAGCTGAAGCTGGACGTGCCGCTGGACAAGGGCGATGCGCCGAAGATCCTCGTCGACTTCAAGCCGGCCAACGCGCGGCTGAAGCTGGCCGAGCCCAAGCTTGAGCTGACCCAGCTCAAGGGCGATTTCCGGTTCGACAGCGCCAAGGGCCTGAGCGGGCAGAACATCGCGGCACGGGCGTTCGACAAACCGGTGACCGCGCAGATCTTCGCCGACGGCGGCCCGGGCCGGCTCAAGACCCGCGTGGCCGCCTCCGGACAGGTCGAGGTGAAGAAACTCACCGACTGGCTCGGCGTGACCCAGCCGCTGCCGGTGTCCGGCACGGTTCCCTATCAGTTGCAGGTGAACCTGGACGGCGCCGACAGCCAGTTGATGGTCAGCTCCAGCCTCAAGGGCGTGGCGGTGGATCTGCCGGCGCCGTTCGGCCTGCCGGCCAGCACCGGACGCGACACGGTGTTCCGCATGACCCTGCAAGGGCCGGAGCGGCGCTACTGGGTCAATTACGATCAGTTGGCCAATTTCACCTTCGCGGCGCCGCCGGGCAATTTCGCCGACGGCCGCGGTGAACTGTTCCTCGGCGCGGGCGAGGCGGTGCTGCCCGGCGGCAAGGGCCTGCGGGTGCGCGGCGTGCTGTCGGAGCTGGACGTCAAGCCGTGGCAGGACCTGGTGGACAAGTACGCCGGCAAGGATCCGGGCGGCAGCGCCAGGCAACTGCTGAGCAGCGCCGACTTCAAGGTCGACAGGCTCACGGCGTTCGGCACCACGCTGGATCAGGCGTCGGTGCAGCTCAATCGCAAGGCGGGCGCCTGGGCGCTGGCGCTGGACAGCCGGCAGGCCAAGGGCACGGTCGCGATTCCCGACGCCAACGGCGCGCCGATCGCGGTGAACCTGCAATACGTGCGCCTGCCGGCGCCGGATCCGGCGGTGCAGGCTGACGAGAACGCGCCCGATCCTCTGGCCTCGGTCGATCCGAGCAAGATTCCGGCGCTGGACATCACCGTCAACCAGCTGTTCCAGGGCCAGGACCTGGTGGGCGGCTGGTCGCTCAAAGTGCGGCCGACCGCCAAGGGCATCGCCCTGAGCAACCTGGACCTGGGCCTCAAGGGCATCCTGCTGCAGGGCAGCGGCGGCTGGGAAGGCACGCCGGGCAACACGAACAGTTGGTACAAGGGCCGGATCGGCGGCAAAAACCTCGCCGACGTGCTCAAGGGCTGGGGGTTCGCGCCGAGCGTGACCAGCGAAGAGTTCCACATGGACGTCGACGGCCGCTGGCCGGGTTCGCCGGCGTGGCTGGCGACCAAGCGCTTCTCCGGCACCCTCGATGCGTCGCTGAACAAGGGCCAGTTCGTCGAGGTGGAAGGGGGCGCCCAGGCGCTGCGGGTGTTCGGCCTGCTCAACTTCAACTCCATCGGCCGGCGCCTGCGCCTGGACTTCTCCGACCTGTTCGGCAAAGGCCTGAGCTATGACCGGGTCAAGGGCCTGCTGGTGGCGACCAACGGCGTCTACGTGACCCGCGAACCGATCCTGCTGACCGGGCCGTCGAGCAACATTGAGCTCAACGGCACCCTGGACCTGGTCGGCGACCAGGTGGACGCCCGGCTGCTGGTGACCTTGCCGGTGACCAACAACCTGCCGATCGCGGCGCTGATCGTGGGGGCGCCGGCGGTCGGCGGTGCGCTGTTTCTGATCGACAAGCTGATCGGCGACCGCGTGGCGCGGTTCGCCAGCGTCAAGTACACGGTCAAGGGGCCGTGGAAAGAGCCGAAAATCACCTTCGACAAGCCCTTTTGAACAGCCAGGCCCGGCACCGATGGAGTAGCATGGCCGCAAACCTCTTGCGGAGTGCGCCATGTCTTTAGCGGTGATTCAAATGGTCAGCCAGAGCGATGTGCCGGCCAACCTGCGCGATGCCCGGCGCCTGCTTGAGCAGGCGGCCGAAGCGGGCGCGAAGCTGGCGGTGCTGCCGGAGAACTTCGCCGCCATGGGCCGTCGCGACATCGCCGACATCGGCCGTGCCGAAGCGCTGGGCGAGGGGCCGATCCTGCCGTGGTTGAAACAGACCGCGCGCGACCTCAGGTTATGGATCGTGGCCGGCACGTTGCCGCTGCCACCGGTGGGCCAGCCTGCGGCGAAGTCCCATGCCTGCTCGCTGTTGGTCGATGACCAGGGCGAAATCGTTGCGCGGTACGACAAGCTGCACCTGTTCGATGTCGATGTGGCGGACAATCGCGGCCGTTACCGCGAATCCGATGACTATGCTTATGGCAGCGGCGTGGTGGTGGCGGACACGCCGGTGGGCCGGCTGGGGCTGACGGTGTGCTACGACCTGCGCTTCCCGGAGCTCTACAGCGAACTGCGGGCCGCCGGCGCCGAGCTGATCACCGCGCCGTCGGCCTTCACGGCGGTGACCGGCGCCGCGCACTGGGATGTGCTGATCCGCGCACGGGCCATCGAGACCCAGTGCTATGTGCTGGCGGCGGCCCAGGGCGGGATGCATCCGGGCCCGCGCGAGACTTTCGGCCACGCAGCCATCATCGACCCTTGGGGCCGCGTGCTGGCGCAACAGGACACCGGCGAGGCCGTGCTGCTGGCCGAGCGCGACAGCAGCGAACAGGCGTCCATCCGGGCGCGGATGCCGGTGGCCACTCACCGGCGGTTTTTCTCGCAGGGCGCGCAGCGGCCTGCCTCAGAACACGAATTTAAGGCGTAGAACCTATGAGCGAGTTGTTGTCCTCAGTCAGTGACCACCTGTTGGTGCCCGGCGGCGTGACCATCGAGAGCCTGCAAGGCGTGCTCGGTGACCTGGCCGGCCCCGGCATCGATGCCGCCGACCTGTACTTCCAGGGGCAGATTTCCGAGTCCTGGTCGCTGGAAGACGGCATCGTCAAGGAAGGCAGCTTCAACCTCGACCAGGGCGTCGGCGTACGGGCGCAGTCCGGCGAGAAGACCGGCTTCGCCTACAGCAACGCCATCACCCTGGAAGCGCTGGGCGCGGCGGCCCGTGCGGCCCGCTCGATCTCCCGCGCCGGTCAGGACGGCAAGGTGCAGGCGTTCACCACCCAGGACGTCGCGCAGCTGTACGCGCCGGACAATCCGCTGGAAGTGCTGAGCCGCGCCGAGAAGGTCGACCTGCTCAAGCGCATCGACGTCGCCACCCGCGCCCTCGACCCGCGCATCCAGCAGGTCAGCGTGAGCATGGCCGGCGTCTGGGAGCGGATCCTGGTGGCGTCCACCGACGGCGGGCTGGCGGCGGACGTGCGGCCGCTGGTGCGCTTCAACGTCAGCGTGATCGTCGAGCAGAACGGTCGCCGCGAACGCGGTGGCCATGGCGGCGGCGGGCGTACCGACTACCGCTATTTCCTCGCCGAAGACCGTGCCATGGGCTACGCCCGTGAGGCCCTGCGCCAGGCGCTGGTCAACCTGGAAGCGATTCCGGCGCCGGCCGGCACGTTGCCGGTGGTGTTGGGTTCGGGCTGGTCCGGCGTGCTGCTGCACGAAGCGGTCGGCCATGGCCTGGAAGGCGACTTCAACCGCAAGGGCAGTTCGGCCTACAGCGGCCGGATGGGCGAAATGGTCGCCTCCAAACTCTGCACCATCGTCGATGACGGCACCTTGAGCGGTCGCCGCGGTTCCCTGAGCGTCGACGACGAAGGCACCCCGACCGAGTGCACCACCCTGATCGAGAACGGCGTGCTCAAGGGCTACATGCAGGACAAGCTCAACGCCCGCCTGATGGGCGTGGCCCGTACCGGCAACGGCCGGCGCGAGTCCTACGCGCACCTGCCGATGCCGCGGATGACCAACACCTACATGCTGGGCGGCGAAAGCGATCCGGCGGAAATCATCGCCTCGGTGAAGAAGGGCATCTACTGCGCCAACCTCGGCGGCGGCCAGGTAGACATCACCAGCGGCAAGTTCGTGTTCTCCACCAGCGAGGCGTACCTGATCGAGGACGGCAAGATCACCGCACCGGTCAAGGGCGCCACCCTGATCGGCAACGGCCCGGAGGCCATGAGCCGGGTGTCGATGGTCGGCAACGACCTGGCGCTGGACAGCGGCGTGGGCACCTGCGGCAAGGACGGGCAATCGGTGCCGGTGGGCGTGGGCCAGCCGACGCTGAAGATCGACGCGATCACCGTGGGCGGCACAGGCGCATAAGAAGGGATGGAGCGACGGGTGGCGCCTTGGGCGGCCACCCGGTGACGATGATCAACGCAGGCCGCGTTGGGTCTCGTCCAGCTCTCGGATGTACTTGAAGATTTTACGGCTGGAGGCCGGCGGCTTGTTGCGCGCCACCTCGTGCTGGGCCTGACGGATCAGGGAGCGCAGTTGCTGACGGTCGGTCTCCGGGTATTCGGCGACGAACTTCTCCAGCACCGCGTCGTCACCGCCGATCAGGCGGTCGCGCCAGCGTTCGAGGTTGTGGAAACGCTCGTTGTACTGGCGGGTGGAGGCGTCGAGCTGGTCGAGCAGCACCAGGATGGCGTCGGTGTCCTGGTCGCGCATCAGCTTGCCGATGAACTGCAGGTGCCGTTTGCGTGCGATGTGCGCCACGTGCTTGGGCGCATCGGCCAGGGCCCGGCGCAACGGGTCGGTCAACGGCAGTTTGGCCAGCAAGTCGGGCTTGAGGGTCGTGAGGCGCTCGCCGAGGTCAACCAGAGCATGCAGCTCGCGTTTGACCTGGGATTTGCTTTTTTCTCCCGTATCGAGGGAGTCGTCGTAAGAATCAACCATGGTGGCAGTCCGCAAAGAAACGCCGCCATGATAACCAGTCGGGGGCCGCTTGTCCGGCCCGGTCGCTCGATGGCCCCAGCCGAAAGCAGAATTTGAGTGGAGATGAGCATGAGTGCAGTTGAAAGCGTCGGCCCGCAGGCATTGCCGGCCCTGCAGGAACAGGTCGAGCAGATCATCGCCGAAGCCAAGCGCCAAGGGGCCAGCGCCTGCGAAGTGGCGGTGTCGCTTGAGCAGGGGCTGTCGACGTCGGTGCGTCAGCGCGAAGTCGAGACGGTCGAGTTCAACCGCGACCAAGGCTTCGGCATCACCTTGTATGTCGGCCAGCGCAAAGGTTCGGCCAGCACCTCGGCGACCGGGCCTGACGCGATCCGCGAAACCGTCGCCGCCGCGCTGGCCATCGCCAAGCACACCTCCGAGGACGAAGCCTCCGGCCTGGCCGACGCCGCGCTGATGGCCAGGGACGTCCAGGATTTCGACCTGTTCCACGCCTGGGACATCACCCCCGAGCAGGCCATCGAGAAAGCCTTGATCTGCGAGGCGGCGGCGTTCGACGCCGATGCGCGGATCAGGAACGCCGACGGCACGACGCTGAGCACCCATCAGGGCTGCCGCGTCTACGGCAACAGCCACGGCTTCGTCGGCGGCTACGCCTCGACCCGGCACAGCCTCAGCTGTGTGATGATCGCCGAGGCCGACGGCCAGATGCAGCGCGACTACTGGTATGACGTGAACCGTCAGGGCAACTTGCTGGCGGATCCGGTGAGCATCGGCCAGCGGGCCGCGCAGCGGGCGGCGAGCCGTCTGGGCGCACGTCCCGTGCCGACCTGCGAAGTGCCGGTGCTGTTTTCGGCAGAACTGGCTGGCGGCCTGTTCGGCAGTTTCCTGTCGGCGGTGTCCGGCGGCAGCCTGTACCGCAAGGCGTCGTTCCTTGAAGGCACGCTGGGGCAGCAGCTGTTTCCGGAATGGCTGACCATCGATGAGCGCCCGCACCTGATGCGCGCCATGGGCAGCGCGGCCTACGACGGCGACGGTCTGGCGACCTACGCCAAGCCGTTCGTCGAAAAGGGTGAGCTGGTGTCGTACATCCTCGGCACCTATTCCGGCCGCAAGCTCGGCATGCCGAGCACCGCCAACGCCGGCGGCGTGCACAACCTGTTCGTCACCCATGGCGACGAGGATCAGGCGGCGCTGCTGCGGCGCATGGGCCGGGGCCTGCTGGTCACCGAACTGATGGGCCACGGCCTGAACATGGTCACCGGCGACTACTCGCGCGGAGCGGCGGGGTACTGGGTCGAGAACGGCGAAATCCAGTTCGCGGTGCAGGAAGTGACCATCGCCGGCAACCTGCGCGACATGTTCAAGCAGATTGTCGCGGTGGGCAACGATCTGGAACTTCGCAGCAATATCCGCACAGGATCGGTGCTGATCGAGCGGATGACCGTCGCGGGCAGCTAAGCCCGACCGTTGCGCAGAAAGGCGCGCCACCCCAGCGGGTGGCGCGCCTTTTTTTGTGTCCCGGAATGCAGGGTCGCCGGGGAAGCGCCTGCATTGACGCCATCGCCAGCAGGGCTGGCGCCCACCGTGTTTGCCTGAATCAGCAAAGGTTGGCCGCTCTTGTTTTGGTTCTCATTATCATCTAATAATAAATCTCATTATCGGATGAGCCAGGAATCATGAGTTCTGCCTTGCACGAGCAGCCTTACCTCGAAAGCTGGCGCTGGATGAGCCGCCAGATCCGCTGTGCGATGGATCCGGACGAGCCGCGCCTGATCGAACATTACCTCGCCGAGGGCCGCTACCTGGCCTGCTGCACGACGACGTCGCCCTGGACGATCGCCGAAACCGCTTTCCGTCTGCTGATGGACACCGCCAACGACATCGCCTTGCCGTGGCATTGGCGCAGCCTGTGCCTCGACCAGGCCTGGCGCCCCCTGCGTGAGATGGAGCGCCTCTCGCTGTGCAAATGCCGGCTCAAGCGCTGGCAAAGCTTCACCTGGCAACTGGCGACCTGCGAGTTGCTTCCCTCGATTCCCCTCATTGAACTAGTCCAAGGATTCACCGATGACCAAGACACGTATTGAGCGCGACAGCATGGGCGAACTGCAGGTGCCGGCGGACGCGCTCTACGGCGCGCAGACCCAGCGGGCGGTGGATAACTTCCCGATCAGCGGCAAGCCGATGCCCACCCAGTTCGTCCGTGCGCTGATCCTGGCCAAGGCCGCCGCCGCCCGGGCCAATGTCGAACTCAACCAGCTCAGCGCCGCTCAAGGCAAGGCCATCAGTGATGCCGCCCAAGGCTTGCTCGAAGGCGACTTCATGCAGCATTTCCCGGTGGATGTCTTCCAGACCGGCTCCGGCACCAGTTCCAACATGAACGCCAACGAAGTGATCGCAACCCTGGCCAGCCGTCTGCTGGGCGAGCCGGTCAACCCGAACGATCACGTCAATTGCGGCCAGAGCAGCAACGACATCATCCCGACCACCATCCACGTCAGCGCCGCCCTGGCCCTGCACGAGCAACTGCTGCCGGCGCTGCTGCACCTGGTGCAGGTGATCGAGCACAAGGCCGTTCAGGTCCATCACCACGTGAAAACCGGCCGCACGCACCTGATGGATGCCATGCCCGTGCGCATGAGTCAGGTGCTCAACGGCTGGGCGCAGCAGCTCAAGGCCAACGTCGGCCATCTGCAGGACCTGTTGCCGAGCCTGCAGTCCCTGGCCCAGGGCGGCACGGCGGTCGGCACCGGGATCAACGCGCATCCGGAGTTCGCCGGGCGTTTCAGCCGTCACCTGAGCCAGCTCACCCACGTGCAGTTCACGCCGGGCAAGGATCTGTTTGCGCTGATCGGCTCGCAGGACACCGCCGTCGCCGTCTCCGGCCAGTTGAAGGCCACCGCCGTGTCGCTGATGAAAATCGCCAACGACCTGCGCTGGATGAACTCGGGCCCCTTGGCCGGCCTGGGTGAGATCGAGCTGGAAGGCTTGCAGCCGGGCTCGTCGATCATGCCCGGCAAGGTCAATCCGGTGATTCCGGAAGCCACCGCCATGGTCGCCGCGCAAGTGATCGGCAATGACGCGGCCATCACCGTCGCCGGCCAGTCGGGCAATTTCGAGCTGAACGTGATGCTGCCGATCATCGCCCAGAACCTGCTCGGCAGCATCGAACTGCTGGCCAACGCCAGTCGGCTGCTGGGCGACAAAGCCATCGCCAGCTTCAAGGTCAACGAGTCGCGCCTCAAGGAAGCGCTCTCGCGCAACCCGATCCTGGTGACCGCGCTCAACCCGATCATCGGTTACCAGAAGGCCGCCGAAATCGCCAAGCAGGCCTACAAGCAGGGCCGCGCGGTGATCGACGTCGCGCTGGAGCACACCGACCTGTCGCGCAGCGAACTGGAAGCGTTGCTAAACCCCGAAAAACTCACCGCCGGCGGCGTGTAAGCGCCGCACCGCTTTGGAGGTTCACCATGGAGCACTGGAAACGCACGATCGAACGGGCCAATCGCTGCTTCATGCTGGGCGAACTGATCGATGCCCGCGAAGCCTACCTGCAAGCCCTGGCCCTGGCTCAGGTGCTGTTCGAGCGCTGGGCGGACGCCGACGAAGCGGTGGCGGCCTGTGTCATCTCGCACCACAACCTGGCGGATCTGCACCTGCGCCTGAACCAGCCGGAGGAGAGCGCCGAATACCTGTGCGCCATCCATCAGCGGCTGCTGCAGGCCATGCAGGACGAACGCCTGCGCCCGGCCCTGCGCGAAGCGGCGCTGCGCCAGAGCAGCAAGACCTATGTCGAGCTGCTCAATTTCATCAGCGAGCACGGCGAATACCCGCGCACCCAGCGCCTACTGCATCCGGACGCCGGCAATGCGCGCCGGCCGTCGGTTTCACATCACCATGGAGTCCATTGAAATGGCTTTTACCCTGCCTGCCTTGCCTTACGCCTACGACGCGCTTGAGCCGCACATCGACGCGCAGACCATGGAGATCCACTACACCAAGCATCACCAGACCTACATCAACAACCTCAACGCCGCCGTCGAGGGCACGGAATACGCCGGGTGGCCGGTGGAACGGCTGGTCGCCAGCGTCCGGCAACTGCCGGAAAGCCTGCGGGCGGCGGTGATCAACCAGGGCGGCGGCCACGCCAACCATTCGCTGTTCTGGGAAGTGATGGTGCCCGACGGCGGCGGTGCGCCGGACGGCGCGCTGGCCGAGGCCATCGACGAGCAACTGGGCGGCCTCGACGCGTTCAAGGAAGCATTCACCAAAGCGGCGTTGACCCGTTTCGGCAGCGGCTGGGCCTGGCTCAGCGTCACCCCGGAGAAAAAACTGCTGGTGGAGAGCAGCGGCAACCAGGACAGCCCGTTGATGAACGGCAACACGCCGATCCTCGGCCTCGACGTCTGGGAACACGCCTACTACCTGCGCTACCAGAACCGCCGGCCGGAATACATCAATGCGTTCTACAACGTGATCAATTGGCCGGAAGTCGCTGCACGCTATCAGGCGGCGCTGGCTTGAGTCCCCGATAAAAACCATTCAAGGCTGACTATGGGCACTGGAACACTGGCGATCGGCAGCGGGCGGATGTTCCGTTACGCGTTCGGCTCGCTGCTGCTGTTGGCGGGCATGACCTTGCTGGTCGCCCACGGGCTGGAATGGCTGGATCTTGAGCCGAGACTGTCGCGGGCGTTGCAGGGCGGTGCGGTCTGTGCCCTCGGCACGGCGCTGGGGGCCGTGCCGGTGCTGGTGATCCGGCGCATGCCGCAGGCGCTTAGCGATTCTTTGCTGGGGTTCGGCGCCGGCGTGATGCTGGCGGCGACGGCGTTTTCGCTGATCGTGCCGGGCATCGCTGCCGCCGAGGGCCTGGGCATGACGCCGTGGGGCGCCAGCGGCCTGATCTGCCTGGGCATCCTGTCCGGTGCGTTCGGGCTGTACCTGGTGGATCGCCGGGTTTCCGGCGCGACCCCGGAAATGCTCGTCGGCACCGTCGAACACCCGGTGATCCCGCCGCGCATCTGGCTGTTCGTGTTCGCCATCATCGCCCACAACATCCCGGAAGGCATGGCCGTCGGCGTGTCGGCCGGCGGCGGCATGCCGGATGCGGACAGCCTGGCCATGGGCATTGCCTTGCAGGATGTGCCGGAAGGGCTGGTGATCGCCTTGGTGCTCGCCGGGGCGGGGATGTCGCGCATGAAGGCGTTCCTGATCGGCGCCGCCTCAGGGCTGGTGGAGCTGGTGTTTGCGCTGCTGTGCGCGTGGCTGGTCAGCCTTGCGCAGGTGCTGTTGCCGTTGGGGCTGGCGTTGGCCGCAGGGGCGATGCTGCTGGTGGTGACCCACGAAGTGATTCCGGAGTCGCGGCGCAACGGCCATGACAAGCTGGCCAGTCTGGGATTGCTGGTGGGCTTCTGTCTGATGATGGTGATGGATACGGCGTTGGGGTGAATCTCAGGAGGGCGCCTTCGCTCCCTCCTGACGAATACGGTCTCAGCCACCTTCGTCGAAATAGTTGTTGATCAGCGCCACCAGCGCATCCATGGCTTCTTTCTCTTGATGCCCTTCGGTGCTCAGGTGGATCTTGGTGCCCTTGCCGGCGGCCAGCATCATCATGGCCATGATGCTCTTGCCGTCCACCGTGGTTTCCGGCGTGCGGCCGACCCTGATCGTGCAATCCGGGAACTGGCCGGCGACACCGACGAACTTGGCCGATGCCCGGGCATGCAGACCCAGTTTGTTGATGATTTCGATTTCCAGAGCAGGCATCGCGGTGTGGATCCTTTAGGTGAGGTCGCGGTGGCGGACCTGGACGTTCTTCAGGGTTTTCTGCAGCGCCTGGCCCAGGCGCTCGGTCAGGTAGACGGAGCGGTGGTGCCCGCCGGTGCAGCCGATGGCAATGGTGACGTAGGCGCGGTTGCTGGCGGCAAAGCGCGGCAGCCACTTGAGCAGGTAGGCGTAGATGTCCTGGAACATCTCCTCGACCTCCGGCTGCGCCGCGAGGTATTCGGCCACCGGCTCGTCCAGGCCGGACTGTGCGCGCAGTTCGGGCTTCCAGTACGGATTGGGCAGGCAGCGTACATCGAACACCAGGTCGGCATCCACCGGCATGCCGCGTTTGAAACCGAACGACTCCACCAGGAACGCCGTACCGGGTTCCGGCTGGTTCAGCAGGCGCAGCTTGATGGTGTCACGCAGCTGGTACAGGTTCAGGCTGGTGGTGTTGACCTTAAGGTCCGCCAGGTCGGCGATGGGGCCGAGCAAGGCCGTTTCGTCTTCGATGGCTTCGGCCAGCGAACGGTTGGCGCTGCTCAGCGGGTGGCGCCGGCGGGTTTCCGAGAAGCGCTTGAGCAGGGTTTCCTCGTCGGCGTCCAGGTAGAGGACGTCGCACTGGATATGCCGGCTGCGGACTTCTTCGAGCAGTTCGGGAAAACGCGACAGGTGGCTCGGCAGGTTGCGCGCATCGATGGAGACGGCGACCAGCGGCTGCGACAGTTCGGTATGGATCAACGCACGCTCGGCCAGATCCGGCAGCAGGCCGGCCGGCAGGTTGTCGATGCAGTAGTAGCCGTTGTCCTCCAGGACATCCAGTGCGGTGCTTTTACCCGAGCCGGAACGGCCGCTGACGATGATCAGACGCATGGTTACTGCCCGTTCTGCTCGTTCAGGACAACCTGATACAAGTCTTTGTTGCTGGCGGCGCGACGCAGTTTTTCGCGTACTTCCTTGCGGTCGAGCATGCTGGCGATCTGGCGCAGCAGCTCCAGGTGCGCATCGGTGGCGGCTTCCGGAACCAGCAGGACGAACAGCAGGTCGACCGGGGCGCCGTCGATGGCGTCGAAATCGATGGGGGCTTCAAGGTGCATCAGCGCGCTGATGGGCGACTCGCAACCCTTGAGGCGGCAGTGCGGAATGGCGATGCCGTTGCCGAAGCCGGTGGAACCGAGCTTCTCACGGGCGACCAGTGCCTCGAAGACATCTTGCATCTCCAGATCCGGCACTTCCCGGGCGATCAGGTTGGCAATTTGTTCGAGGGCTTTCTTTTTGCTGCCGCCCGGCACGTTCACGAGGGAACGGCCGGGGGTCAGGATACTTTCAAGTCGGATCATGGAGTGGGGGGTTATCGACCGGTAGCGCCCTGAAGGACTTTCTGGGTCTTTTCCTTATGCGTTTTGAGTTGGCGATCCAGTTTGTCGGTCAGGAGGTCAATGGCTGCGTACATGTCGTCATGTTCGGCATTGGCCACCACTTCCTTACCCGGCACATGCAGCGTGGCTTCGATTTTCTGTTTGAGCTTCTCGACGGTCATGATCACCTGAACGTTGGTGATCTTGTCGAAATGTCCCTCGATCTTCTTGAGCTTGGACTCGACGTACTCGCGCAGAGGGGCGGTCACTTCCAGTTGGTGTCCACTGATGTTGACTTGCATACAGCTTCTCCTTCGTTGCCAGTGCATAAAGCGGCAGGCGGGATAGCCTGCCACTGGAACGCTGTAACGTGGCTTACATCAACCGCTTGCGTTCGCTCGAAGGCGCGATCCCGAGGGATTCACGGTACTTGGCGACGGTGCGGCGAGCCACCTGAATGCCTTGTGCCTCCAGTAAACCAGCGATCTTGCTGTCGCTCAACGGCTTTTTCTGATTTTCCGCGGCAACCAGTTTCTTGATGATCGCGCGGATCGCCGTGGACGAGCATTCGCCGCCTTCGGAGGTGCTGACGTGGCTGGAGAAAAAGTATTTCAGCTCATAAATGCCCCGGGGGGTATGCATGAACTTTTGCGTGGTCACCCGGGAAATCGTCGACTCGTGCATGCCCACCGCTTCGGCGATGTCGTGCAGCACCAGGGGTTTCATGGCTTCGTCGCCGTACTCCAGGAAGCCGCGCTGATGCTCGACGATCTGGGTCGCCACTTTCATCAGGGTCTCGTTGCGGCTCTGCAGGCTCTTGATGAACCAGCGCGCCTCCTGCAACTGGTTGCGCATGAAAGTGTTGTCGGCGCTGGTGTCGGCGCGGCGCACGAAGCCGGCGTACTGGGCGTTGACCCGCAGGCGCGGCACGGATTCCTGGTTCAGCTCGACCAGCCAGCGTTCGTTGTCCTTGCGCACGATGACGTCCGGCACCACGTACTCGGCCTCGGACGACTCGATCTGCGAGCCCGGACGCGGATTGAGGCTCTGCACCAGCTCGATGACCTGGCGCAGTTCGTCTTCCTTGAGCTTCATGCGCCGCATCAGCTGGCTGTAGTCGCGGCTGCCGAGCAGGTCGATGAAGTCGGTGACCAGGCGCTTGGCCTCTGTCAGCCACGGGGTCTTGGCCGGCAGTTGGCGCAATTGCAGCAGCAGGCATTCGCCGAGGTTGCGGGCACCGATGCCCGCCGGTTCGAACTGCTGGATGCGGTGCAGGACGGCTTCGATCTCGTCGAGCTCGATGTCCAGCTCCGGATCGAACGCGTCGAGGATTTCTTCGAGGGATTCGTCGAGGTAGCCCTGATTGTTGATGCAGTCGATCAGGGTGACGGCGATCAGACGGTCGGTGTCCGACATCGGCGCCAGGTTGAGCTGCCACAGCAGGTGGCTTTGCAGGCTCTCGCCGGCGGAGGTGCGGGTGGTGAAGTCCCACTCGTCGTCATCGTTGCCGGGCAGGCTGCTGGCGCTGGTCTGGTAGACGTCTTCCCAGGCGGTGTCGACCGGCAGTTCGTTGGGGATGCGCTCGCTCCATTCGCCGTCCTCGAGGCTGTCCACCGTCGGCGCCGCCTCTTGGTAGGCCGGTTCCTGGATCTCGGTGTTGGGCTTCTGTTCGGCGTTGTCGGCCATGGGGTCGGAACTGTCGAAGTCGTCGCCGTCTTCCTGGCGTTCGAGCATCGGGTTGGATTCCAGGGCCTCCTGGATCTCCTGCTGCAGGTCCAGGGTCGACAATTGGAGCAGACGGATGGCCTGTTGCAGCTGCGGCGTCATCGTCAGCTGCTGGCCCATTCTCAAGACTAGCGATGGTTTCATGGCAGGGGCTTAACACCTTATTTGCCGGCGCACATGCGCCATCCACTACAGGGCGCCGAAGCGCCAAACTTAAGCAAATTATATGCCTGAAACTGAAGTGTTTGCCTAGAGCGCTGTAACAATTAAAGCGCATAAAACCGCGCTTGAATTGATGCAGCGCAGGGGCGGCAGGGCGGCGACCTCAGCGCTTACAGGCGGAACTCGTGGCCCAGGTACACTTCCTTCACCAGGTCGTTGGCGAGGATGGTGTCCGAGTCGCCTTCGGCGATCAGTTGGCCGTCGTTGACGATGTAGGCCGTTTCGCAGATGTCCAGGGTCTCGCGGACGTTGTGGTCGGTGATCAGCACGCCGATGCCCTTCGCCTTGAGGTGGTGGATGATCTGCTTGATGTCGCCCACCGAGATCGGGTCCACGCCGGCGAACGGTTCGTCGAGGAGGATGAATTTCGGTGCGGTGGCCAGGGCCCGGGCGATCTCCACGCGACGGCGCTCGCCGCCGGACAGGCTCATGCCGAGGTTGTCGCGGATGTGGCTGATGTGGAACTCCTGCAGCAGGCTTTCCAGTTCCTTGCGCCGGCCGGCCTTGTCGAGCTCCTTGCGGGTCTCGAGGATGGCCATGATGTTGTCGGCCACCGACAGTTTGCGGAAGATCGACGCTTCCTGCGGGAGATAGCCGATGCCGGCCTTGGCGCGGCCGTGCATCGGCTGGTGGCTGACGTCCAGGTCGTCGATCAGGACGCGGCCCTGGTCGGCCTGCACCAGGCCGACGATCATGTAGAAGCAGGTGGTCTTGCCGGCGCCGTTGGGGCCGAGCAGGCCCACGATCTGACCGCTGTCGATGGACAGGCTGACGTCGCGCACGACCTGGCGGCTCTTGTAGCTCTTGGCCAGATGCTGGGCTTTCAGGGTTGCCATTACTGGGCCTTCTGTCCGTCGGTTTTCTGTTTCGGCTGGATCACCATGTCGATCCGCGGACGCGACTCGGTCACCTTGTTGCCGGTGGCGCGACCGGCGCTGGCCAGCTTCTTCACCGTGTCGTAGACGATCTTCTCGCCCTGGGTGGTGTTGCCGTCCTTGTCGATGACCTTGGCGCGGTCGATCAGCACGACGCGGTTCTGCTGCGCGTGGTACTGGATGGTCACGCCGTAGCCCTGGACGGGCTTGGTGTCGCCCTGGGTCTGCAGCTGCTCGAAGTAGGCCAGGTTGCCCACCGAGGTCACGACGTCGATGTCGCCGCTGGTGGCGCGGGTGATGGTCACGGTGTTGCCTTTCACGATCATGGAGCCCTGGGTGATGATCACATCGCCCTTGTAGGTCGCCACGCCGTTCTTGTCGTCGATCTGGGCGTCGTCGGCCTGGATGCGGATCGGCTGCTGGCTATCGTTCGGCAGGGCCCAGGCGCTCGCGCTTCCCAGTGCTGCGCCCAGACTGAGCAAAATAGGGAGGGTTTTAACGAGCCTCATACTGTCCTCTTACGTTCGATAGCAGGTGGATCCTGCTGTCTTTCAGGTACGCTTTCATTCCTTTGCCGGTCGATACGCCGCCAGCGCCGTCAATTCTAACGGGTTGCTCGGTCTGCGCATATTGCTGCTGCGGGAACACTGTCATGCGGGTGGTGGTGATCAGGGTGTCGCGGTTCTTCTCGTCGGTGCGCTTGATGCGCACCGAATCGATCAGTTCGACTTCGGTGCCGCCGGGGTTCACTTCGCCACGTTCGCTGGTGACGTGCCACGGGTACTCTGTGCCGCGGAACATGTTCAGGTCGGGCTTGGTGACCAGGGTGATGTCGGTGGCCTTGACGTGCTCGGCCTTCTGCGACGTCATTTCGTACTGCACCTTGCCGTCTTCCAGGTACTGCAGCGTGTGGGTGTTGGTCGCGTACCAGTCGATCGGGCTTTCCTGGGCCGAGACCGCCGGCTTGTCGAGGAAGCGCTCCGGGCTGATGTTCCAGTAGCCGACTGCGCCGAAGATCGCCGCGATGCAGCAGAACAGCAAGATATTGCGAAACTTTTTGCTAAACATGGTCTGGCTCACAGATATGCGGCGTTGGCGGCATCGAGGCGGCCCTGGGCGCGCAGGATCAATTCGCAGAATTCCCGCGCAGCGCCTTCGCCGCCGCGGGCCTGGGTGACGCCATGGGCATGCTCGCGCACGAACGCGGCGGCGTTGGCCACGGCCATGCCGA
The DNA here is from genome assembly GCF_002112565.1 of Pseudomonas sp. R25(2017). Lineage (NCBI taxonomy): Bacteria > Pseudomonadati > Pseudomonadota > Gammaproteobacteria > Pseudomonadales > Pseudomonadaceae > Pseudomonas > Pseudomonas sp. R25(2017). The sequence goes on from NZ_NEHZ01000003.1 coordinate 193,700, forward strand.
GCCCGACGCGGCGGATCACCGGCAGGTCGGGCAGGTCGTCGCCCAGGTAGGCGACCTCTTCATAGCTTAGGCCCAGTTGCTCCAGAAGGCCGTCGAGCACCACGAGTTTGTCCTCGCGGCCCTGGAACAGGTGCGGGATGCCCAGGTTCTTGGCCCGGCGCTCGACCACCGGGGTCTTGCGGCCGCTGATGATCGCGGTCTGGACGCCGGCGTTCATCAGCATCTTGATGCCTTGGCCGTCCAGGGTGTTGAAGGTCTTGAATTCGCTGCCGTCTTCGAGGAAGTACAGGCGGCCGTCGGTGAGGACGCCGTCGACGTCGAACACCGCCAGCTTGATCGGTTTGCCGCGTTGCAGCAGGTCGTTGCTCATTTACATGACTCCTGCGCGCAGCAGGTCGGACAGGTTGAAGGCGCCGACCGGGCGATCCTCCGCGTCCACGACCACCAACGCGTTGATTCGGTTGTCTTCCATGATCTTCAGGGCCTCGGCGGCGAGCATCTCGGCGCGGGCGGTCTTGCCGTGCACGGTCATCACCTGGTCGATGATGGCGCTGTGCACGTCGATGTTGCGGTCCAGGGTGCGGCGCAGGTCGCCGTCGGTGAAGATCCCGGCCAGCGTGCCGTCGGCCTCGAGGACGGCGGTCATGCCCAGCCCCTTGCGGCTCATTTCCAGCAGGGCATCCTTGAGCAGGGTGCCGCGCTGCACCTGCGGCAGTTCATTGCCGGCGTGCATGACGTTTTCCACCTTCAACAGCAGGCGACGGCCCAGGGCGCCGCCCGGGTGGGAGAACGCGAAGTCTTCGGCGGTGAAGCCGCGGGCCTCCAGCAGCGCCACGGCCAGGGCGTCGCCCATGACCAGCGCGGCGGTGGTCGAGGAGGTCGGCGCCAGGTTCAGCGGGCAGGCTTCGTGCTCCACCTGTACGTTCAGGTTGACTTCGGCGGCCTTGGCCAGCGGCGACTGAGGATTGCCGGTCACGCTGATCAGCTGGATGCCCAGGCGCTTGATCAACGGCAGCAGGGTGACGATCTCGTTGGTCGAGCCGGAGTTGGACAGGGCCAGGATCACGTCTTCGCGGGTGATCATGCCCATGTCGCCGTGGCTGGCTTCGGCCGGATGGACGAAAAAGGCCGGGGTGCCGGTGCTGGCGAGGGTCGCGGCGATCTTGTTGCCGATGTGCCCGGACTTGCCCATGCCGACCACGACCACACGGCCCTTGCTGGCCAGGATCATCTCGCAGGCGCGCACGAAATCGGCGTCGATGTGGGCCATCAGGCCTTGCACGGCCTGCGCTTCGAGGCGGACGGTGCGTTGTGCCGATTGGATCAGGTCGCTGGATTGGCTCATGTCAGAAATCGTATAGCCCGATGAAAAGGCGGCGATTATAGCGGTTCTGTCGAAAAGCCTCACGCAAGTTCGTCGCGCGTTGCCCTTCGCGGCGGCCGAAACCGTGTGGACGGTGAGGGCAGAGCCCTTCGGCGGGCAAAAAAGCGGGGTGGTCGAGACCTTGGGCGCTTGCCCATTGCAATGATATAGTTCGCCGCCAGTTCGGCCTGCCCGGGACGCTTGTGCTTTATTCACCAAGCCTGGCGTCCGAGTGAGAGGCTGCATCGCAAGGAGTTTAGATGAGTGCCGATAACGCCTACGCGGTCGAGCTGAAGGGAGTCTCCTTCAAGCGCGGTGCGCGGAGCATTTTCAATAACGTCGATATCCGCATCCCCCGCGGCAAGGTCACCGGCATCATGGGACCTTCCGGGTGCGGCAAGACCACGCTGCTGCGCCTGATGGGCGCCCAGTTGCGCCCGTCCAAGGGCGAGGTGTGGGTCAACGGCCAGAACCTGCCGAAGCTTTCGCGCAGCGATCTGTTCGATGCCCGCAAGCACATGGGCGTGCTGTTCCAGAGCGGCGCGCTGTTCACCGACCTCGACGTGTTCGAGAACGTCGCCTTCCCGCTGCGCGTCCACACCGACCTTCCGGAAGAGATGATCCGCGACATCGTGCTGCTCAAGCTGCAGGCGGTGGGGCTGCGCGGGGCCATCGAGCTTATGCCTGACGAGCTGTCCGGCGGCATGAAGCGCCGGGTCGCCCTGGCGCGCGCAATCGCCCTGGATCCGCAGATCCTGATGTACGACGAGCCTTTCGTCGGCCAGGACCCGATCGCCATGGGCGTGCTGGTGCGCCTGATCCGCCTGCTCAACGACGCGCTCGGCATCACCAGCATCGTGGTTTCCCACGACCTGGCCGAGACCGCGAGTATCGCCGACTACATCTATGTGGTGGGCGACGGGCAGGTGCTGGGGCAGGGCACGCCGAAGGAGCTGATGGGCTCGGACGACCCGCGCATCCGTCAATTCATGACCGGCGAACCCGACGGCCCGGTTCCGTACCACTTTCCAGCGCCGGATTACCGCGCCGATCTTCTGGGGAAGCGACGCTGATGCGCAGAATTACATTGATGGAGCGCGTGCGCCGCTTCGGTCAGGCCGGCATCGACACCGTCGCGGTGTTCGGCCGTTCGACCCTGTTCCTGTTTCATGCCCTGCTGGGCCGCGGCGGCATCGGCAGCGGCTTCGGCCTGCTGGTCAAGCAGCTGCATTCGGTCGGCGTGATGTCGCTGGTGATCATCGTGGTCTCCGGCATCTTCATCGGCATGGTGCTGGCGCTGCAGGGGTTCAACATCCTGTCCAGCTACGGTTCGGAGCAGGCGGTGGGGCAGATGGTGGCCCTGACGCTGCTGCGCGAGCTGGGGCCGGTGGTGACCGCGCTGCTGTTCGCCGGGCGCGCCGGTTCGGCGCTGACGGCCGAGATCGGCAACATGAAGTCCACCGAACAGCTCTCAAGCCTTGAGATGATCGGCGTCGACCCGCTCAAGTACATCATCGCCCCGCGTCTGTGGGCCGGTTTCATTTCCCTGCCGGTGCTGGCGATGATCTTCAGCGTGGTGGGCATCTGGGGCGGCTCGTGGGTGGCGGTCGACTGGCTGGGGGTCTATGAAGGTTCCTACTGGTCGAACATGCAGAACAGCGTCAGCTTCGGCGACGACGTGCTCAACGGCATCATCAAGAGCGCGGTCTTCGCCTTCGTCGTGACCTGGATCGCCGTATTTCAAGGCTATGACTGCGAACCCACTTCCGAGGGGATCAGCCGTGCCACCACCAAGACCGTGGTATATGCCTCGCTGGCAGTGCTCGGCCTGGACTTTATTCTGACCGCTTTGATGTTTGGAGATTTCTGATGCAAAACCGCACCCTGGAAATCGGTGTCGGCCTGTTCCTGCTGGCAGGGATCCTGGCTTTGCTGCTGCTTGCGTTGCGGGTCAGCGGCCTGTCTCCGACCTCGTCAACCGATACCTACAAGCTTTATGCCTACTTCGACAACATCGCCGGCCTGACGGTCCGGGCGAAAGTGACCATGGCCGGCGTGACCATCGGCAAGGTCACGGCGATCGACCTGGACCGCGACAGCTTCACCGGCCGGGTGACCCTGCAGGTGGACAAAAGCGTCGACAACCTGCCGACCGACTCCACAGCATCTATCCTGACGGCTGGACTGCTGGGCGAGAAGTACATCGGCATCAGCGTGGGCGGGGAAGACACCCGGCTCAAGGATGGCGGGACCATTCACGACACCCAGTCGTCGCTGGTGCTGGAGGACCTGATCGGTAAATTCCTGCTCAATACCGTTAGCAAAGACGCCAAATGAGGAGCTTTCGAATGATCTCTACCTTGCGACGTGGCCTGTTGGTGTTGCTCGCAGTGCTGCCTCTGGCGGCCAACGCCGTGGCGGCGCCTTCGGCGCATGACCTGGTCCAGGACACCACCAACCGGATGCTGGCCGACCTTGCCGCCAACAAAGAGAAGTACAAGCAGGATCCGGCCGACTTCTATGCCGCGCTCAACAGCATCGTCGGCCCGGTCGTGGACGCCGAAGGCATCTCCAAGAGCATCATGACGGTCAAGTACTCGCGCAAGGCCACGCCGGCGCAGATGAAGACCTTCGAGGAGAACTTCAAGCGCGGCCTGTTCCAGTTCTACGGCAACGCCTTGCTGGAGTACAACAACCAGGGCATCACCGTCGATCCGGCCAAGGACGAATCGGGCGACCGCACCAGCGTCGGCATGACCGTCAAGGGCAGCAACGGCGCGATCTACCCGGTCTCCTACACGCTTGAGAAAATCAACGGCGAGTGGAAGCTGCGCAACGTGATCATCAACGGCATCAACATCGGCAAGCTGTTCCGCGACCAGTTCGCCGACGCCATGCAACGCAACGGCAACGACCTGGACAAGACCATCAACGGTTGGGCCGGCGAAGTGGCCAAGGCCAAGCAGAACGCCGAACAGCAAGAGAAGCCAGCGCAATGACCGAGTCGGCCGTTCGTCTGGACCAGGCCAGTGAGCTGCAGCTCAGCGGCGTGCTGGACTACCGCACCGGCCCCGCGCTGCGCGAGCAGGGCCGGGCGCTGATCAAGTCCTGCACGGCGCCGGCGCTGGTGATCGACTGCTCCGAAGTGGAGAAGTCCAGCAGCGTCGGCCTTTCGTTGCTGCTGTGCTTCATCCGCGATGCGAAGGCCGCCGGCAAGGCGGTCAGCATCCGGGCGATGCCCGAAGACATGCGCGAAATCGCCCAGGTCAGCGAGCTGACCGAGCTGTTGGCGCAACCCTGAACCCGCATCGACGAGAAAGCCCCCCGTCAGAGTCCTGCGCCGCGGGGTTCGCAGGCGCGGGGCTTTTTTGTATGATGTCCGACCCGCGCGCACAGGGCGCCGATTGAGGTTGAGCATGCAGGCCGTAGAAGTGAAGAGCTTCCTTGAAGGAAAGCTGCCAGGAACGCAGGTGGAAGTCGAAGGCGAAGGCTGCAACTTCCAGTTGAACGTGATTAGCGATGAACTGGCGGCATTGAGTCCGGTCAAGCGTCAGCAGAGCATCTATGCCCATTTGAACCCATGGATCGCCGATGGCAGCATCCACGCGGTCACTATGAAATTTTTCAGCAGCGCGGCCTGGGCCGAGCGCACCTGAGCCTTAGGGCGTCGAGATTCTTATGGATAAATTGATTATTACCGGCGGCGCACGCCTTGACGGCGAGATCCGGATCTCCGGGGCGAAGAACTCCGCCCTGCCGATCCTGGCCGCCACCCTGCTGTGCGACGGCCCGGTCACCGTGGGCAACCTGCCGCACCTGCACGACATCACCACCATGATCGAGCTGTTCGGCCGCATGGGCATCGAGCCTGTGATCGACGAAAAGCTGAGCGTGGAAATCGACCCGCGCACCATCAAGACCCTGATCGCCCCGTACGAGCTGGTCAAGACCATGCGTGCGTCGATCCTGGTGCTGGGCCCGATGGTCGCCCGTTTCGGTGAAGCCGAAGTCGCGCTGCCGGGCGGTTGCGCCATCGGTTCGCGTCCGGTCGACCTGCACATCCGCGGCCTGGAGGCCATGGGCGCGGTCATCGACGTCGAAGGCGGCTACATCAAGGCCAAGGCGCCTGAAGGCGGCCTGCGCGGCGCGCACTTCTTCTTCGACACCGTCAGCGTGACCGGCACCGAGAACATCATGATGGCCGCTGCCCTGGCCAAGGGCCGCAGCGTGCTGCAGAACGCCGCCCGCGAACCAGAAGTGGTGGACCTGGCGAACTTCCTGAACGCCATGGGCGCCAAGGTTTCCGGCGCCGGCACCGACACCATCACCATCGATGGCGTCGAGCGCCTGGCCCCGACCTTCTACAAGGTCATGCCTGACCGCATCGAGACCGGCACCTACCTGGTGGCCGCCGCCGTCACCGGCGGGCGCGTGAAGGTCAAGGACACCGATCCGACCATCCTCGAAGCCGTCCTGGAAAAACTGCGCGAGTCCGGCGCCGAGATCACCAGCGGCGAAGACTGGATCGAGCTGAACATGCACGGCAAGCGGCCGAAGGCGGTCAACGTGCGCACTGCGCCGTACCCGGCGTTCCCGACCGACATGCAGGCGCAGTTCATCTCGCTCAACGCCATCGCCGAAGGCACAGGCGCCGTGATCGAGACGATCTTCGAAAACCGTTTCATGCACGTGTACGAACTGCACCGCATGGGCGCCAAGATCCAGGTCGAAGGCAACACCGCCATCGTGACCGGCACCGAGATCCTCAAGGGCGCACCGGTCATGGCGACCGACCTGCGGGCCTCGGCCAGCCTGGTGATCTCGGCCCTGGTGGCCGACGGCGACACCCTGATCGACCGCATCTACCACATTGACCGTGGCTACGAGTGCATCGAAGAGAAACTGCAGATGCTGGGCGCCAAGATCCGCCGCGTTCCGGGCTAGTCCTGCATCCGGACACAGGGAGGTGTCCACCGAGTTCGTTTTTGGTCGAGGGCTGCCGTTCCGTTCGGGACAAGCCCTCGATGTGTGTCCGGCGCCGATCGCGTCCGGGCATGAGTACCTTGATAAGGACTGACGCTACCCATGTTGACCATCGCACTGTCCAAGGGCCGCATCCTTGACGACACCCTGCCGCTTCTGGCCGAAGCGGGCATCGTGCCGACCGAGAATCCGGACAAGAGCCGCAAGCTGATCATCCCCACGACCCAGGAAGACGTCCGTCTGCTGATCGTGCGCGCCACCGACGTGCCGACCTATGTCGAGCATGGCGCGGCCGACCTCGGTGTGGCCGGCAAGGACGTGCTGATGGAATACAGCGGCCAGGGCCTGTACGAGCCGCTGGACCTGCAGATCGCCCAATGCAAGCTGATGACCGCCGGCAAGGTCGGCGCCGCCGAACCCAAGGGCCGCCTGCGGGTGGCGACCAAGTTCGTCAACGTCGCCAAGCGCTACTACGCCGAGCAGGGCCGTCAGGTCGACATCATCAAGCTGTACGGCTCGATGGAGCTGGCGCCGCTGATCGGTCTGGCGGACAAGATCATCGACGTGGTCGACACCGGCAACACCCTGCGCGCCAACGGCCTGGAGCCCCAGGAACTGATCGCCACGATCAGCTCGCGCCTGGTGGTCAACAAGGCTTCGATGAAGATGCAACACGCCCGGATCCAGGCGTTGATCGATACCCTGCGCAAGGCAGTGGAATCGCGACACCGCGGCTGATGTACCCGCGCGGCCTCCGGCTGCGCCCGTCTATCCGCCTCATAGCCAGAATCTCAGGTGCCCAAGCGGAACGACTGCTAAGTTAGGGCGCCTGAGTTTTCGCCATTCCTATGAGGCTCTCGCTATGACCGCACCGACTGCAATTCGCCGACTCAACGCTGCTGACCCGGATTTCGCGCATCATCTGGATCATCTGCTGAGCTGGGAAAGCGTGTCCGACGACTCGGTCAATCAGCGGGTGCTGGACATCATCAAGGCCGTGCGCGAGCGCGGCGACGAGGCGCTGGTCGAGTTCACCCGCCAGTTCGACGGCGTGGACGCCGCCTCGATGGCGGACCTGATCCTGCCGCGCGAGCGCCTGGAACTGGCCCTGACCCGCATCACCCCGGCCCAGCGCGAGGCGCTGGAAAAAGCCGCCGCACGCGTGCGCAGCTACCACGAACGGCAGAAGCAGGATTCCTGGAGCTACACCGAGGCCGACGGCACCGTGCTCGGCCAGAAGGTCACGCCGCTGGACCGCGCCGGCCTGTACGTGCCGGGCGGAAAGGCGTCGTACCCGTCGTCGGTGCTGATGAACGCGATCCCGGCCAAGGTGGCCGGCGTCGGCGAAGTGGTCATGGTGGTGCCGACCCCGCGCGGCGAGGTCAATGAGTTGGTGCTGGCCGCCGCGTGCATCGCCGGGGTCGACCGGGTGTTCACCATCGGCGGCGCCCAGGCTGTCGCCGCACTGGCCTACGGCACCCAAAGCGTGCCGCAGGTGGACAAGGTGGTCGGCCCCGGCAACATCTACGTGGCCACCGCCAAGCGTCACGTGTTCGGCCAGGTCGGCATCGACATGATCGCCGGCCCTTCGGAAATCCTCGTGGTGTGCGACGGCCAGACCGATCCGGACTGGATCGCCATGGACCTGTTCTCCCAGGCTGAGCACGACGAAGACGCCCAGGCGATCCTGGTCAGCCCCGATGCACAGTTCCTCGACAAGGTGGCCGCCAGCATCGACAAGCTGCTGCCGACCATGGACCGCGCCGCCATCATCGAGACCTCGATCAACGGCCGCGGTGCGCTGATTCAGGTGCGCGACATGGCCCAGGCCATCGAAGTCGCCAACCGCATCGCGCCGGAGCACCTTGAGCTGTCGGTCGCCGACCCGCAGGCCTGGTTGCCGCAGATCCGCCACGCCGGCGCGATCTTCATGGGCCGCCACACCTCCGAAGCGCTGGGCGACTACTGCGCAGGCCCCAACCACGTTCTGCCGACCTCCGGCACGGCGCGGTTCTCCTCGCCGCTGGGCGTGTACGACTTCCAGAAACGCTCGTCGATCATCTTCTGCTCCGAGGCCGGCGCCTCCGAGCTGGGCAAGACCGCATCGGTGCTGGCCCGTGGCGAATCCCTGAGCGCCCACGCGCGCAGCGCCGAATACCGCATCCTCGATGAACAGCAGGGGAACTGAGACATGAGCAAATTCTGGAGCCCGTTCGTCAAGGATCTGGTGCCTTACGTGCCCGGCGAACAACCGAAGCTGGCCAAACTGGTCAAGCTCAACACCAACGAAAACCCGTACGGCCCGTCGCCCAAGGCGCTGGCCGCGATGCAGACCGAACTCAACGACAACCTGCGCCTGTACCCGGACCCCAACAGCGACCTGCTGAAAAACGCCGTGGCCGACTATTACGGCGTGCAAGCCAACCAGGTGTTCCTCGGCAACGGCTCGGACGAGGTGCTGGCGCACGTCTTCCACGGCTTGCTGCAGCACGACAAGCCGCTGCTGTTCCCGGACATCAGTTACAGCTTCTATCCGGTGTACGCCGGGCTGTACGGCATCGGGTTCGAGGCAGTGCCGCTGGACGCGCAGTTCCAGATCGACCCGGCGGACTACGCCAGGCCCAACGGCGGGATCATCTTCCCCAACCCGAACGCCCCGACCGGCTGCCTGCTGGCGCTGGACGCGGTCGAGCGGATCCTCAAGGCCAATCCGGATTCGGTGGTCGTGGTGGACGAGGCCTACATCGACTTCGGCGGCGAAACGGCCATCAGTCTGGTGAACCGTTATCCGAACCTGCTCGTCACCCAGACCCTCTCCAAGTCACGCTCGCTGGCGGGGCTGCGGGTCGGGCTGGCGGTGGGGCATCCGGAGCTGATCGAGGCGCTGGAGCGGATCAAGAACAGCTTCAACTCCTACCCGCTGGACCGGATGGCGAATGTCGGCGCTGCCGCGGCCTTCGAGGACCGCGAGTACTTCGACAAGACCTGCCGCCTGGTGATCGAGAGCCGGGAATGGGTGACCGCGCAGTTGCAGGCCAAGGGCTTTGAAGTGCTGCCGTCGGCGGCCAACTTCATCTTCGCCCGCCATCCGCAGCACGACGCGGCGGGGCTGGCGGCCAAGCTGCGGGAGCAGGGCGTGATCGTGCGCCACTTCAAGCAGGAGCGGATCGCCCAGTTCCTGCGCATCTCCATCGGCACGCCGGAGCAGAACCAGGCGCTGATCGACGGCCTCGGCGAGCTGTGACAGCCTGCTGACACCGATCAAAAAAAAGGCCGGCACCTCACTGAAGGTGCCGGCCTTTTTTCATCATGCCCTGCGGCGCTTCGGCTGACGCCATCGCCAGCAGGCTGGCTCCCACCGTGTTCTGCGGTGAACACAGCGGCTGGGACCCATCCAGATCCCCTGTGGGAGCCAGCCTGCTGGCGATTGGATGGGTCAGTTCTCTTCCTGTTCCTTGACCGGTGCCGGCGGCGGACGCAGGCCGATTTCCGCGGTCAGCTTCAGTTCCTTGCCGTTGCGCATCACCTGGATCGTGACTTTGTCGGTCGGTTTGATCCGCGCCACCTGGTTCATCGATTTGCGGCCGTCACCGGCCGGTTCGCCGTCGATGCTCAGGATCACGTCGCCCAGTTGCAGGCCGGCCTTCTGCGCCGGGCCGTCGCGGAAGATCCCCGCCACCACGATGCCCGGACGGCCGGACAGGCCGAACGACTCCGCCAGTTCCTGGGTCAGCGGCTGCACCTCGATGCCCAGCCAGCCACGGATGACCTGGCCGTGCTCGATGATCGACTTCATGACCTCCATCGCCAGCTTCACCGGGATCGCGAAGCCGATGCCCTGGGAGCCGCCGGACTTGGAGAAGATCGCCGTGTTGATGCCGGTGAGGTTGCCGTTGGCGTCCACCAGGGCGCCGCCGGAGTTGCCGGGGTTGATGGCCGCGTCGGTCTGGATGAAGTCTTCGTAGTTGTTCAGGCCCAGTTGGTTGCGCCCGGTGGCGCTGATGATGCCCATGGTCACGGTCTGGCCGACGCCGAAGGGGTTGCCGATGGCCAGGGCGACGTCGCCGATGCGGATGTTGTCGGAGCGGCCCACGGTGATCGCCGGCAGGTTCTTCAGGTCGATCTTGAGCACCGCCAGGTCAGTCTCGGGATCGCTGCCGATGACCCGGGCCAGGGTCTCGCGGCCGTCCTTGAGGGCCACGACGATCTGGTCGGCGCCGCTGGTGACGTGGTTGTTGGTCAGGATGAAGCCTTCCGGGCTCATGATCACGCCGGAGCCCAGGCTCGACTCCATGCGCTTCTGCTTGGGCGAGTTGTCGCCGAAGAAGCGGCGGAACTGCGGGTCGTCGAACAGCGGATGGGCCGGTTTGGCGATGACTTTGGTGGTGTACAGGTTGACCACCGACGGCGCGGCGATGGTCACGGCGTCGGCGTAGGTCACCGGCCCCTGCTGGATGCTGGTGGTCTGCGGGGCTTGCTGCAGGTTGACGTCGAGGCTCGGGAGCCCGACCCACTGCGGGTAACGCTGGATGATCAACAGAGCGATAAGCACGCCGGCCAACAGCGGCCAGCCGAAAAAACGCAGCGCCTTGAGCATTAAGCACGTCCTGGAAAAGTTGCAGGCGGGGTCGGACCGCCCATAATGTCGCGCATTATACGAGGCCGCGCGCGCCTCTGAACGGATATTTAGGAGTCTTTCATGGCCGTCGCCCTGAGCACCCTGGTCGAGGAAGCCGACCGTTACCTCGGCAGTTCGAAAATCGCCGATTACTGCCCCAACGGCCTGCAGGTCGAGGGCCGGCCGCAGGTGATGCGCATCGTCAGCGGCGTCACCGCCAGCCAGGCGCTGCTCGACGCCGCCGTCGAAGCCGAGGCGGACCTGGTGCTGGTGCACCACGGCTACTTCTGGAAGGGCGAGAACCCCTGCGTCACCGGCATGAAGCAGCGCCGCCTCAAGACCTTGCTCAAGCACGACATCAGCCTGCTGGCCTACCACCTGCCGCTGGACCTGCATCCGGACGTCGGCAACAACGTGCAGTTGGCCCGTCAGCTGGACATCACCGTCGAAGGGCCGCTGGATCCGGACAACCTGAAGGTCGTCGGCCTGGTCGGCTCGCTCAGCGAACCGGCGACGCCGCGGGATTTCGCCCGGCGGGTGCAGGAGGCCATGGGCCGCGAGCCGCTTTTGGTCGAAGGCAGCGCGATGATCCGGCGGGTCGGCTGGTGCACCGGCGGCGGCCAGGGCTACATCGACCAGGCCATCGCCGCCGGGGTCGACCTGTTCCTCAGCGGCGAAGCCTCGGAACAGACCTTCCACAGCGCCCGGGAGAACGGCATCAGCTTCATCGCCGCCGGCCACCACGCCACCGAACGCTACGGCGTGCAGGCGCTGGGCGAGTACCTGGCCAGGCGGTTCGCCCTGGAGCACATCTTCATCGATTGCCCGAACCCCATCTGAAACCGGCGGGGCTGGCTGCGGGAGCGGGCTGCCTGACATGCCGATGCCGGATGTGCCGCCGTCATCGCCAGCAGGCTGGCTCCCACAATGTCATGCACGGCACGGAACCTGTAGAACCGGCCTGCTGGCGACAGCGTCGCTGAAGGCGTCGTTCAGGCCGAACCGACGGGCATATTCATATGCCCTTTCGATCTAGTTGGCGCCCTGATTAGAAGCAGGGCGCTGTGCTAGGATTCGGCCCTCGAACACGGCCCGCTGGCCGTTCATAAGAAAGCTTTCGTGAGTAGCCATGGTCGACAAACTGACGCATCTGAAACAGCTGGAGGCGGAAAGCATCCACATCATCCGCGAGGTGGCCGCCGAGTTCGACAATCCGGTGATGCTGTACTCCATCGGCAAAGATTCCGCCGTGATGCTGCACCTGGCACGCAAGGCGTTCTTCCCGGGCAAGCTGCCGTTTCCGGTGATGCACGTCGACACCCAATGGAAGTTCCAGGAGATGTACAGGTTCCGCGACCGCATGGTCGAGGAAATGGGCCTGGACCTGATCACCCACGTCAACCCGGAAGGCGTGGCGCAGGGCATCAACCCGTTCACCCACGGCAGCGCCAAGCACACCGACATCATGAAGACCCAGGGCCTCAAGCAGGCGCTGGACAAGCACGGCTTCGACGCGGCCTTCGGCGGCGCCCGCCGCGATGAAGAGAAATCCCGCGCCAAGGAGCGCGTGTACTCGTTCCGCGACAGCAAGCACCGCTGGGATCCGAAGAACCAGCGTCCGGAGCTGTGGAACGTCTACAACGGCAAGGTCAACAAGGGCGAGTCGATCCGTGTCTTCCCGCTGTCGAACTGGACCGAGCTGGACATCTGGCAGTACATCTACCTCGAAGGCATCCCGATCGTGCCGCTGTATTTCGCCGCCGAGCGCGAAGTGATCGAGAAGAACGGCACGCTGATCATGATCGACGACGACCGTATCCTCGAACACCTGAGCGACGAAGAGAAGGCACGCATCGTCAAGAAGAAAGTGCGTTTCCGTACCCTTGGCTGCTACCCGTTGACGGGCGCGGTGGAGTCCGAGGCCGAAAGCCTGACGGACATCATTCAGGAAATGCTGCTGACGCGGACTTCCGAGCGTCAGGGCCGGGTCATCGACCACGATGGCGCAGGCTCGATGGAAGACAAGAAACGTCAGGGCTATTTCTAATTAGGGTCGAACCATGTCGCACCAATCCGATTTGATCAGCGAGGACATCCTCGCCTACCTGGGCCAGCACGAACGCAAAGAGCTGCTGCGCTTTCTGACCTGCGGCAACGTCGATGACGGCAAGAGCACCCTGATCGGGCGCCTGCTGCACGACTCCAAGATGATCTACGAAGATCACCTGGAAGCGATCACCCGCGACTCGAAGAAGGTCGGCACCACCGGTGACGACATCGACCTGGCGCTGCTGGTCGACGGCCTGCAGGCCGAGCGCGAGCAGGGCATCACCATCGATGTCGCCTACCGCTACTTCTCCACCGCCAAGCGCAAGTTCATCATCGCCGACACCCCGGGCCACGAGCAGTACACCCGCAACATGGCCACCGGCGCGTCCACCTGCGACCTGGCGATCATCCTGGTCGACGCCCGCTACGGCGTGCAGACCCAGACCCGCCGCCACAGCTTCATCGCGAACCTGTTGGGCATCAAGCACATCGTCGTCGCCGTCAACAAGATGGACCTGAAGGACTTCGACCAGGGCGTGTTCGAGTCGATCAAGGCCGACTACCTGCAGTTCGCCGAAGGCCTGAAGATGAAGCCGTCGAGCATGCACTTCGTGCCGATGTCCGCGCTCAAGGGCGACAACGTGGTGAACAAGTCCGAGCGTTCGCCGTGGTACACCGGCCAGTCGCTGATGGAAATCCTCGAGACCGTGGAAGTGGCGGGCGACCGCAACTTCACCGACCTGCGTTTCCCGGTGCAGTACGTCAACCGTCCGAACCTGAACTTCCGCGGTTTCGCCGGCACCCTGGCCAGCGGCATCGTGCACAAGGGCGACGAAGTCGTGGTGCTGCCGTCGGGCAAGAGCAGCCGCGTCAAATCCATCGTCACCTTCGAGGGCGAGCTGGAGCACGCAGGTCCAGGCCAGGCCGTGACCTTGACCATGGAAGACGAGATCGACATCTCCCGCGGCGACCTGCTGGTGCATGCCGACAACGTGCCGCCGGTCACCGACAGCTTCGAGGCGATGCTGGTGTGGATGGCCGAAGAGCCGATGCTGCCGGGCAAGAAGTACGACATCAAGCGCGCCACCAGCTACGTGCCGGGCTCGATCGCCAGCATCGTCCACAAGGTGGACGTGAACACGCTGGAGGAAGGTTCGGCGAGCGCGTTGCAGCTCAATGAGATCGGCAAGGTGAAGATCGCCCTCGATGCGCCGATCGCCCTGGACGGCTACGACAGCAACCGCACCACCGGCGCGTTCATCGTCATCGACCGCTTGACCAACGGCACCGTCGGCGCCGGCATGATCGTCGCCCAGCCGGTGAGCCACGGCACCGCCACGCAGCACGGCAAGTTGGCCCATGTAGCGACCGAGGAGCGCGCCCAGCGCTTCGGCCAGCAGCCGGCCACCGTACTGTTCAGCGGCCTTTCCGGCGCGGGCAAGAGCACGCTGGCCTATGCGGTCGAGCGCAAGCTGTTCGACATGGGCCGTGCGGTGTTCGTGCTGGACGGCCAGAACCTGCGCCATGACCTGAACAAGGGCTTGCCGCAGGACCGTGCCGGCCGCACCGAGAATTGGCGCCGAGCCGCCCATGTGGCGCGTCAGTTCAACGAAGCCGGCCTGCTGACCCTGGCCGCGTTCGTCGCGCCGAGCGCCGAAGGGCGCGAGCAGGCGAAGGATCTGATCGGCAAGGAGCGTCTGCTGACGGTCTATGTCCAGGCATCGCCGACCGCCTGCGCCGAGCGTGATCCGCAGGGCCTGTACGCGGCGGGTGGCGACAACATTCCGGGCGAGTCCTTCCCGTATGACGTGCCGCTGGATGCCGACCTGGTGGTCGATACCCAGTCCGTGTCCCTGGAAGAGGGCGTCAAGCTCGTGCTGGATCTGCTGCGCAGCCGCGGCGCGATCTGAGCCTTGGCCTGAAACGCAAAGCCCGCCGATGAGCGATCATCGGCGGGCTTTTCGTTTGGGCTGTCCTGATCTCAAGCTCCTGCGGGGCTCGGACTGACGTCATCGCCAGCAGGCTGGCTCCCACATGGATTGCGTTGGCCGCAGGCGCTGCATTCAACCGAATCCCCTGTGGGAGCCAGCCTGCTGGCGATGGCGCCGGTCAAGGCGCCGCAGGAACGGAACCTATGCATCGCACGGTCAGCGGCGCCCAGGAAACTCGCGGTTCAGCTCCTCCAGCAACGCATCCTTGTCCAGCCACATTTGATTGATCCAGCCCTGGAACTGCAGGCGGTATTCGCCGTCCTGGTCGTAGTTGCGGCCGACGAACTGCGGCGGCACCTTCAGTTCCTCGACATGCACCACCACCTCCTTGACTCGGCCGCACAGCAGGTCGGCGAAGCCGGGGCGCCCGCCCGGGTAGTGGAGGGTCACGTTGACGATCGACTCCAGCTGTTCCCCCATCGCATCGAGCACGAAGGCGATGCCGCCGGCCTTGGGCTTGAGCAGGTGCCTGAACGGCGACTGCTGCTGGGCATGCTTGGCGGCGGTGAAGCGCGTGCCTTCGACGAAGTTGAAGATGCCCACCGGGTTGTCGCGGAACTTCGCGCAGGTCTTGCGGGTGGTCTCCAGATCCTTGCCTTTCTTTTCCGGATGCTTTTCCAGGTAGGCCTTGGAGTAACGCTTCATGAACGGAAAGCCCAGCGTCCACCAGGCCAGACCGATCACCGGCACCCAGATCAGCTCTTGCTTGAGAAAGAACTTCAGCGGCTGGATGCGCCGGTTGAACACGTACTGCAGCGCCAGGATGTCGACCCAGCTCTGATGGTTGCTGGTGATCAGGTACGAGTGCCGGTAGTCCAGGCCCTGCAGGCCGCTGACGTGCCAGCGGGTGCGGCAGACCAGGTTCATCCAGCCTTTGTTGAGGCTGATCCAGGCTTCATGGGTGTGGCTCATCAGCCAGCGGGTCAGGCGTTGGGTGAAGGCGAACGGCAGCACCTTGAACAGCGCCACCACAAACAGGAACGAGCACAGCAGGATCGTGTTCAGCGCCAACAGCAGCGCGGCGATGACGCCGCGCAAGGGAGCGGGAAGAAAGGCCAGCATCGAGTCAGATATCCAGGGTTCGGTTGGCGGCTTGGATCGCGGTCAGGGCAATGGTGTAGACGATGTCGTCGACCTGGGCGCCGCGCGGCAGGTCGTTGACCGGCTTGCGCAGGCCCTGCAGCATCGGGCCGAGGCTGACGCAGTCGGCGCTGCGCTGCACGGCCTTGTGGGTGGTGTTGCCGGTGTTCAGGTCGGGGAACACGAACACCGTGGCGCGGCCGGCCACCTGGCTGTTCGGCGCCAGTTGCCGGGCCACGGTCTCGTTGGCGGCGGCGTCGTACTGCAACGGGCCGTCGATCAGCAGCGCGCGTTGCTGCTCGTGGGCGAGCAGGGTGGCTTCGCGCACCTTCTCGACTTCCTCGCCGCTGGCCGATTCGCCGCTGGAGTAGCTGATCATCGCCACCCGCGGCGTGATGCCGAAGGCCGCCGCCGAGTCGGCGCTCTGCAGGGCGATCTCGGCCAGTTCCGCCGCGCTCGGGTGCGGGTTCATCACGCAGTCGCCGTACACCAGCACCTCTTCGGGGAACAGCATGAAGAACACCGACGACACCAGGGTGCAGCCCGGCGCGGTCTTGATCAGTTGCAGGGCCGGGCGGATGGTGTTGGCGGTGGTGTTGATGACGCCCGACACCAGGCCGTCCACCTCATCCAGCGCCAGCATCATGGTGCCGATGACCACGGTGTCTTCCAGCTGCTGCTCGGCCATCGGCGCATTGAGGCTTTTGCTCTTGCGCAGGGCCACCATCGGTTCGACGTAGCGTTCGCGGATCAGGTCCGGGTCAAGGATCTCCAGGCCCGGCGGCAGTTCGATGCCTTGGGCGCGGGCCACGGCCTCGACGTCGGCGGGCTTGGCCAGCAGCACGCAGCGGGCGATGCCGCGCTCCTGGCAGATCGCGGCGGCCTGTACGGTGAGCGGTTCGCTGCCTTCGGGCAGGACGATGCGCTTGTTGGCCACCTGGGCCCGCTGGATCAGCTGGTAGCGGAACACCGCCGGCGACAGGCGCATCTCCCGCGGGGTGCCGCAGCGCTGGTGCAGCCAGTTGGCGTCGAGGTGGCTGGCGACGAAGTCGGTGATGATCTCGGCGCGCTCGCGGTCGTCGACGGGGATTTCCTTGTTCAGGCCGTTGAGCAGGTTGGCGGTGTCGTAGGAGCCGGTGCTCACTGACAGCACCGGCAGGCCGGCCTGCAAGGCGCCGCGGCACAGCTCCATGATGCGCGGGTCGGGCAGGGTGTCGCTGGTCAGCAGCAGGCCGGCCAGCGGCACGCCGTTGATGGCCGCGAGGCTGACGGCCAGGATGATGTCGTCGCGGTCGCCGGGGGTCACCACCAGCACGCCGGGCTTGAGCAGGTCCACGGTGTTGCGCATGGTGCGCGCGCAGATGATGGTCTTGGTCATGCGCCGGGTTTCGTAGTCGCCGGCGTTGAGCACCTGGGCGCCCATCAGGTCGGCGACGTCGCGGGTGCGCGGGGCGTTGAGCTCGGGCTGGAACGGGATGCAGCCCAGCAGGCGGAAATCGCCGCTGCGCAGCAACGGCGAATGTTCCTTCAGGCGCGCCGCGAAGGCGTCCATGCTCTCGTCGGTCTTGACCTTGTTGAGGATGACGCCGAGGACCTTCGGGTCCTTCGGCCCGCCGAACAGCTGCGCCTGCAGCTCCACCCGGCCGGACAGCTCGGTCAGCACTTCGTTTTCCGGCGCCGAGACCAGGATCACCTCGGCGTCCAGGCTCTTGGCCAGGTGCAGGTTGACCCGTGCGGCGTAGCTGGCGCTGCGGGTCGGCACCATGCCTTCGACGACCAGCACGTCCTTGCCGACGGCGGCCTGCTGATAAAGGGTGATGATCTCTTCCAGCAGCTCGTCGAGCTGACCGTCGCCGAGCATCCGCTCGACATGGGCCAGGCCCAGCGGCTGCGGCGGTTTCAGGCCGTGGGTGCGGGCCACCAGCTCCGTGGAGCGTTCAGGGCCGGTGTCGCCGGGGTGCGGCTGGGCGATCGGCTTGAAGAAGCCGACCTTCAGGCCGGCCCGTTCCAGCGTACGCACCAGCCCGAGGCTGATGGAGGTCAGGCCCACGCCGAAATCGGTGGGCGCGATAAAAAAAGTCTGCATGCGGATTCTCTAAGGGTGCATGGCAATGGCGATCAGCGGCTTTGGGCGATCTGCCTGAATTCAGTCGCCAAGGTTATCGCTAACCGAGCCCTGCGCGCACCAACCGCACGCGAAGGGCCGGCCTATTTTTTCAAGGCGTTGCGCCGGATCCAGCACCCACGCCCGCGACTGCCAGGGCGGCTGGTGGCGCAGGTGCTGGGTATGGCCGCAGGACAGCTCGGCGACCCAGTGGCCGTCCTCGTCCTGGTGGAAGCCGGTGACCGTCGCCGGGGGCGTTTGTTCCCGTCTGTCCGGGTTGTGTTCGCTTTCGGGCAAATCCTTGTTTAGACTTGTCCGTTCTTCATTCTTATGCAAAGGTCCCGCCTCATGCTGATCGCCGCCAACAAGGCTGTCTCCATCGACTATACCCTGACCAACGACGCTGGTGAGGTCATCGACAGCTCCGCCGGCGGCGCACCGCTGGTTTACCTGCATGGTGCAGGCAACATCATTCCGGGCCTGGAAAAAGCCCTGGAAGGCAAAGGCGCCGGTGACGAACTGAGCGTTTCCGTCGAGCCGGAAGACGCCTACGGCGAATACTCGGCCGAACTGGTCAGCACCCTGAGCGCCAGCATGTTCGAAGGCGTCGACAAGCTGGAAGTCGGCATGCAGTTCCACGCTTCGGCGCCGGACGGTCAGATGCAGATCGTCACCATCCGCGACATCGACGGCGATGACGTCACCGTCGACGGCAACCACCCGCTGGCCGGTCAGCGCCTGAACTTCAAGGTCAAGGTCGTCGCCATCCGTGACGCCAGCCAGGAAGAGGTCGCTCATGGCCACGTCCATGGCGAAGGTGGCCATCACCACTGATTTTCTGCGCTAAGCTTTCGAGTACTGGAGAGGCGCCCTGAGGGCGCCT
Source organism: Pseudomonas sp. R25(2017) (assembly GCF_002112565.1). NCBI lineage: Bacteria > Pseudomonadati > Pseudomonadota > Gammaproteobacteria > Pseudomonadales > Pseudomonadaceae > Pseudomonas > Pseudomonas sp. R25(2017). The sequence goes on from NZ_NEHZ01000003.1 coordinate 212,771, forward strand.
TTTTAGTCTGCGGCTGTCCTTGGCGCGCTGCCAAGCGGCTGTTTCAAGGGGAACACGGGAATCTGGAGTCCGTCATGAGTGCTTTTCACGACCTTAAGTTGACAGCCCTGGATGGCCAGGAGCTACCGCTGGCGCCCTTCAAGGGCCAAGTCGTGCTGGTGGTCAACGTCGCCTCCAAATGCGGGTTGACGCCACAGTACGCGGCATTGGAAAACCTTCATCAGCAGTACAAAGGCAAGGGCTTCAGCGTGTTGGGCCTGCCGTGCAACCAGTTCGCCGGCCAGGAGCCTGGCTCCGAACAGGAGATCCAGGAGTTCTGCAGCCTGAACTACGGGGTCAGTTTCCCGTTGTCGAGCAAGCTTGAGGTCAACGGCCACGAACGGCATCAGCTCTACCGCTTGCTGGCGGGCGAGGGGGCCGAGTTCCCCGGCGACATTACCTGGAACTTCGAGAAGTTCCTGCTGGGCAAGGACGGCCGCGTACTGGCCAGGTTCTCGCCGCGCACGGCGCCGGACGATCCGGCCGTGATCACCGCGATCGAAAAGGCATTGAGCTGAAACACGAAAATCGCAGCCATCGGACTGCGATTTTTTTTGCCTGCCTTTTGACCCTAAATCATTCAGATCAATAATGCTTTCATGTGGGTGGCGTCACGCATATTATCGCCGTCATATGGCCTCGTGCCTGTCGACAACGTTTTCGTGGAGCTTCCCGATGCCCGTCCAAGCCCTGTTCAAACCGTTCCAGTTAGGTGCCCTCGAACTGCCGACCCGCGTGGTCATGGCCCCCATGACCCGCTCGTTCTCGCCGGGCGGCGTGCCGAACAGCAAGGTCATCGAGTACTACCGTCGCCGTGCGGCGGCCGGGGTCGGCCTGATCATCACCGAAGGCACCACCGTGGGCCACCAGGCCTCCAACGGCTATCCGAACGTGCCGCACTTCTATGGCGAGGCGGCGTTGGCCGGCTGGAAGAAGGTCGTGGACGCGGTGCACGCCGAAGGCGGCAAGATCGTTCCGCAGCTGTGGCACGTGGGCAATGTGCGGCGCCTGGGCACCGAGCCGGACGCCAGCGTGCCGGGCTATGGCCCGTCGGAAAAGCTCAAGGACGGCCAGGTCGTGGTGCACGGCATGAGCAAGCAGGACATCCAGGACGTGATCGGCGCCTTCGCCCAGGCCGCCAAGGATGCGCAAAGCATCGGCATGGATGGCGTGGAGATCCACGGCGCCCACGGCTACCTGATCGACCAGTTCTTCTGGGAAGGCAGCAACCAGCGCACCGATGAGTACGGCGGCGACCTGGCCAACCGTTCGCGGTTCGCCATCGAACTGATCCGCGCCGTGCGTGCGGCGGTCGGCGAAGGTTTCCCGATCATCTTCCGTTTCTCCCAGTGGAAGCAGCAGGACTACACCGCGCGCCTGGTGCAGACCCCCGAGGCGCTGGGCGAATTCCTCAAGCCGCTGGCCGACGCCGGCGTGGACATCTTCCACTGCTCGACCCGCCGTTTCTGGGAACCGGAGTTCGAAGGCTCCGAGCTGAACCTGGCCGGCTGGACCCGCCAGCTGACCGGCAAGCCGACCATCACCGTCGGCAGCGTCGGCCTGGACGGCGAGTTCCTGCAGTTCATGGTCAACACCGACAAGGTCGCGCAGCCCGCCAGCCTGGAGAAACTGCTGGAGCGCCTGAACAACGACGAGTTCGATCTGGTGGCGGTGGGGCGTGCGTTGCTGGTGGATCCGGACTGGGCGCAGAAAGTCCGCGAAGGCCGCGAACAAGAGATTCTGCCGTTCAGCCGCGAGGCGTTGATGACGCTGGAGTAGGCGGCGCCTTCACTGGCGCCATCGCCAGCAGGCTGGCTCCCACGAAGGGCTCGGTGGCCACCGGGCACCCGAGAAACCTGTGGGAGCGACCTGGTTTCGGGCGGCGATCCGACGAATAGGGCTGCCCGGATCAGGGCAATGTCTGCGCGTTCGGCATCGTCTGCTCCCCTGAGCACGCCCCGCGCAGATGCCCTTCGAACTGCTCGACGATCGTCGCCCAGCCCTGACGGCTGGCATGCTGGCGCGCATTCAGGCGCACGGAGCGCAGGGTTTCCCGCTCTTCCAGCAACCATGCCGCCGCCTCGCAGAACGCTTCCTCGTCGCCCGGCATCGCCAGCACGCCATTGTAGCCATGGCGGATGTGCTGCGCCGCCGCAGCCTGGTCGTAGGCCACCACGCCCAGACCTGAGGCCAAGGCTTCGAGCACCACGTTGCCGAAGGTTTCGGTGAGGCTGGGGAACAGAAAGATGTCCCCCGACGCATAGTGCGCCGCCAACGCTTCGCCGCGTTGCGAGCCGCAGAAGATCGCCTCGGGCAGCTGCTTTTCCAGGGCGGTGCGCAGCGGACCGTCGCCGACCACGATCAGCTTCGCGCGGCGTTGTGGATAAGTGCTGCGCAGCCGTTCGAAGCTGCGTCCCAGCAAGCCGAGGTTTTTCTCGGCGGCCAGTCTTCCGACGTAAATCACCGCGATGTCCTGCTCGCTCAGACCCCACTGCGCACGCAAGGCGTCCAGGCGTTTGGCCGGGTGGAACAACTGGCTGTCCACCCCCCGCGACAGCAGCGCCAGCCGGTCGAAGTGCCGGCGCTCCAGCTCCAGGCGTTGGCTGACGCTGGGCACCAGCGTCAGCGCCGAGCGGTTGTGGAACCAGCGCAGGTAATGGGTCAGCAACCGCGTCAGCACGCTGAACCCGTACTGGTGGGTGTACTGCTGGAAGTTGGTGTGGAAGCCGCTCACCACCGCGATCCCCAGGCGCCGTGCCGCTCGCAGCGCCGACAGCCCGAGCGGGCCTTCGGTGGCGATGTACAGCACGTCCGGGCGCTGGCGTTTCCAGCGGCGCAGCAGCTTGTGCATCGACGATTGTCCCCATTGCAGCCCGGGATAACCCGGCAACGGCCAGCCCCGGCACAGCAGCACCCCGTCGTCGGCGCTGCGTTGGGGATCGTCGCCCTGGCGCGGGCGCACCAGTTCCACCCGGTGCCCGCGCGCGCGCAGGCCTTCGCACAGGCGACCCAGGGTATTGGCCACCCCGTTGATTTCGGGAGGGTAGGTTTCGCTGATCAGGGTGATGTGCAGAGCTGTCGTCATGGCCCCAGTGTCGGCTGGGGCCATGTCGCGGTTGTGACATCCGGATGATGGATTTGTGACCGGCCGCCGCCCGGGTCAGGCAGGGGTGGCCAGACGCTCGGCGCCGCGCTCGCGCACCCAGAACAGCGTCGCGCCGGCCACGGCCGCCGGCATCATCAGGATGTTCACCAACGGAACCATCAGCGCCAGGTAGACGACCCCGCCGAAGCTCATGCTCTGCCAGCGCTTGTGCCGCAGCCAGGCGAGCATTTCGTTCCAGCCCAGCTTGTGGTTGTCCGCCGGGTAGTCGATGTACTGGATCGCCATCATCCACACCCCGAACAGCAGCCACAGGGGCGCTGCGACGATGTTCACCACCGGAATGAACGAAAGGATGAACAGCCCCACCGCCCGGGGCAGGAAGTAGCCGAGCTTGCGCATCTCCCGGGCCAGGGTGCGCGGCACCATGGCGATCAGTTCGCCCCAGCTGAAGGCCGGGAAGTCGTCGGTGCCGCGCACCACCACTTCGACCTTCTCCGCCAGGAAGCCGTTGAACGGCGCCGCGATGACGTTGGCCAGCATCGTGAAGGTGAAGAACACCATCAAGGCCACCAGCACCACGAACAGGGGCCACAGGATATAGCTGAGAAAGCCCAGCCAGTCGGGCAGCGATGGCATCAGGGCGTCGACCCACAGGCTGAACTGATGGCCGGCCAGGTAGATCAATCCGACGAACAGCACCAGGTTGATCGCCAGCGGCAGCAGCACGAACAGGCGCAGGCCGGGGCTGAGAACCAGCTTCAGGCCTTCGCGCAGGTATTGCGGTCCGGACAGGACAGGGGCGGGCATATCGGGCTCCGAGCAAGGGAAAACGCGCCGACCTTACCGGCTTTGCCCGGCAGGCGAAAGCGCGGCGGTGGGATCGACATTCACTGTAACAAAGACGGCCGGCTCGTCAGCGTGTCCGCATAGAGACCACCTATGAGCTGGATTGTTAAACCGTATTTCCTTAATCTTGCCCCCCTCGATACGCTGCACCCAACTTTTTGCAGGACTGTCGAGCCCATGCCTTCCCCAAGGTTATCCACAGTCCTTTTTTATTCCCGCCGGCAGTCCGGCGTCCGCGCCAGTGGTTCTGGCCGGTCAACAGGAGCAGGTCCATGTCTGAAGTCCGTCATTCGCGAGTGATCATCCTCGGTTCCGGCCCTGCCGGTTACAGCGCTGCGGTGTACGCGGCCCGTGCCAACCTCAAGCCGCTGCTGATCACCGGCATGCAGGCCGGCGGTCAGTTGACCACCACCACCGAAGTGGACAACTGGCCGGGCGACGTCCACGGCCTGACCGGTCCCGTGCTGATGGAGCGCATGCGCGAGCACGCCGAACGCTTCGAGACCGAGATCGTGTTCGACCACATCAACGCCGTGGACTTCGCCTCCAAGCCTTACAGCCTGACCGGTGACAGCGGCACCTACACCTGCGACGCCCTGATCATCGCCACCGGCGCCAGCGCCCGCTACCTGGGCCTGCCGTCGGAAGAGACCTTCATGGGCAAAGGCGTTTCCGCCTGCGCGACCTGCGACGGTTTCTTCTACCGCAACAAGCCGGTGGCCGTGGTCGGCGGCGGCAACACCGCTGTCGAAGAGGCGCTGTACCTGGCCAACATCGCCAGCAAGGTCACCCTGATCCACCGCCGCGACACCTTCCGCGCCGAGAAGATCCTGATCGACAAGCTGCACGCCCGTGTCGCTGAAGGCAAGATCGAGCTGAAACTGAACGCGACCCTGGACGAAGTGCTGGGCGACAACATGGGCGTGACCGGCGCCCGCCTGAAGAACAACGACGGCAGCTTCGACGAAGTGAAGGTCGACGGCGTGTTCATCGCCATCGGCCACACCCCGAACACCTCGCTGTTCGAAGGCCAGTTGGAGCTCAAGGACGGTTACCTGGTGGTGCAGGGCGGCCGTGACGGCAACGCCACCGCGACCAGCGTCGAAGGCGTCTTCGCCGCCGGCGACGTGGCCGACCACGTGTACCGCCAGGCCATCACCTCGGCCGGCGCCGGCTGCATGGCGGCCCTGGACACCGAGCGCTATCTGGACGGTCTGCAGAACGCTGCGCACTAACACCGCAGAAACGAAAAAACCGGCCTTGGCCGGTTTTTTTGTGCCCGCGATTGCTTGGGCGATGCAATCCCGATGTGGCGGATGTTGCTCTGCGGTGGCTTGACTGACGCCATCGCCAGCAGGCTGGCTTCCACAGGGATAGTGTCTTTCGGGACTCAGCGGCGGGTCAGGGGCTGGGCTTCGAACTTCACGCCGGCCAGGCCGTGCTTGATCAGCGCGCGGATGTTGCCGTGGTCGCTGCCTTCCGGAGTCGCGACCACCGAACGGTAGTGCTCGCCGAACGCCAGCAGCGCCTCTTCGTCGCTCAAGCCTTCCAGCAGCGCCAGGCCGAGGGTCTTGCAGGAACCTTCGTTCTGCCCGGCTGCGTTTTCCACGCCGCCGTTGTTGAAGGCCTGCTGGCGATAGTCGTAGCCGGCGTCGATGAACGCCAGGGTGTCGGCGAAGGCGTGTTCGCCGCTCTTGAAGCTGGCGCGCAGGGTGTTCAGGTCACTCATTGGGTTTTCCTTTGGCGAACGCCGCCTGTTGTTCGGCGCTGGCTTCTTGCTGATAGTGGGCTTTCCAGTCGGCGTACGGCATGCCGTAAACCACTTCGCGGGCGTCATCGAGGCTCACCTCGATCTGGCGCTCGTCGGCGGCGGCCTTGTACCACTTGGACAGGCAGTTGCGGCAGAACCCGGCGAGGTTCATCAGGTCGATGTTCTGCACGTCCTTGCGGCTGTCCAGGTGGGCGACCAGCCGGCGGAAGGCGGCGGCTTCGAGTTCGAGGCGTTGTTGCTCGGTCATGATGGGCTCTGTGCAGTCAAATCGTGGCGCGGATGATAAAAGCCTGGCGCCCGATGCGCCAGTTACGCTCAGCGGCTGGCCGCCAGGGTGATCGACACCGATTCGGCGAACCGCAGCGCATGGGGCTTGTCGACCTCGACCTCGGCGTACTGCACCGCCGTGTTGGCCATCACCAGATCGAGCAGCTCCTGGGTCAGGCGTTCGAGCAGGGCGAAGCGGTTGCCTTCCACGTGGGCGATGATGGCCTTGGTGATGGTGCGGTAGTTGAGCGCATGGTCGATGTCGTTGTCGCGCACCGCTTCCTGGGCGGCGTACAGGATGGTCAGGTTGATCAGCACGTCCTGCTTGTTGAGGATCTCGTCCTCGTTGATCCCGATGAAAGTGCGCAGGCGCAGATCCTTGACCCGGATGCGCGCCGTTCCCGGCTGAAGTTGTGGCATTTACGTGCTCCGTCCAATCAATTGCAGGAACTCCTGGCGGGTGTTGCTCGACTCGCGGAAGGCGCCGAGCATGACCGAGGTGTTCATGGTCGAATTCTGTTTTTCGACACCGCGCATCATCATGCACATGTGTCGGGCCTCGATGACCACCGCGACCCCTGCGGCAGCGGTGACCTGTTCGATGGCCTCGGCGATCTGCCGGGTGAGGTTCTCCTGGATCTGCAGGCGGCGGGCGAACATGTCCACCAGCCGTGCGACCTTCGACGGCTCCAGCACCCTGCCTGTCGGAATATAAGCCACATGGGCCTTGCCGATGAAGGGCAGCAGGTGATGTTCGCACAGCGAGTACAGCTCGATGCCGGGCACGATGACCATCTCGTCGGTGTCGGAGGCGACCAGCGCACCGTTGACGATGGCCTCGACGCTTTGCCCGTAGCCGTCGCACAGGTAGCGCATGGCCTTGGCCGCGCGCTCGGGCGTGTCGAGCAGGCCCTCGCGGTCGGGGTCTTCGCCGAGGCCGACGAGGATTTCGCGGTAATGGCCGGACAGGGAAGGCGTCATGGTGATCCTCGCGGGCGCTTATTTGACGTGCCGCCCGCCGTTGACGGTCAGGGTGGTGCCGGTGACGTAGGGGTTGTCGAGCAGGTAGCGCAGGCTCTGGTAGACCACCTCGCTGCCGGGCTCGATGCCCAGCGCGGATTTGGCCAGTGCCTTGGCGCGGTACGCCGCGTCGTCGTCCGGGTTGAACAATAGCAGGGCCGGCGCGATGCCGTTGACCTTGATCGCCGGCGCGTAGCGGGCGGCGAAGGACAGGGTCAGGCTGTCGAGGCCGGCCTTGGTGGCGCAGTAGCCGATGTGCTTGCTGCTGCCTCGGCGGGTCACGTCGTCGCTGATATGGACGATGTCGGCCGGGCCGGACCTGCGCAGCAGTTCCTCGCAGTGCAGGTTGATCAGGTACGGCGCGAGCATGTGCACGCCGAACATCCGCGTGAAGTCCTGGCCCTGGCGGGCGTCGCTTTCCTCCAGCCATTCGGAGGCGTTGTGCACGATGCCCCGCAGGCTGTCGGTGCGGGTCTTCAGGTCAGCGATGAAGCTCAGGATGGAGGCTTCGTCGCAGAAGTCCGCCTGCAGGCCGATGGCGCCCAGGTCGCGCAGCGCCTGCACGCCGGGGCGTTCGGTGCGGTAGGTGAACAGGACGCGGTGGCCGTCTTCGAGCAGGCGCTGCGCGCAATGCAGCCCGACACGCTGGCCGGCGCCGGTGATGAGGATCGGGGCGGGGGTGGAGGTCATGAACGGCTCGCGTCGGGGGGAGAGCAAAAACTATAACAGCGGCGCGGGCGCAGACCTACGCATGGATCGGCAGGAGCGGGCCGGCCCGCCCCTACGCCGGGGGTTACGGGTTCTGGGTGGAGGGGGCGGCGGGGGCACGGCGCGCCGGCGTGCCGCTCAGCCAGTTGGCCAGCAGCCTCGTCGACAGCGGAATGAAGAAATAGACCATCAATGGCGTCAGGCACAGCGTGCTGACGAACACCCGCGGCAGCAGGCTCATGTCGGCGAGCAACGGGCCCAGCACGAAATTGAACAGCAGCGACACCGGAAAGAACGCCAGCCAGATCGCCACCGCTTGCTTCCAGCGTGGCGGCCGTTGTCCGGCGGCGCCGAACCAGCCTTCGATGCCGCTGACCCGGTGCTCCTTCGGATGGGCGAACAGATCGCTGCCGCGGGCAAGCCAGGCGGTGCGCGACGCGGAGTGCTCCCAGGCGTGCAGCGTCTGTTCGTCGGCGAAGCGGAAGATGATCTGGAATTCGTTGTCGTCGGGCGGCGGGGCGAGCACGCCGGAACCCAGGTAGCCAGGAAAGTCGGTGGCCAGTTGTTCGCCTTCGCGCAGCCAGGCGATCAACTCCTGATAACGGCCTTCGGCGACGCGGCGGGCGACCATCAGCGTGACGGGTGAAGCAGACATTTTGTATCTCCGTATTACAGATGCGTCGCTCCGGATAGGGGCAACGCCTGAACGCGGCGCCGGGGTGGTGGGCCGCGTTTTTCGACAAGCAAGGATTATTCCGGATTTCCCCGATAAAACCAGCCACATTCGTCGCCGTTCACGGCTTGAACCGGCACCGGGCATCGGGGGTAGAATGGGATCCAACTTTGCAGCCAACGCCAACAAGGACGTGCGCCCGCCAATGCCTGTCATCAACGAGCTTCGCCTTGCCTCGCAGGCCTCTGCCGCGCTCGAGCGCGAAGAGCTGTTCCCCATACGCGAAGTGGCTCGGCTGACCGGCGTCAACCCGGTCACGTTGCGTGCGTGGGAGCGACGCTACGGCCTGATCCAGCCGACACGCACCGAAAGCGGGCACCGCCTGTACTCCGTGACCGATATCGAGCGCGTGCGCAGCATCGTCGATTGGATCGACCGCGGCGTGTCGGTGAGCAAGGTCGGCAAGATCCTGGCCAGGACCGAGCCGAGAAAGGCGTTGGCGCACATCATTCCCGACGAACTGGTGCAGACCGATTACCTTCAGTGGCAAGAACAGGTGCGCCGGGCGGTCAGCTCGTTCGACGATCAGGAGCTGGACCGTGTCTACGGCCAGATCTTCTCTTCCTATGCGTTGCCCGTGGTGTTCCAGGACATCCTGATGCCGCTGTGGCTGCAGATGCTGCAGCGTCAGGACGCGTTCGGGCAGACCAGCGAATGGCTGTTCCTCGATGGCTTCCTGCGCGCCCGGGTGCTGCAGCGTGTCGTCATGCTGCGTGGCTCGCAGCCGCGCAAGGTGATCGTCAGCGCCCTGGCCGGGCAGTGCCGCGAACTCGAACTGCTGGTGGCGGCGCTGTTCCTCAGCGACAGCGATGCGGGGGTGCGGGTGCTGACCACGGGGCAGCCGTTCGACGAACTCACCCTGGTCTGCGAAAAGATCAAGCCTCAGGCGCTGGTGCTGTTCTCCAACCACGCGCCGTCGCCGGAGCTGCCGCGGCGCCTGAACCGTCTGGCCTTGAGCCTGGATTGCCAATTGATGCTGGCCGGTGACGCCGCGGACCTGGCGCAGGACAGCCTGGCAGGGTCGTCCATCGGTTGCCTGGGCAACGAGGGCGCGACCATGCGTCAGCGGATGGTGCAGTTCCTGGCGGGGAACCTGGATACCTGAACCTCAGGTGTGCAGGGCGGGGTGCGACAGACGATGCTGCTGCAGGATGAACTGGCGCAGGCGCTCGGTCTCGTCGGCGTCGCTCTGATTCAGCGCGTAGGCGTAGAAGCCTTGCTCGGTTTCCCGCTCGAAGGTGCCGCGCAGCGAGATCCGCTCATAACCCGACGGGCTGAACCACAGAGCGAAGTGCTTCGGCGGCTTGGTCTTGTTGCGCACTTCGAGCAGGACGCCCTTGTGCGAAACCTCGTGCACCCAGAGCATGCCCGGCTGCCCCTTGGCGTTCTCCAGCGCCACCGGCTCTTCGAGGGCCAGGCGCCACGGACGCACCATGGGGCCGTCCTCGTAGATGCTCGGCACGCCCAGGCGCAGGTGCAGGGCGTGGAACTCATCCTCGACCAGATGCAAAGGGAAGGTCATCTGCTGGTTTTCGAAGTTGGCCTGGATGGTCACCTGCTCATGGGCCGCCAGGCGCGTGAGCAGGTCGCGGATCTGCGAACCGCCGTTGACCATGAGACTCGACGTCGCATCCCGCACGTTCAATTGCGGGTTGTGTTGCATGGTCTGGATGAAATCCAGCTCATCCTGGGTCAGGAGGGCGTCGCGTTGCATGGCTAACTCGAAATAAATAATTACAAAGTCATTGGTGATTGTAGTTAATGACCATTAGTTCGCCGCTTTGTTTGAACCGTTCGTCGCTTTCAGGGCGGCGAGCTCGGCCTCCAGCGCGGCCACCTGGGCCTCCAGCTGGATCACCCGCTGCTGCGCCTTGACCTGAACGGTCACGTCCTTCTGCACGCCGACGAAATACGTCTGCCCGTCTTCGGCGCCCTTGACGGTCGACAGGGACAGCTCGTTGTAGAACGGCGTGCCGTCCTTGCGGTAGTTGCGCAGGATCTCGCGGCACGAGCCGCCGTCCCTGAGCGCGTTGCGGATCAGCGTCAGGTTGTCCTGGTCACGGTCGCCGGACTGCAGGAAGCGGCAGTCCTGGTAGAGGATCTCTTCGCTGGTGTAACCGGTCAGGCGTTCGAAGGCCGGGTTCACGTAGATCAGGATGTTGTCCTGTTCACCTTCGCGTTCGGCCACCACGATGCCGTCGTTCGACGCGTTGATCACCATTTGCAGCAGGTTGGCATTGATCATGGTTGAATCCTTTCAGGGTTGTCGACCGCTCGCATTCTAGAAGATCGCCGGGCGCTGTCTACTGGCCATCAGCGCTTGTTGAGAACCAATCGCAGCGTTGTGCGTCCGGCTGTTACTATCGCCGCTCATTTTTCAGTTTCGGGATCAGATTGATGAAAGTCGCCATTCTCTCCGGTTCGGTCTACGGCACCGCCGAAGAAGTCGCCCGCCACGCCCAGAGCCTCATGAAGGCGGCAGGGCTTGAAACCTTCTACAACCCGCGCGCGAACCTGGCCGACCTCCAGGCGTTCGGCCCTGAAGCGCTCCTGGCGGTGACCTCGACCACCGGCATGGGCGAGCTGCCGGACAACCTGCAACCCTTGCATTCGGCGCTGCGCGATCAATTGCCGGCGGCCTGGCGCGGTCTGCCCGGCGCGGTGATCGCCCTGGGCGACGCCAGCTACGGCGAGACTTTCTGCGGCGGCGGCGAGCAGATGCGCGAACTGTTCGCCGAGCTGGGCCTGCGGGAAGTGCAGGACATGCTGCGTCTGGACGCCAGCGAAAGCGTCACCCCGGAAACCGACGCCGAGCCGTGGCTTGAAGGGCTGATCGCCGCACTCAAGGGCTGACTGCCCGCTCGCGCAGCAGCGCCAGCCAGGCCTGCGCCGCTTTCGACAGGTAGGCGCCGCTGCGCCAGATGAACGCGATGTCCCAGCGCAGGGTGTCCGGCGCCCTCAAGGTCAGGCGCACCACGCCCGGGCGCTCCAGGGCGCGGGCCACTACGCTTGGCAGCAGCACCACGCCTTGGCCGGCGGCGACCAGTGCGGCGAGAAAATCCGCCTGGCCGCTGCGTCCGCCTTCCGTCGGGGTGAAGCCCAGTTGCTGGCAGGCCTGAAGCAGGCGGTCGTTGAGCACGAAGCTGCGCTGATACAACAGGAACGGCGTGTCCGCCAGTTCCTCCAGGCCGATGTCTCCCTTGCCGGCCAACGGATGGTCCACCGGCAGCAAGGCATCCAGCGGTTCGTCGCAGAACGGCTGGAAGTCGAACTGCGGATCTTTCGGCAGCAGGCTGCCTCCCAGCTCCAGTTCGCCGCTGCGCACCGCCTGCTCGACATGGCGGCTGCCGCCCTCCAGCAAGTGAATGGCGATGTTCGGATAGCGCCGCCGGTACTCGGCGAACAGCCCGGCGAACAACGCGTCGCTGCCCAGCAGGGGCAGGCCCAGGCGCAGCTCGCCGCGGGCCAGTTGGCTGAGGTCGTCCAGTTCGCTGAGCAACTCGTTGCGCAGGCGCAGCATGCCTTCGGCCCGTTGCAGCACCACGCTGCCGGCGGCGGTCAGGCGCAACTGCGATCCGAGCCGTTCCAGCAGCGCCGTGCCCAGGCTCTGCTCCAGCTGGGCGACTTGCTTGCTCACCGCGGACTGGCTGATGTGCAAGGTCTTGGCGGCCTGGGTGAACCCGCCCTGATGCATCACTTCGACGAAACTGCGCAGCTGTTTGAATTCCATGGCCTGATTCCGAATTGGAATGGCTGTGAGTCTAACAATTCGCTTCGGAGATGGCAGGCCGCTTCGTAAAATGGGCGCCTGCGAGGAGCGAAACCATGATCAAGCGTCTTTCCCGTCTATTGGCCGAACTGGCCGTGCTGCTGGGCCTGTATCTGCTCGGCTGCCGGCTGGCCGCGTGGCTGGCCTGGCCGATTCCCGGCGGGGTGATCGGCATGGCGCTGTTGCTGCTGGCGTTCGCGTCCGGCCGGGTCAAGCCGGCGGCGTTGCAGCTGGGCGCCGGGCTGCTGATGGCCGAGATGCTGCTGTTCTTCATTCCCGCGCTGATGAGCCTGCTGGATCACGGCGCCTTGCTGCGCGATGACGGCTGGCGGATCGCGCTGGTGATCGGCGCCAGCACGTTGATGGTGATGCTGGCGACGGCGTTCACCGTGGAGCTGGCCGTGCGCCTGAGGCCTTCCCATGACGTATGAACCGATGCCGATGTTCTGGCTGGCCTTCACGCTGCTCTCGTACTTGTTCAGCCGTTGGCTGTACCGGCGCACCGGGCGTTATGTGCTGTCGCCGCTGATCCTGGTGCCGGCGCTGCTGCTGGCCCTCGCGGTGCCGTTGCACACCGCCTATGCCGAGTACTCCCGCGACACCCGCTGGCTGATGCAGGTGCTGGGGCCGGTCACCGTCGCGTTCGCGGTGCCGATCTGGCAGCAGCGGCGCCTGTTGGTGCGGCATTGGCCGGCTCTGTTGCTGGGCATGCTGGCCGGCAGCGCGGCGTCGGTCGCGACCTCGTTCGGGCTGGCCCGGGCGCTGGCGCTGGACAGCTCGGTGACGCTGTCGCTGGTGCCGCGCTCGATCACCACGCCGTTCGCCATGCCGTTGGCGCAGGATCTGGGTGGCGTGCCGGAGCTGACGGCGGTGTTCGTGATGTTCACCGGGGTGTTCGGGGCCATGCTGGGTGGCGTGCTGCTCAAGTGGCTGCCGCTGCGCAGCGCCCTGGCGCGCGGTGCGCTGTTCGGGGTCGGCGCCCATGGCGCAGGCGTCAGCCGGGCCCGGGAAGTGGGGGGTGAAGAGGGCTCCGTGGCCGGGCTGGTGATGGTGCTGACCGGGCTGCTCAATCTGTTCGCCGCCCCTTTGCTGGCGTCGGTGCTTTGACATGGATCCAAGGCCCTGGCCTTTCTGACCCGCTCAGTCATCAAGCTGGCTACCAATGCAACTACACGATCTTCGGCGGCTGACTAGACTGCTGTCACGTGCAGAACAATAAGAACGCAGAGGTGCATACAGTGAGCGTAGCCCCCGTCCCGTCGTCCCAGAATGTCAAAGACCAGGTCAGTGCCGCGGAGTGGCAGACCCGGGTCGATCTTGCCGCCTGTTACCGTTTGGTCGCCCTGCATGGCTGGGATGACCTGATCTTCACCCACATCTCCGCCAAGGTGCCCGGCACCGAAGATTTCCTGATCAACCCCTTCGGCCTGATGTTCCATGAGATCACGGCGTCGAGCCTGGTGAAGGTCGACCTGGCCGGCCGCAAACTCATGGACAGCCCCTACGAGATCAATCCCGCCGGCTACACCATCCACAGCGCCGTGCACGAAGTGCGGCACGACGTGGCCTGCGTGCTGCACACCCACACCGCGTCCGGCGTGGCGGTGTCGGCGCAGCGGCAGGGGGTGCTGCCGATCAGCCAGCAGTCGCTGTTCGTGCTGTCCAGCCTGGGCTATCACGCCTACGAGGGCGTGGCGCTGAACCACGAGGAAAAGGCCCGGCTGCAGGCCGACCTGGGCGACAGCAGTTTCCTGATGCTGCACAACCACGGCCTGCTGACCTGCGGCGGCACCATCGCCGATACCTTCCTGATGATGTTCACCTTCCAGCGCGCCTGCGACATCCAGGTGATGGCCCAGGCCGGCGGCGCCGAGCTGATTCCCATCGAACCGCAGATCCTGGCCGGTGCCCGGGCGATGATCGCCGGCGTCACCAAGAGCGCCCAGGGCATGGGCGGCGCGCTGGCCTGGCCGGCGCTGCTGCGCAAACTCGATCAACACGACGCGGGATACCGACTCTGATGCCTCTGACCGAGATTCCGCTGAGCGTCTGGCGCAAGCGCAGCCGCACGTTTGTCTTCCGTGGCCAGCCGATCCGTTACTGGACGTGCGGGCAGGGCGAGCCGCTGCTGCTGATCCATGGCTTTCCGACCGCCAGCTGGGACTGGCATTACCTCTGGCAGCCGCTGGCCCAGCGCTACCGGGTGATCGCCTGCGACATGCTCGGTTTCGGCGATTCGGCCAAACCCCTGAACCACACCTACAGCCTGCTGGAGCAGGCCGACCTGCAACAGGCGCTGCTTGCGCACCTGAAGGTCGAACAGCCGATCCACGTGCTGGCCCACGACTACGGCGACAGCGTCGCCCAGGAATTGCTCGCCCGGCACGGCGACGGCCTGATCGAGGTGGCCAGTTGCGTGTTCCTCAACGGCGGCCTGTTCCCGGAGACCCACCGGCCGGTGCTGATGCAAAAGCTGCTGCTCAGCCCGTTGGGCTGGATGATCGGCCGTGCGTTCAGCCGCGAAGGCCTGGCGAAAAGCTTCCGGCAGATCTTCGGGCCGCAGAGCCGTCCCAGCGAAAGCGAGCTGGATGACTTCTGGAGCCTGATCGAGAGCAACCGCGGGCGGCGGATCATGCACAAGCTGATCGGCTACATCCCCGAGCGACGGCTGCAGCGCGACCGTTGGGTCGCGGCCATGCAGCGCGGCGACATCCCGTTGCGAGTGATCGACGGCGAAACCGATCCGATCTCCGGCGGGCACATGGTCGAGCGCTACCGCCAGCTGATTCCGGACGCGGACGCGGTGCTGTTGCCGGGCATCGGCCATTACCCCCAGACCGAAGCGCCGGCGCTGGTGCTCAAGCACTACCTGGCGTTTCGCGACCACCTTGCGCTGCCGCCCCTCAAGGCCGCGTGCTCCTGAACGCCGCGCAGCGGCGCGCGTGCTGCCGCTCGCTGCGCCGCAACGCAAACGCTCCCGTCTGATCATCCTTGCGCCTTATCGGCCGCCATTCAGCGCCAGCCGTGTTCGTTGTGACCGCAGCGCCTGTGCCTGACACTCGGGCTCTCTGTCCCTCAGGCCTGCTGGAGTCCCTGCCATGAATGAAGCTGTGCGTTTCGAAGACAAAGTCGTGATCGTCACCGGAGCCGGCGGCGGCCTGGGGCGGGCCCACGCGTTGCTGTTCGCCAAGCAGGGCGCCAAGGTGCTGGTCAACGACCTCGGCGGCTCGACCCAGGGCGAGGGCGCCAACGCGTCGGCGGCCGACCGCGTGGTTGCGGAGATCCGCGCGGCCGGCGGCATCGCCGAGGCCAACCACGATTCGGTCACCGACGGCGACAAGCTCGTGCAGAACGCGCTGGATGCGTTCGGCCGCGTCGATGTGGTGGTCAACAACGCCGGGATCCTGCGCGACAAGTCCTTCCACAAGATGGAGGACGCCGATTGGGACCTGGTCTACCGCGTCCATGTCGAAGGCGCCTACAAAGTCACCCGCGCTGCCTGGCCGCACCTGCGCGAGCAGAATTACGGACGGGTGATCTTCACCGCGTCCACCTCCGGCATCTACGGCAACTTCGGCCAGTCCAACTACGGAATGGCCAAGCTCGGCCTGTACGGCCTGACCCGCACCCTGGCCATCGAGGGCCGCAAGAACAACATCCTGGTCAACGCCATCGCCCCCACCGGCGGCACCCGCATGACCGAGGGCCTGATTCCGCCGCAGGTGTTCGACCAGCTCAAGCCCGAACTGGTCAGCCCGCTGGTGGTGTACCTGGCCAGCGAGAACTGCCAGGAGACCGCAGGCCTGTTCGAGGTCGGCGGCGGCTGGATGGGCAAGGTGCGCTGGGAACGCAGCCTGGGTGCCGGGTTCGATCCGAACGCGGGCTTCTCGCCCGAGGATGTCGCGGCGCACTGGCAACAGATCTGCGACTTCGAAGGGGCGGCGCACCCGAAGGACAACATCGAGGCGCTGAAGGAAATGATGGGGAATCTGCAGAAGTATTCGTTGTGATCCAAGCCGGCCACCGGGGTGATCCCTGGTGGCCGTTTGCTGTTGCGCGTACCGGTCGTTCAACATGAATGTTGGCGTTGTCCGGTTCTGCCCCTCCCGCTGACCTGTGCACCCTTCTCAAAAGGCGTCGCGTAGGTTTTCAGCCGTTCACCGCTTGCATTGACCTCGTGCCGTTGGCGTCCGGACATTCTGTCCGGCGACGCCAAGGCGCAGCAGAGGGCAAGCCCCTCCCTGAACGCAACACCGATTCCTGCTGACGGGTACCGGGACCGAACGTGTCCGGTGTGGCAGGAGGACTGATCCGCAGACAAAAAAAAGGCCGCTGCATCAGCAGCGGCCAAGGTAAGACGTTGGATCAAGGAGCTACAAATCAACGTCAGTGAACAGCGGGTCGAGGGAGCGCAAGCGTTGCGCACCGTCTGAAAACGGTTGCCGATGGCCCTCAGGCTACGGACTTCTGGCTTCAAGGCTGTTCGCCGTGAAAGCCCGTTCAGAATAAGCGCACGGGCCTGTGGGAAAAATACCGATTCCGGACATGCACTGTTGCGGGGCATGCAACAGTCCGGTGCACCGCGATGAGCATCATGCCCGGCATTGATCGTAGACCATCCAGCCCGTTCATGATCGGCGAAGAGGCCTGCCCGGCAAGGGCATTCATCCTTTCGGGCGACAGCGTGAATACCTCCTTGGTGCGCTTATCGGGCGCGGCCGCCGGGCAGTAGGGTGGAGCCTCCTGTCACTCACCGGGGAAGACGCATGACAAAAACAACAATGCGCGCCATCTTCACACCGCAGGCGTTGGCCGTTGCGGTGGCCATGGGATGCTGCGCCCAGGCGCAGGCGGTTTCGTTCAACATCGGGGAAATCGAGGGCACGTTCGACTCGTCGCTGTCGGTCGGTGCGAGCTGGGGCCTGCGCGATGCCGACAAGTCGCTGGTGGGGACGGTCAACGGCGGGACGGGGCAGTCCTCGACCGGGGATGACGGGCGCCTGAACTTCAAGAAAGGCGAAACCTTCTCCAAGATCTTCAAGGGCATCCACGACCTTGAGCTCAAGTACGGCGACACCGGTGTGTTCGTGCGCGGCAAGTACTGGTACGACTTCGAGCTCAAGGACGAGGACCGCGAGTTCAAGCCGATCAGCGACAAGGGCCGCAAGGAGGGCGCCAAGTCCTCGGGCGCCGAGATCCTCGACGCCTTCGTCTACCACAACTATTCCATCGCCGACCTGCCGGGCACCGTGCGCGCCGGCAAGCAGGTGGTGAGCTGGGGCGAGAGCACCTTCATCGGCAACTCGATCAACAGCATCAACCCCATCGACGTGTCGGCGTTCCGCCGCCCTGGTGCGGAGATCAAGGAAGGCCTGATCCCGGTGAACATGCTGTTCGCTTCCCAGGGCCTGACCGACAAGCTCACGGTCGAAGGCTTCTATCAGCTGGAGTGGGATCAGACGGTCCTGGACAACTGCGGCACGTTCTTCGGCGTCGACGTGGCGGCGGACGGCTGCACCACCGGCTACACCGTCGGCAACCCGGCGATCGCGCCGCTGGCGCCGTTGGCGGCGGCGTTCGGGCAGCCGATCCAGGTGACCCGCGAAGGCGTGGTGATTCCCCGGGGCGGCGACCGCGACGCGCGGGACTCGGGGCAGTGGGGCACGGCGCTGCGCTGGCTCGGCGAAGACACCGAGTACGGCCTGTACTTCATGAACTACCACAGCCGCACGCCGACCGTCGGCACCACCACCGCCGGGCTCTCGACCCTGGCGGCGTTGCCGGGGATGGTCGGGATCGCCAACGGCATCGCGCCGGGCGCCGGCTCTGGCCTGGCCCAGAGCGTGATGCTCGGCCGCGGCCAGTACTACCTCGAATACCCGGAAGACATCCGCCTCTACGGCGCGAGCTTTTCCACCACGCTGCCCACCGGCACCGCCTGGACCGGCGAGATCAGCTACCGGCCCAACGCCCCGGTGCAGGTCAACACCAACGACCTGACCCTGGCGATGCTCAACCCCATCGCCGGCGGCGCGGCGTCGCCGCTGGCCACCCGCCCCGGCGCCGACAACAAAGGCTACCGGCGCAAGGAAGTGACCCAGGTGCAGAGCACCCTGACTCATTTCTTCGACCAGGTGCTGGGCGCCGAACGCCTGACCGTGGTCGGCGAGGCGGCGGTGGTGCGGGTCGGCGGGCTGGAGCCGCGCAGCAAGCTGCGTTACGGCCGCGACTCGGTGTACGGCCAGTACGGTTTCGGCGGCGACACCGGCGGCTTCGTCACGTCCACCTCGTGGGGCTACCGGGCCCGGGCGATCCTCGACTACGCCAACGTGATCGGCGGCATCAACCTCAAGCCCAACCTGTCCTGGTCCCACGACGTCGCCGGGTACGGCCCCAACGGGCTGTTCAACGAAGGGGCCAAGGCGGTCAGCGTCGGGGTCGATGCCGACTACCGCAACACCTACACCGCGAGCCTGAGCTACACCGACTTTTTCGGCGGCGACTACAACGTCCTCGAAGACCGTGACTTCGTGGCCCTGAGCTTCGGCGTGAACTTCTGACCTGCCCGAATAAGGATGAATCCGATGCGCAAGATGATTCTGCAGTGCGGCGCCCTGGCCTTGAGCCTCCTGGCGGCCAACGTGATCGCGGCGGTGTCGCCGGAAGAGGCGAACAAGCTCGGCACCAGCCTGACGCCCCTGGGCGCCGAGAAGGCCGGCAACGCCGACGGCTCGATTCCGGCGTGGACCGGCGGCATCCCGAAGAACGCCGGGGCGGTGGACAGCAAAGGGTTTTTGGCCGATCCGTTCGCCGGCGAGAAACCCCTTTTCACCATCACCGCCGCCAACGTCGAGCAGTACAAGGGCAAACTGTCCGACGGCCAGGTGGCGATGTTCAAGCGCTACCCCGAAACCTACAAAATTCCGGTCTACCCGACCCACCGCACCGTCGCCGCGCCGCCGGAGATCTACGAGTCGGCCAAGCGCAGCGCGCTGAACGTCACCGCCATCAACGACGGCAACGGCCTGGCCAACTTCACCGGCAACCGCTACTACGCTTTCCCGATCCCCAAAAACGGCGTCGAGGTGCTGTGGAACCACATCACCCGATACCACGGCGGCAACCTGCGGCGGATCATCACCCAGGTGACGCCGCAGACCAACGGCAGCTACACGCCGATCCGCTTCGAGGAAGAGATTGCGGTGCCGCAGTTGATGAAGGATCTGGATCCGGAGAAGGCGGCCAACGTGCTGACCTTCTTCAAGCAGTCGGTGACCGCCCCGGCGCGGCTGGCGGGCAACGTGCTGCTGGTGCACGAGACCCTCGACCAAGTGAAGGAGCCGCGCCTGGCCTGGATCTACAACGCCGGCCAGCGCCGGGTGCGCCGCGCCCCGCAGGTGGCCTACGACGGGCCGGGCACGGCGGCGGACGGCCTGCGCACCTCGGACAACTTCGACATGTTCTCCGGGGCGCCGGACCGCTACGACTGGAAACTGATCGGCAAGAAGGAAATGTACATCCCCTACAACAGCTACAAGCTCGATTCGCCGAGCCTCAAGTACGACGACATCATCAAGGCCGGGCACATCAACCAGGACCTGACCCGCTATGAGCTGCACCGGGTCTGGGAGGTGGTCGGCACGGTCAAGCCGAGCGAGCGGCACATCTACGCCAAGCG
The DNA here is from genome assembly GCF_002112565.1 of Pseudomonas sp. R25(2017). Lineage (NCBI taxonomy): Bacteria > Pseudomonadati > Pseudomonadota > Gammaproteobacteria > Pseudomonadales > Pseudomonadaceae > Pseudomonas > Pseudomonas sp. R25(2017). Next base: position 232,708 of record NZ_NEHZ01000003.1, read on the forward strand.
CCACATGTACCTGGACGAGGACAGCTGGCAGGTGGCGCTGGTCGACCACTACGACGGTCGCGGCCAGCTGTGGCGGGTGGCCGAGGGGCACGCCCAGTACTACTACGATCACCAGGCCCAGGCGTACACCCTCGAAGCGCTCTACGACATCATCGCCGGCCGCTACATCGCCTTGGGCATGAAGAACGAAGAGAAGCACAGTTTCGAGTTCGGCTTCGACGCCAAGGCCGCCGACTACACGCCGTCGGCCCTGCGTTCGGAGGGCGTCCGGTAACGGTCGCGATACACAAGGCGTACAAAAGGCGACCGGGCGGTCGCCTTTTTTATGGGGGCCGATCAGCCGCTTGAATACTTATCAACAAGCGCGCGAGACAGGGCTAGGGTGACGGCACAACGATAAGAAGGCTCGCACGATGACCGCCATGACGCCGTGTCTGGATTCGCCCCGTTTTCTGCCCAGGCTGTCTGCCCATCACCAGTTGCGCAGCCGTCTGAGCGGGCCGCTGCTGGAGACCACGGCACGCATCCGCTTGCTCTGCGCGCCGCCCGGCAGCGGCAAGACGGCGTTGATGACCGAATGCCTCCTGCAGGTGCCGGCGGGCTGCACGGTGCATTGGCTGCCGCTGGCGGGCGCGGCGTTGTCTGTCGAGGGGTTCTGTCGGCGGCTGGCCCAGGCGCTGGGCGCGCAGGGTTCGGACGAGGCTGCGCTCACCGAGGAACTGGCCCGCTGGCGGTCGCCGGCCTGGCTGATGATCGATGACTATTGCCGCCAGCCGGATCCGTTGCTGGACGCCTTGCTCGACCGTTTGCTGGCGGCCAGCGCCCCGACGCTGATCTGGTGGATCGGCACCCGCCGGCGTCCGTCCTGCAATTGGCCGCGCCTGCTGCTCGACGACGCGTTGCATGAGTGCGAGGCGGCGGCGCTGGCGCTCACGCCGCAGGAACTGGCCCCGGTGCTGCGGCACCTGCCGCCGGAGCAGGCGGGGCTGGCGGCCGAGCGCATCGTGCGGCGCACCGGCGGCTGGTGTGCCGGCGTGCGCATGGCGTTGCTGCAGAAGTGCGACTGGTCGCAACGGGAACTGCCGCAGCAGCGTGCCGACACCTTGCTCGATTACCTGCAGCGCGAACTGTTCAGTGGCCTCACCCCCGAGCTGGCCGAAGCCTGGCGGGTGCTGGCGCATTTTCCACGGTTCAATGCCGGGCTCTGCGATCACTTGTTCGGCGCCGGGGAAGGCACGCAGTACCTGAGCGACTTGCAGGCGCTCGGTTGCTTCATCGAACCCTGGCAGGGCTCGGCCGACTGGCTGCAGGTGTTCCCGGCGCTGTCCCGGTTGATCATTGACGAGCACTGGCCCCAGGGGCGTTCGTGGCATCGGCGGGCCTGTCAGTGGTTCGCCGCCGAACAGGACTGGAAGTCGGCCTTCGAACAGGCGTTGCTCGCCGAGGAGTTCGAGGTGGCGGTCAGCCTGTTGCAGCATTTCACCTTCGAGCACCTGTTCGAGGACCGGGCCGTGGTGCTCCTGCTGAGCCTGCACGAGCGCCAGGGCGAGGCGCTGATGCTCGGCTCGCCGCAACTGATCGGCCTGATGACCGCCGCCTTGCTGTTTGCCGGGCGATTCAGCCAGGCGACGGCCTGGATCGGGCATCTGGGGCGCTTCCTTCCCCAACCGTCGGCGGTGCGCCAGCAGCAATTGATCGCCCGCTGGCAGGCGCAGCAAGGGTGGCTGCTGCACTTGCAGGGGCACATGGACGCCGCCCGCGAACATTTCGAGCAAGCGTTGGCGGCGTTGGCGGATGACGCCTGGCCGGCGCGCTTGCTGTGCCTGTCCGGGCAGACGCAACAGGCGCTGCTGTGCGCCGAGATGGACCGGGCGCAGGCGATCAACCGCGAGGCCCTGCGTCTGGCCCGGGCCTGCGGGTCACTGCTGTTCGAGGGCTTGCTTGAGCTCGATCACGCCCAATGGCTGGAGCAGCGCGGCGCGCCGGGACGTGCCGACAGCCTGTTGGCGCAGATGGAGCAATTGTTGAGCGCGCGGGACGAACGTCCGACGCCCTTGCTGGGGCGCATCGCCTTGCGGCGGGGGCGGTTGGCGCTGGGCATGGGGCAGCAGGCGCAGGCCGCCGAATGCTTCCGGCAAGGGCTGGACGATTGCCTGCGCAGCCACGACAAACGCGTGCTGTATGGCTTTCTCGGCCAGGCGCAACTGGCCGCCAACGGTGGGGACTATGCCCAGGCCTTCGAACGATTGCGCGACGCGGAACGGCTGATGCAGCAGCGGCAGATTCCGGACACGGTCTACCGCGGCGCGCTGCTGCAGGTCAGCAGCCATTTCTGGTTGCAGCAGGGGCGGGCGGAGCTGGCGTGCGAAGCCTTGAGCCGGGTGCTCAGGCACTATCGCGGCCCGCAGGCATTGCAGGCTCCGCCGGCGACGCTGGAGCTGATTGCGCGGATCGAGTATTTACTGATCCTCGCCATGGCCAGATCGCTGTCGGCACCGAGCGATGCGGCGGCGCAACTGGAAGGCCTGATGAACCGGGCGCAGGCGCGGGGCATGTGGGCGCTGTTCACCGAGCTGCAGTTGGCGACGGCCGAACTGTTGTGGCTGGAGGGTCGCCCGGCCGACGCGAAAGCGCGGCTGCACGAAGGGATGGACAGCGTGACCAAGTACCAGGGGCAGCAGGCGCTGAGCGAACTGCGCCTGCGCGCACCGGCATTGCTGCAGGCCTGCCACGAAGTGCGGGGTGAGGAAACCGACGCGCTGTCGGATCAGGCAGGCACGTTGAGCCAACGGGAGCGGCAAGTCCTGAAGCTGATCGCGCTCGGCCATTCCAATCAACAGATTGCCGATGCGCTGTTCATTTCTCTGCACACCGTCAAGACCCATGCCCGGCGAATCAACGGCAAGTTGGGGGTTCAGCGCAGGACGCAAGCGGTGGCCAAGGCGAAGTCGACGGCGCTATGGCAATGAGCGGGCCAGCCTTTGCGGCGGCGGTGGCCGGATGCTGAAAGGCTGAGTCAACCTTTCAGGCCGTCGCCCTGATAGCCCATCCGCCAGCTCACGGCCCGCGCCGCCGCCAGCAACCGCCGGGCCGCCGGGCCGTTTTCGTCGGCGTGGAACAGCGAGGTCGGGCCGACGATGGTCAGCACGGCGGCGATCTGCCCGACCGCGTTGAACACCGGGGCCGACAGCGCGTCCACCCCCGGCATCAGCAAGCCGTGCACGTGGTGCAGGCCCCGTGCGCGGATCTGCTGGCACAGGTCCGCATAAGCCTTCTCATCCGCCAGCGGATGCTCATCGACAGCGGTTTCCCGCTCGCGCAGTTCGTCGGTTTCGCGGTGCGGCAGGTAGGCGCTGAAGACCAGGCCGGTGGAGGAACTGAGCAGCGGCAGCACCGAGCCCAGTTGCGTCACCACCGTCACCGCCCGCACCGCCGGCTCGATGTGCACCACGGTTGCGCCCTGGTTGCCCCAGACCGCCAGAAAGCAGGTTTCGTTGAGTTCGTCGCGCAGTTCCGACAGCGGCAGGGCGGCGACCTTGAGCACGTCCATGCTGTTGAGGGCGGCCAGGCCCACACGCAGCGCCTCGCGGCCCAGCCCGTAGTGGTTGGTGGCGGCATCCTGCTCGGCGAACCCCGAGGCGATCAACGCCTGCAGGTAGCGGTGCACCTTGCTCGCCGGCATCTGCACGTGCTCGGCCAGGCGCGACAGCGACGTGGCGGGCGACAGTTCGGCCAGCGCCTTGAGGATGTCGGTGCCGACCTCGGCGGAGCGCACTTTCTGTTTGCCGTTGCTGTCGCTGGTTTTTTCCATGGTGGCGCCGTGTCCCGGATCGAATGGGCGTCTTTATAGCTTGACGCTGGATAGCGAGCAAATTACGTTATGCGTAATCGAATTACGACAATAACAACCCCGGCGTGCCAGCACCTCTGATCCAGAGCGACGGGCCATGCCGACTCCCTGTTCAGGAGGCTCCATGAACCTCGATTCAGCCCTGGCGTACCAGTCGGGTTTCGGCAACGAATTCAGCAGCGAAGCGTTGCCGGGTGCTTTGCCCGTCGGCCAGAACTCCCCGCAGAAAGCCCCCTACGGCCTCTACGCCGAACTGTTTTCCGGCACCGCCTTCACCATGGCCCGCAGCGAAGCGCGGCGCACCTGGATGTACCGGATCAACCCGTCGGCCAATCACCCGGCGTTCGCCAAGCTGGAGCGGCAACTGGCCGGCGGCCCGTTGGGTGAGGTCACGCCCAACCGCCTGCGCTGGAACCCGCTGGACATTCCGTCCGCCCCCACCGATTTCATCGACGGCCTGGTGAGCATGGCCGCCAACGCCGGCGCCGAAAAACCGGCCGGCATCAGCATCTACAGCTATGCCGCCAACCGCTCGATGGAGCGGGTGTTCTTCAATGCCGACGGCGAGCTGCTGCTGGTGCCGCAACTGGGGCGCCTGCGCATCGCCACCGAACTGGGCGTGCTTGAGGTCGAGCCGCTGGAGATCGCCGTGCTGCCGCGGGGCCTGAAGTTCCGCGTCGAGCTGCTGGACGCCCAGGCCCGCGGCTACGTCGCCGAGAACCACGGCGCACCGCTGCGCCTGCCGGACCTGGGGCCGATCGGCAGCAACGGCCTGGCCAACCCTCGTGACTTCCTGACCCCGGTCGCGGCCTACGAGAACCTTCGGCAGCCGACCACCCTGGTGCAGAAGTTCCTCGGCCAGCTGTGGGGCGCCGAGCTCGGACACTCGCCGCTGGACGTGGTCGCCTGGCACGGCAACAACGTGCCGTACAAATATGACCTGCGCCGGTTCAACACCATCGGCACGGTCAGTTTCGATCACCCAGATCCGTCGATCTTCACTGTGCTGACCTCGCCGACCAGCGTGCACGGCCTGGCCAACCTCGACTTCGTGATCTTCCCGCCGCGCTGGATGGTGGCCGAGAAGACCTTCCGTCCGCCGTGGTTCCACCGCAACCTGATGAACGAGTTCATGGGCCTGATCCAGGGCGAGTACGACGCCAAGGCCGAAGGCTTCGTGCCCGGCGGCGCGTCCCTGCACAGCTGCATGAGCGCCCACGGCCCGGACGGCGAGACCTGCACCAAGGCCATCAACGCTGACCTCAAGCCTGCGAAGATCGACAACACCATGGCGTTCATGTTCGAGACCAGCCAGGTGCTGCGCCCGAGCCGTTTCGCCCTCGACTGTCCGCAACTGCAATCCAATTACGACGCCTGCTGGGCTACGCTGCCTGTCACGTTCGACCCGACCCGGAGATAACCCATGACTCAGACTTCCATCGCCCGCAGCTGGGTCGCCTCGGCCAACGGCCACGCGGACTTCCCGCTGCAGAACCTGCCGCTGGGCGTGTTCAGCGCCGACGGTTCGGCCCCGCGCAGCGGCGTGGCCATCGGCGACCGCATTTTCGACCTGGAGGCGGCGCTGGACGCCGGCCTGTTCGAAGGCGCCGCCCGCGCGGCGGCCGAAGCCACCCGCGGCGGCCAGTTGAACGCCTTCTTCGCCCTCGGCCGCGAGGCACGGGTCGCCCTGCGCGCACGCCTGCTGGAGCTGTTCAGCGAAGGCAGCGCCCTGCAGGCGAAGATCGAAGCCCCGGGCGCCAAGCTGCTGCCGCTGGCCGCCGACTGCCAGATGCACCTGCCGGCGCGGATCAGCGACTACACCGACTTCTACGTCGGCATCGAGCACGCGCAGAACGTCGGCAAGCTGTTCCGCCCGGACAACCCGCTGCTGCCCAACTACAAGCACGTGCCGATCGGCTACCACGGCCGGGCGTCCACCGTCCGCGCCTCCGGCACCGATGTGCGCCGTCCGAAAGGGCAAACCCTGCCGGCCGGCGCCAGCGAGCCGACCTTCGGCCCTTGCGCCCGCCTGGACTACGAACTTGAGCTGGGCATCTGGATCGGCCAGGGCAACGAGATGGGCGAGCCGATCGCCATCGGCGACGCCGCCGAGCACATCGCCGGTTTCTGCCTGCTCAACGACTGGTCGGCCCGCGACATCCAGGCCTGGGAATATCAGCCGCTGGGGCCGTTCCTGTCCAAGAGCTTCATCACCAGCGTCTCGCCGTGGGTGGTGACCGCCGAAGCGCTGGAGCCGTTCCGCACCGCGCAGCCGGCGCGTCCGCAAGGTGACCCGCAGCCACTGCCGTACCTGCTCGACAATCGGGATCAGGCCGGCGGCGCGTTCGACATCGAACTGGAAGTGCTGCTGCTCACCGAGGCCATGCGCGAGCAGAACCTGCCGGCCCACCGCCTGACCCTGAGCAACACGAAATACATGTACTGGACCGTCGCACAGATGGTCGCCCACCACAGCGTCAACGGCTGCCAGCTGCAGGCCGGCGACCTGTTCGGTTCGGGCACCTTGTCGGGGCCGGAAAGCGGCCAGTTCGGCAGCCTGCTGGAGATCACCGAGGGCGGCAAGAAACCGGTCGAGCTGGCCACCGGCGAAGTGCGCAAGTTCCTTGAGGACGGTGACGAAATCATCCTGCGCGCCCGTTGCGCCCGTGACGGTTTCGCCTCCATCGGCTTCGGCGAGTGCCGGGGCAAAGTGCTGGCGGCACGCTGACAGGAGCGGCTCATGGATCTCTACACTTACTACCGTTCCACCTCGTCGTACCGGGTGCGCATCGCCCTGGCGCTCAAGGGGCTCGACTACCGGGCGCTGCCGGTCAACCTGATCGCGCCGCCGGGGGGCGAGCACCGGCAACCGGCGTACCTGGCGATCAATCCGCAGGGCCGTGTGCCGGCCTTGCGCACCGATGACGGCGAGCTGCTGATCCAGTCGCCGGCGATCATCGAGTACCTGGAGGAACGTTATCCACAGGTGCCGCTGCTGCCGGAAAACCTTGCCGCCCGCGCCCACGTGCGCGGCGTGGCGTCGGTGATCGGCTGCGACGTGCATCCGCTGCACAACGTCAGCGTGCTCAACCGGCTGCGTCAGTCGGGTCACGACGAATCCCAGGTGACGGAGTGGATCGGCCACTGGATCGGCCAGGGGCTGGCGACGGTGGAGCAACTGATCGGTGACGAAGGCTTCTGCTTCGGCGAATGGCCGTGCCTGGCTGACGTGTACCTGATCCCGCAGCTGTACGCCGCCGAGCGCTTCAACGTCGCGCTCGACGCTTACCCGCGCATCCGCCGGGTGGCGGCGTTGGCCGCTGCGCATCCGGCGTTCGTCAAGGCCCATCCGGCGAACCAGCCGGACACCCCTTGAGGCCTGGCGCCGCTCAGCCGTAGGCGCCGATCTGCTGGCAATCGCGACCTGTCGGATTCATCCGGGATGACTGACATGCCGCCATCGCCAGCAGGCTGGCTCCCACAAGTAACACCGGTTCTGTCGCAGCAAACAACCATAAGAACAAAACAGGTACCTTGCGATGCACAACCAGATTGCCAGCTTCCGGGCGGCGCTCGACGCCCGTCCTGTGTCCCGTTTCCAGTGGTCGCTCCTGATCCTGCTCGCCTTGCTGCTGGTCACCGACGGCTACGACGCCCAGGTGCTCGGCTATGTGGTGCCGGCGCTCGCCCAGGACTGGGGGCTTGAGAAAGCCGCGTTCGGCCCGGTGTTCAGCGCCAACCTGCTCGGCCTCACCCTGGGGTCGCTGGCCGTGACGCCTTTGGCCGACCGCTTCGGCGTGCGGCGGATCCTGCTGGCCTGCGTGCTGATCTACGCCAGCCTGACTGTGCTGATGGTGTTCGCCGATTCCCTGGACACCCTGATGGTCGCGCGCTTCATCTGCGGGATCGGCATGGGCGGGGCGATGCCCAGCGCCATGGCGCTGATGTCCGAATATTCACCGCCGCGCCTGCGCACCTTGATGGTGACACTGGCCGCCTGCGGTTTTTCGTTCGGCGGCGCGGCGGGCGGGTTCGTCGCCGCCGGCTTCATCGACCGCTTCGGCTGGCAGGCGGTGTTCCTCGCCGGGGGCGTGACGCCATTGCTGCTGTTCCCGTTCCTGTGGTGGCTGTTGCCCGAATCGCTGCCGCGGCTGCTGCGCGATGCGCCGCCTTACGCACGCCTGCGCAAGGTCACTGCGCGGATGCTCCCGGACTGGCAGCCGCCGGTGGCGTCCGTTGAACAGAACGAGCGCGAGCAGGGCAGCAAGCTGACCGTGGTCGAGCTGTTCCGCAACGGCTATGCACGGCCGACGCTGCTGATCTGGTCGACCTTTTTCGTCAGTCTGATCCTGCTGTATTTCATGATCAGCTGGCTGCCGTCGCTGCTGCTGGAAAGCGGGCTGGCGCTCAAGGAGGCGAACCTGGTGACGTCGATGTTCCTGTTCGCCGGCACCGTGGGGGCGATCTGCATGGCCTGGTTCGCCGACCGCCTCAAGCGCAAGGTGCGCCTGCTGTCCGGCGTGCTGGCCGGGGCGGCGTTGTGCACGGTGCTGCTGGGGCTCAACCACGACAATCCCCGCTATCTGGTGGCGTTCGTCTTTGCGGCCGGGTTCTGCATCATCGGCGGGCAACTGACGCTCAACGCCTTCGCCAGCAACTTCTACCCGGCGCACGTGCGCGCCACCGGCACCGGCTGGGCGCTGGGGGTCGGGCGCTTCGGTTCGATCCTAGGACCGCTGTTCGGCAGCCTGCTGTTGGCGATGCACATTCCGGTGCAGCAGATTTTCTTCTTCTGTGCGGTGCCGGCGGTGATCGCCGCACTGCTGATCATCCAGGTGCGCTCGCCCGCCGAGCCCACCCGATCAGATGTGGGAGCCCGCCTGCTGGCGAAGAACGATAACGCGGTTTGACTGACAGTCCGCGGCGCCTGGAATCGCCAGCAGGCTGGCTCCCACAAAGGCTTGCGCCTATAGGGTTCAGTGGACGATGGCGTTGGGCGGCAGGTGGCCCAGGCGTTCGGTCAGGCGCAGCCGCTGGATCGGGTCGTCGCTGAGCAGCAGCGCACGCTCCAGGTCGAAGCGCTCGGCGTTGGGGCAGTCGAGGCGCTGGTACAGGCTGGCGCGGGCCAAGTAGTCGGCGGCGTTGGCGTTGCCCAGTTCGAGCACGCGTTCGGCGTCGATCAGGGCGGCGATGAAGTCGTCGTGGGTCAGGTGCAGCTGGCGCAGGTTGCGCGACAGACGCTGCAGCATCTGCAGCGGCTCGGCGGTCTGCAGGTGCTCGGCGTTCAGTTTCATCTCAGGCCCGTACTGGCGGTGCAGCAGGTCGCGGCAATCGTTGGGGTAGAGCCGACGTCCGCCGCAGGGGTCGAGCAAATGGTCGGCGCCAGGCACCCGCAGCAGGAAGTGCCCGGGAAAGTTGACGCCGGCCAACGGGATGCCCAGCCCGCGGGCCAGCTCCAGGGCGATCAACGCCAGGGCCAGCGGCTGGCCGCGACGGGTCTGCAGCACCTTGTGCAGCAACGCCGCCTGGGGGCGCAGCGGCGAGAAGTCGTCCTGGGCGAATCCCAGGTCGTTCATCCGCCGCAGCAGCGGCTGTGCCAGTTCGCCGGCCGGCAGCATCGGCAGGCCGGCGCCGACCTTTTGCTGCAGCTCCCTGAAGTCCCGCAGCAGTGCTTGGGGATCGACGCCGTTGTCGTGTTCGGCCGCGATCCACAGCGCGGCTTCGAACAGCGCGGGCGGCGAACGGTACAGGCAGTCGAAGAAACGTTGGCGCGGGTTCATCACAATCTCCGTCGGATGCCTCGTTGTAGCCCCGTCCTCGCCATTCGTCCAGTGCGCCGCCGCTCTGGCGCCGGGTTATGCCGCGAAGCATCGGCGCACGCCTGCGCTTATTCCGGCGCGCTTCAGCAATTTTCAGGCGCAAGCCTATACTGGCGACTACCGCAAGTGATTCGGGAGCCCGTCGATGTTCGCTCTCATGCAAAGCACTCGCCTGGAATCGCTGCACCTCAGCGTCGACCCGCAATCCGGGTTGAAGGCGGTGATTGCCATCCACAACAGCCGCCTGGGGCCTGCCTTGGGCGGGTGCCGTTACTTGGCCTACCCCAACGACGAGTCCGCGGTCGAGGACGCCGTGCGCCTGGCCCGGGGCATGAGTTACAAGGCCGCCCTGGCCGGCCTGGCCCAGGGCGGGGGCGTGGCCGTCATCGTGCGGCCGGCCCATGTGGAAAACCGCGCCGCGCTGTTCGAGGCCTTCGGCCGCTGCATCGATCAGTTGGACGGCCGCTACATCACTGCCATCGACAGCGGCACGTCGGTGGCGGACATGGACTGCATCGCCCAGCACACCCAGCACGTCACCAGCACCACGTCCGCCGGCGACCCGGCGCCCCATGCCGCGATGGGCGTGTTCACCGGCATCCGCGCCACGGCCATGGCGCGGCTGGGCAGCGACAACCTCGAAGGCCTGCGTGTGGCGATCCAGGGGCTGGGCAATGTCGGCTTCGCCCTGGCCGAGCAACTGCACGCCGCCGGTGCGGAGCTGCTGGTCAGCGACATCGACCACGGCAAGGTGCAGTTGGCGATGGAGCAGCTCAACGCCCATCCGATCGCCAACGACGCGCTGCTCAGCACCCCGTGCGACATCCTCGCGCCGTGCGGCCTGGGCGGCGTGCTCAACAGCCACACCGTGCCGCAGCTGCGCTGTTCGGCGGTGGCGGGCTCGGCGAACAACCAGTTGTCGCACCTGGACATGGCCGACCAGCTGGAGCGGCGGGGCATCCTGTACGCGCCCGACTACGTGATCAACGCCGGCGGGCTGATCTACGTCTCGCTCAAGCACCGGGGCGAGGAATTGCCCACCATCACCGCGCACCTGTCGAAGATCAGTTCGCGGCTGACCGAAGTGTTCGCCCACGCCCAGGCGGAAAAGCGCTCCCCGGCGCGGGTGGCCGACGAACTGGCGGAAAGGGTGCTCTACCGTTGAAGCTTGGGTTTGCCCGGACATGAAAAGGCCCCCGGACCGTTCGGTCCGGGGGCCTTGTTCAATTCGGGCTGCGGTTACTTGGCGGCCTTCGCTGCCTTGACCGGCTTGGCCGGCGTCTCCACCGGTTCGGCCGCTTCGCTCGGTTCGGCCTCCGGGGCTTTCCCGGCGGGCGCCGCCGGCGCGTTGATCAGTTCCGACAGCGCATCGGGCTGGCTCTTGAACGCCTTGGCGAACACGTCGCGGTTCTTCGCCATGTAGATCCCGACTTCTTCCACTTGCTGCTCGTTCAACGACGGAACGGCCTTCTGCAACACTTCGGACAGCAGTTCCGCCAGTTCGAGCATCTTGTCATGACGGTCAGCTTCGGCTTTATCCATGAACAAGCGCTCCAGGTCTCGGCTGCTGCGGTATACCACTTCGACGGCCATTCACCACCTCACATGCCTTCACGTTGGTTGTACTGTATCTATATACAGCGAAAAGGATAGGCGAATCCCTTCGCTTTGGGTAGTGGCTTTTCAATGTAGACCGGATCCGGTGATTTTCCCGGGCGCAAACGCAACGACCCGCCGTGGGCGGGTCGTCGGGCAGGAAGGGGCCGGGTCAGAACTTGCCGCTGGCGTACCCTCCGTCGATGGGCATGATCACGCCGGTGACGTAGGACGACTGGTCGCTGAGCAGCCAGAGCACCGCGTTCGCCACTTCGTCGGCGGTGCCGAAGCGCTTCATGGAGGTGACGTTGATCTTGCGCTGGGTGTTCTCCGGCGCGGCCTGCAGGCGGGCCTCGCTGTTCATGCCGCCGAGGATCGGGCCGGGGGCCACCGCGTTGACGCGGATGCACCCGCCGTCCGCCAGCCGGGCGTTTTCGATGGACGCCACCTGCGTCATGCCGTTGATCGCCTGCTTGCTGGCGACATAGGCCACCTGGCCGCCGATCGGCACCACGCCGGCGCAGGACGACGTATTGACGATGGAGCCCCGGCCCTGGTCGAGCATCAGCCGCAGTTCATGGCGCAGGCTGTGGTAGGTGCCGTTGACGTTGATGCTCATCACTTTCGCCCAGTCGTCCGGGCACGACTCCGCCACGGCGCCGTAGCGGGCCGTCACGCCGGCGTTGTTGAAGGCGCAGTCGAGCCGGCCGTAGAGGGTGCGGATGCGCCCGAAGGCCTGTTCGACCTGCGCCGGGTCGGCGACGTCGCACGGGATGAAGCGGCAACGCTCGCCCAGCCGGTCCGCCACCTGCGCCCCCTTTTCCTCGTCCCGGCCGAACACGATCACTTCGGCGCCGGCCTTGATCAGGCGTTCGCTGACGGCTTCGCCGATCCCGCTGGTCCCGCCTGTCACCAGGCACACTTTTGCTGTGAAGTCGTACATGGTCACGTCCTTATGCCAACGAAGGCCTCAAGTATTTGGGGTTCACGCAGCAATACACCCGGTCCAGGCGCGGATTGCTCTTGTCGCTGAAGCACTGGCTGTCCCAGCGGCATCTGTGGATCTCGGCCGAACGGCCCTGCAGGGTCTTGTTGATCAGGTCGTTGTCGGCGAACAGCGCGCGGGACATCCCCACCCAGTCGCACACGCCTTCGCCCAGCAGGCGTTCGGCCTTGTCCAGGCCGTCGGTGAACCCGGCGTAGCCCACCGGCACCGTCGACACGGCCCTGATCGCCTTGACCCCGGCCTGCAGGTAGTCGTCCATGGCCGAGGAGTGATGGATCAACTGGCCGAAGGTCGCGCCGATGCACATCGAGCATTCCAGCGCCGCCACGCCGGCCTGGCAGAGGGCCTGGACGGTTTCCTTGATGTCCGGGTATTGCAGGCCCTCGTCACCCAACTGGTCGTCGATGCCCAGCCGGATGGTGACGATCAGCTTGCCCTGGGTGCGCTCGCGGATGGCGCGGACCACGTCGAGCAGCAGGCGCGCGCGGTTTTCCTGGTTGCCGCCGTAGCGGTCCGTGCGCTTGTTGGTGTGGGGCGACAGGAAGCTGCTCAGCAGGTAGCCGTTGGACGCCTGCAACTGCACCAATTGCGCACCGTTGATCCAGGCCAGCCAGGCCGAGTGGGCGAACTGCTCGATCACCTGGGCGATGTCCGCTTCGTCCATGACCCGCACCCGGTAATCCGGATCGAGCTTGGACACCCGCGGACAAGGCACGCCGCTGGGCGTCAGCACGGGCACCCCGGTGTTGGTCGTGGTGCCCTGGCCGCCGTAGTGCTGGAGCTGGACACCCACCGGAGTGCCGACGCGTTCGGCCATCTCGAACATGGCCTTGAGCGATTCGCCCTGGTGCGGCTCGAACAGGGCCAGGCCGGTGCTTTGCAGGCGCGACTGGGGCGACACCGTGGCGTTGCACAGGAACGCCATCGAGCAGCCGCCCTCCATGATGCCCTGGTAGAACTCGACCATGGCGGGCGTCACGCAGCCGCTGCGGTCGGCCAGGTCCACGCCCATCGAGGCGAAGAACAGCCGGTTGCGCAGCGTCAGCCCGCCCTTCAGGTGCAGCGGTTCTAGCACGTTGGGGTAGTGGACGGTCATGGCTCTGTCCTCTGCTCGGGCATCGCCGACGTCGGGTTCAGGTTCATCCACAGCGGTTGCCCGAACTCGGCGGGCGCCACGGTTTCCTCATGGGAGAAGTAGGTGAACTGCTTGAGCACCTCCCGCCACTTGAACCGCAGCTGGGAATCCAGCTCCGCCAGCTGCAGCCGCAGCAGTCCGTCCGTCGAGGCCGCGTGGGCCCTGACGGTCTGCACCGGCAGGCAGACCATGCCTTCGTTTTCCAGGTACAGGTACGCGTGGCCCTGTGCGGGAGCGTCGATCGGGCTGTCGCTGCGCACTTGCAGGCCGCCCATCGACAGCAGCTCCAGGCGTCCGGTCAGGTGGCGGCCGGACTCCAGGCGCACCAGCACTTCCTGGCGGATGCCCTTGAGCGGCCGGAACCACAGGGACGGGTCGATTTGGATGTTCCGCATGCGTTTGAACACGGGCATCTTGATGACTTCGCCGTGGAGCCGGATGTCGGCCACCAGTTCGCCGCGCTGGTAGAACCGCGCGCGCTTGTCGACCTTGCGCGCCCGGGCCGGCGCGAGCCCGTCGTAGTCGCCCACCAGCACGTCGACCTGGAAGGACGACTCGGTGTAGCGGGGGAAGCTGGATATCAGGTCGACGATGGAGATCGACACCTCGCCCCGGGCATAGCCGCTGTGCTCGTAGAAGTGCGCGTACATGGCCTGCCGGGCGACTTCGATCAGCATCAGGCCGGGCACGTGCTCGTGGTGCTTGCGGTAGAAGAAGTAGTTGGCGGTGTCGTTGAACAGGGTGAAGCACTGCAAGCCTTGCTGCGGACAGCCGTCCAGCTGCTTGAGCACGTCATGCACCCGCCGCTTCTGGCCGACGTCCAGCGGCGCCTCGCAGCCCGGCAACTGCGCCAGTTTGGCTTCGGTGCTTTCCGGTATCCAGACGCCCGTCAGGATCAGGTGGTCGGTGGCCTTCTCGTAATGGAGCAGCAGCTCCGGGAGTTCCGCCGACAGGCCGGCCTGCTCCAGCTCGTCCAGGCCGACCACCGTCGGCAGCGAGCGCAGCACCAGCCGGTCGCTGTCGGCGCGGTACGCCAGGTCCACGGCCTCGCTCTGCGCCGGCCCCAGGTTCGCCCGTGCGACGATCCCGGCATCCAGCCAGGCCGGCAGCAGGTGGCGGGCGTCGTATATCAGCACGTCGTCATCGTGGCCCTTGTGCACGATGTCCTTTGCGACTTTCCTTTCCATGTCGATCATGATCATCCCTCAGTGTTGAACGTAGGTTTTCGGCAGTTGCTATCCATGTCGCAAGTTCGATCCACACCGACAGGAACCGTTGGGCTCGTTACAGCGGCTTGCTGGGTTTCTTGTTGACTCGGGGCCTCACTGCACCGTGATGCAGCAGGCGCCCAGGATCCGGTTGTCGACCGCCCGGGGCGGCGCCAGCCATTTGAAGTCGATGCCGCCGCGCCGCAGCAGGCGCCCGACGGCAAGCGGGGACACCGACACCAATTGGGAAACGCCGCAGGTGCGGGCGTAGTCCAAGGTGGCCATGAACAGGCCCACGGTGTTCTCGTCGGACATCATCTGTTCGTCCCGGCCGGTCTGGGTGTCCAGGTCCAGGGAGGTGAAGCGCGACAGCTCCCAGATGTCGTCCCGGCTCGGTGCGGGCACATCGTCCAGCAACGAGGTGAACACCTCGCTCAGCAGGTACGGCTGGGTGGTGGGCAACAGGCGGGCACAGCCCTTGATGTTGCCGTCCTCCTCTTCGGCGACGATGTAGTGGGTGCCGCTGTGGTCGAACTGGTCGAACTCGAAGTCGGCGGGCGTCGACAAGTCCCAGCCGAGCCGTTCCACAAACACCTGATACCGATAGTGCGCCAGGCGCTGACGCCCGGCGGGCGTCAATTGGTCGTAACGTCCGGACAAGTAATCCATCACAGTTTCCTTTTAGTGATTGGGCTGGAGTTAATTAGAAGGCACAGCGAGTTCACGAACTACCTGTCACCCTTGACAGCTATCGCAATATTTTGAAATATGTTATGGGCGCCGGCACGAAGCCGCTTGCAATAAGTATGAGAAAGGAATCTCTATGTCGCACTGGCAGGCTGAACTGTTGGAAAAGGCTATGTCCGCCACGGATGTCGAAGTATTGTTCGACAATCTAACCAGCGTGGCCCGACAGTTGGAATTCGATTATCTGGCGTATGGTTCCAGAAGACTTTTCCCGATCACCAAACCCCGTCTTTTTCTCGTCAACAACTATTCGCCCGCCTGGCAGGCTGCCTATTCGGACAATCGTTACCTGGAGATCGACCCGTACGTCATCCGCGCGCTCAGAAGCGTGAAGCCGGTGCTGTGGGACGCCGAACTCAAGGCCCGGGCGCCGGATTTCTGGCAGGAGGCGCACAGCCACGGGCTCTCGGAAGGGTGGGGGCAAACGCTGCTCAACAGCGAGGCCCAGGGGCTGGTGACATTCGCCCGGGGCAGCCAGCCGATCAGCGCGCTAGAGCTTCAGACCAAGCAGGCCGAGCTGTCCTGGCTGGCGCAGATCACCCACCTGGGCCTCACCCGGCTGCAGCTTTTGGGCGCCGAATCGGTGCAGCCGGTGCCCATCGAACTGTCGCAGCGGGAGAAGGAAATCCTGCAGTGGACCGCCGACGGCAAGTCGTCGGACGACGTGTCCATCATCCTCGGCATCTCCAAGCGAACGGTCAATTTCCACATCAACCACTGCCTCAAGAAGCTGGGTTGCCAGAACAAGATCGCGGCGGCGGTCAAGGCCTCGCTCATGGGATTGTTATGGAACTAATGTTAAGTGCCGCACAGTTTTATGGCAGCGCCGATAGTGTGATCTTCCCTCTGCGTCATATCGGTGCATGGCGAAACTAAGTATTGGACGCTTGATCAGTTTTTTATTGAATAAACTTATGCCGTAATCGTATTGGCTGTCGGATGTCATGTAACCGTAAGCCGGATGAAGTTACAGCTTCACAATTAATCAGGCCCGTTTCTCTGTAAATATTTGTAATGGGAACCGGTGTTGCGCCGAACGCCGGTTCAAGTTCGCTGCACATGTTTGCCGTGCGCGGCGCAATGTTCGGCCCTCCCCATTTTCCTCTTCCCGCCACGCCTTTCGCCTCGGCCAGGCCCGGTGCGACCAAACGCCACGGCGCGGGTTTGCCCGCCGCTCGCCATGATGCGTGGCCCTGTTTCTGCATGGCTGGGGCCGCGTGCAGAAAAACCGTCATGTCGACCCCGCATCATCCGCTCGTACCGGGCTAAGGAACCTTCACCGTGAAAATCAACTGGGCCGAAAAACTGCGGCAGAACGTGCATCAACTGGCCGAGTCCCTGGGCAACCTGTTCGTCGAGACGTTCCACTACCTGGCGCTGTTCGCCATCGGCGCGGTAACCGCCTGGGCGGCGGTGATGGAGTTTCTGACGATGGTCGAAGAGGGGCACATCAAGATCGACGACATCCTGCTGCTGTTCATCTACCTGGAACTGGGGGCGATGGTCGGGATTTACTTCAAGACCAACCACATGCCGGTGCGTTTCCTGATCTACGTGGCGATCACCGCGCTGACCCGGTTGCTGATCTCCAACGTCTCGCACCACAACCCGCCGGACATGGGCATCATCTACCTGTGCGGCGGGATCCTGCTGCTGGCGTTCTCGATCCTGGTGGTGCGCTACGCCTCTTCGCAGTTCCCGTCGGTGAAGATCGAGCACCCGCACCGCAAGACCGGCGCGGGTTCCGGCGAACATCCGGAAGTCGAGAAGGGCGAGCTCTAAAGCCGGCTCGCCGGCCGCGCCGGGCCATTGCTGCGGGGCGGCGGCGCAGGCAGGGCGTCGCCGTGGGTCATCGCTTCGAGGATGGCCAGGGCGCTGTGGCCCTGCTCGATGGCGATGCCGAACTGAATGCTCTGCACCAGACGCGCGAGGCGTTTGGGGTCGTTGCGCTGCTCGGCGCTGATCATGCGCTTGGCCGCGACCCGGCCGTTTTTGGAGAGGGTCAGCATGATGCTGCCGTCCAGGCCCTGAATGCTCAGGTTGATCTGATAGTCCGGCGCGAAGGCATCGGTAATGATCTGAAAAGGATTGTCCATGATGCGTCACCGCCTGATTGAACGTGCAGTTGTTGACCGGCCGGGGTCGGGTTGGTTCGCCCGGCCAGACCGTCGGCCTGTCGCTCGCTTGCGTTTGCAAAGTCCGTTTGCAGCGCAAGGGCGGTAGCAAGGGACATGCCGGAACGCGTGCCGAACGCGGTTTGCGGGCAAAAAGAAGGCGAGCCCGGGGCTCGCCTTCTTTTTGGGTGGCCCGTTTCAGGTCAGGAACGAAAAGATGATCGCCGACAGTGCAATCAGGCCGACCAGCACCACGAACACGTTCGAGGCCTGGCCCGAGTACGGGCGCAAGGCCGGCACGCGGCGGATGGCGTACATCGGCATCAGGAACAGCAGGCAGGCGATCACCGGCCCCCCGAGGGTTTCGATCATTCCCAGGATGCTCGGGTTGAACGTCGCCACGGCCCAGCAGCTGAGGATCATGAACAGTGCGGTCGCGCGGTTCAGCCAACCGGCCGACACCGCCCGGCCGCGTCCGCGCAGGCTCTTGACGATCATGCCCTGGAAGCCTTCGCTGGCGCCGATGTAGTGGCCGAGGAAGGACTTGGTGATCGCCACCAGCGCAATCAGCGGCGCGGCGTAAGCGATGACCGGGGTCTGGAAGTGGTTGGCCAGGTACGACAGGATCGAGATGTTCTGCGCCTTGGCCGCCGCCAGGTCCGCCGGCGACAGCGCCAGCACGCAGCTGAAGCAGAAGAACATCACCGTCACCACCATCATGCCGTGGGCCATGGCCAGGATGCCGCTGCTCTTGCGTTCGGCCTGGGCGCCGTAGCGCTGCTTCTGGTCGAGGGCGAAGGCGGAAATGATCGGCGAGTGGTTGAACGAGAACACCATCACCGGGATCGCCAGCCACAGGGTCTTGAGGAACACCGACATCGGCATGGCGTCCTGGGCGCTGGCGAAGAACGCGCCGTTCCAGTTCGGGATCAGGCTCAGGCCCAGCAGCAGCAACGCGGCGACGAACGGATAGACCAGCACGCTCATGGCCTTGACGATCACGCCCTGGCCGCAGCGCACGATGGCCATCAGGCCCAGGATCAACGCCAGCGACAGCACCGCGCGCGGTGGCGGGGCGATGTGCAGCTGGTGTTCGAGGAAGCTGCTCAGGGTGTTGGTCAGCGCCACGCTGTACACCAGCAGGATCGGGAAGATCGCGAAGAAGTACAGAAGGGTGATCAGTTTGCCGGCCCCGGTGCCGAAGTGTTCTTCCACCACTTCGGTGATGTCGCCGGAGCGTCCCGACAGCACGAAGCGGGTCAGGCCGCGGTGGGCGAAGAACGTCATCGGGAAGGCCAGCAACGCCAGGATCAGCATCGGCCAGAAACCGCCGACGCCGGCGTTGATCGGCAGGAACAGCGTGCCGGCGCCGATCGCCGTGCCGTACAGGCCCAGCATCCAGGTGGTGTCGGCCTTGCTCCAGCCCTGGCGGGTGGCGTCGTTGACGCGGGTAAGGTCTGCGGAGGGGTTTTCGGCAGCGGGTGTACGTACATCGGTCATCGTTTTTGCCTCGTTATTATTCTTGCTCGGGCTCACGGTTGGCCGGCCGCGCGAGGCGGCCGGCCGGGGCGGTCAGGAAAGGCGCGTCAGCACTCCACCCAGCTCACGGCCAGGCCGCCCCGTGAAGTCTCTTTGTATTTGTCATGCATGTCGGCGCCGGTGTCGCGCATGGTGCGGATCACCCGGTCGAGGGAAATGAAGTGTTTGCCGTCGCCGCGCAGGGCCATCTGCGTGGCGTTGATCGCCTTCACGGCGGCGATGGCGTTGCGCTCGATGCACGGCACCTGCACCAGGCCGCCGACCGGGTCGCAGGTCAGGCCGAGGTTGTGCTCCAGGCCGATTTCGGCGGCGTTCTCCAGTTGCTCCGGGGTGGCGCCGAGCACTTCGGCCAGGCCTGCGGCGGCCATGGCGCAGGCCGAGCCCACTTCGCCCTGGCAGCCGACTTCGGCGCCGGAGATCGAAGCGTTTTTCTTGCACAGGATGCCGACGGCGGCGGCCCCCAGGAAGAACGCGACCACGTCGTCGTCCGACGCCTGCGGATTGAATTTCATGAAATAGTGCAGGACCGCGGGAATGATCCCCGCCGCGCCGTTGGTGGGCGCGGTGACCATGCGCCCGCCGGCGGCGTTCTCTTCGTTGACGGCGAGGGCGAACAGGTTGACCCATTCCATCGCCGACAGCGTCGAGCTGATCACGTTGGGCTTGCCGATCTCCAGCAGGCTGCGGTGCAGTTTCGCCGCGCGGCGGGGCACGTTCAGGCCGCCGGGCAGCACGCCTTCGTGGCTCAGCCCTTGCTCGACGCATTCGCGCATCACCGACCAGATGTGCAGCAGGCCCTGGCGGATCTCGGCGTCGCTGCGCCAGGCCCGTTCGTTGGCCATCATCAGCTCGGACACCCGCAGGTTGTGCTGCTTGCACAGGGCCAGCAGTTCGACGGCGCTGGAAAAGTCGTAGGGCAGGGTCACCTCGCCGGCCGCCGCCGCGCCGGACTCGACTTCGGCTGCTTCGACGATGAAACCGCCGCCCACCGAATAGTACGTTTGGCTGAACAGCTCGCCCGTCGCGGCAAAGGCTGTCAGCGACATGGCGTTGGGGTGGTAGGGCAGGCTCTCGTCCAGCAGCAGGAGATCGTGTTGCCAGTTGAAGGCGATCGACCGTTGGCCGGCGAGGGGCAGTTGGCCGGTCTCGCGCAGCCGCTGGATGCGCGGTTCGATGGTGGTCGGGTCGATGCTGTCCGGCCATTCGCCCATCAGGCCCATGACGCTGGCGCGGTCGGTGGCGTGGCCGACGCCGGTGGCGGACAGCGAGCCGTAGAGGCGCACTTCCACACGCTCGACATCGTTGAGCAGACGGCGGTCGGTCAGGGCCTGGACGAAGGTCGCGGCGGCGCGCATCGGGCCGACGGTATGGGAACTGGACGGACCGATGCCGACTTTGAACAGATCGAAAACACTGATAGCCATGCTAAACCCTTACAAGCAATGGAGTAGGAATCGCTGCCATTTTTTGTAGGACAAGCGCAATGTCGGCGATACTGCCTACCTAGGTTCAACGTGACCAACGAAACTTCCTAAGAAAGCCTTTAGCAGGACTAAACCATGAGTCGTCAATTGCATGCCCAGACTTACGTCTGGCTGCAGGTGTTTTCCTGTGCCGCCCGGCACCTGTCGTTCACCCGTTGCGCCGAGGAACTGCACATCACCCCGGGGGCGGTGAGCCAGCAGATCCGCCAACTGGAGGAACGCCTGGGACTGCGCCTGTTCCATCGCCGGGCCCGGGGCGTGGAGCTCAGCGCCGAGGGCCAGCGGCTGGCGATGACGGTCAACGAGGCCTACGGCAGCATCGACGCGGAGTTGCGGCGGCTCGATGCGGGCATGATCAGCGGGATCCTGCGGGTGCGCTCGATTCCTTCGTTCCTCAGCAAATGGCTGACGCCGCGCCTGCCGCGCCTGCAGCAGCGCTACCCGGACATCCAGCTGCGGCTGGTGGCGGAGGACAGCAGCGTGCCGCTGCACGAGGGGGATTTCGACCTGGCCATCGACCTGAACGACGGCAGCTATCCGGGGCTGTTGTCCACAGCCCTGCTCGACGAGCAGATCTTTCCGGTGTGCGCGCCGGGCCTGCTGCGCGGGCGGCCGCCGCTGCACGGTCCGGCGGACCTGGTGCATTTTCCGCTGCTGCACGACATCACCGCCTGGCGCGGCAGCTACGAATACGCGGAATGGGAGTTCTACCTCGACGCGATCGGCTTCGAGGGCGCCGATGTGAGGCGGGGGCATACGTTCAACCGCAACCACCTGACCATCGAGGCGGCCATCGCCGGTATGGGGGTGGCCATCGCCCGGCGCACCTTGCTCAACGACGAGCTGGAGCGGGGCACGCTGATCGTGCCGTTCGGCCAGTCGGTGCCCAACCACAAACGTTATGTGCTGCTCTACGCGCCGGGGGCGCTGAGCCATCCGGGCGTGCGTGCGGTGCATGACTGGCTGGTGGAGGAGGCGGGCATTTTCCGGGGCCTGCACCCGTTGAGCGACGGGAGTTTGTGACCGGATTTTTCAGCAAGGCGGGTCGAGGCAATTCCCGACCATACCAGTGCTTTTGCCCGTTGTCCGGCTTTTTTTGCGTACGGATATTTATCTTTTTCAGGGGGTTGAAATGTTCGGCGCACGGGCCGATTGTTGTCATCAAGAGGTCACGGAAATCCTGTTCCGGGCCTCTTGAGAGCAAGCTGAAATAAGGGATGAACTATGCAAATCCAAGTCAACAGCGACAACCATGTTCAAAGCAGCAAGCGACTGGAGGAGTGGGTACGTACAACCATTGAGAGCACGCTCGAACGTTATGAGGAAGACCTGACCCGCGTCGAAGTCCATCTGGGCGACGAGAACGGCGACAAGCCCGGTCCCCATGACATGCGCTGCCAACTGGAAGCGCGGCCAAAAGGCCATCAACCGATTTCCGTGACCCACAAAGCCGATACGCTGGAACAGGCGATCGAAGGGGCCAGCACCAAACTGGAACATGCACTGGAGCACCTGTACGGCAAGCTGCGGGCCAAACGCGCCAATGTGGTGAGGCTCGAACGCGGCACCCATGCCGACCGGCTGCTGGAGGAAGAATTCCTGGAGAACGAACAGGCAGCGATCAACGGCTGATCCGCTGATTCACCTATCCACCCAACGAAAACGGGCCTGCGATTGCAGGCCCGTTTTTTTTGCCCTGTCTGTCAGGGCAAACGGCTGCCTGGCCATGAACCGTGGCGAGGGCGGTTGCTGCGGCTGGGAAGCGCAGCAGCCCCGATCCCGTCCATGTGCAATCACCCTGTCGGACGACTGAAGTCCGCCACACGGAAATCGACCTCCTTTGCACATGAGAATATTTATCATTAATATTGCTCGCCATTGATCCGGCCTTTCGGTCGGACGTTTTCGTTTCAGGGTCGAAACATGAAAGGCAAATTCGCCGCACTTCCCATGTCCTATCGTCTGGCCGTCACCTCCAGGGTGTTGGCGGCGGTGTTGGGCGGCTATCTGGTCGCGGCGCTGGCCAGCGTCACGCTGACGTTGTGGCTGCCGCTGGAGCGCGGCGAAGCCGTGGTGACCGGCATGACCGTCTCGTTCCTCGTCTACCTGGTGGCCGTGCTCTGGTGCTTCGCCTGCCGCACGGCGTGGTCGGCATGGGTCGGGCTGCTGGCGCCGAGCGTGATCCTGGCGACCGTCACCGGCGTGGCCCGGGGCCTGGGCTACGTATGAAGGAAGGTTTCCGGCAGTCGATGGCCTGGCTGCACACTTGGAGCGGCCTGGTGTTCGGCTGGCTGCTGTTCGCGATTTTCCTGACCGGCACCCTGGCCTACTTCAAGGACGAGACCAGCCGCTGGATGCAGCCGGAAATCCCCGTGCGCGCGCTCAACGCCGAGGCGAGCCTGACCCAGGCCCAGCACTACCTGCAACGCCACGCCGCCGACGCCTCGCGCTGGGTGATCGATCTGCCCGACGCCCGGGATCCCGGCCTGACTGTGCGCTGGCAACAGGCGCCGGCGGCTCCCGGCGAGCGCGGCCGTTTCACCCGGGCGACCCTGGACGCGCAGACCGGTGCCGCCGTGCAGCCCCGGGAGAGCGCGGGCGGCGAGTTCTTCTACCGTTTCCACTTTCAGCTGCAGATGCCCTATCCCTGGGGCCGCTGGCTGGCGACCGCCGCAGCCATGGTGATGTTCATCGCCCTGATCACCGGCATCGTCACCCACAAGAAAATCTTCAAGGACTTCTTCACCTTCCGCCCGCGCAAGGGCCAGCGCTCGTGGCTCGACGGCCATAACGCGGTGGGCGTGCTGGTGCTGCCGTTCCATCTGATGATCACCTACAGCAGCCTGGTGATCTTCATGTCGATGGTGATGCCGGCCAGCATCCTGGCCACCTACGGCAAGGACGTCAGCGCGTTTTACCAAGAGGTGTTTCCGCAGGTGCCGCTCCCCGAACACGCCGGCCAGCCGGCCACGCTGCCAGCGCTGGCGCCGCTGCTGGCCCGGGCCGGCGAATATTGGCCGGGCGGGCAGGTGGCGCGGGTGACGGTGGACAACCCCGGCGATGCGAACGCCGCCGTGGTGATGACGCGCTCCAGCCGCGACCGCGTGGTGTATGACTATGGGCGTGAGCTGAGCTTCAACGGCGTCACCGGGCAACTGCTCGGCCAGACGCCGGAGCAGTCGCTGCCGATGGCGGTCGCCGGCGGCTTCTACGGCCTGCACATGGGCCGGTTCGCCGGGGCGCCGCTGCGCTGGCTGTACTTTTTCTGCGGACTGGCGGGCACGGCGATGATCGGCACCGGGCTGATGATCTGGTTCGGCAAGCGCCAACTCCAGCATGCCAAGAAGGGCACCGCGCCGTTCGGGCTGCGGCTGGTGGAGGTGCTGAACATCGCCGGCATGGCCGGTCTGGTGACGGCGGTGGCGGCGTTCTTCTGGGCCAACCGGGCGTTGCCGCTGGATCTGCCCGCCAGGGCCGGCTGGGAAGTGAATGCCTTCTTCATCGTCTGGGGTTTGAGTGTGGCGCATGCGGCGCTGCGTTGCGGGCGCCAGGCCTGGGTCGAGCAATTGAGCGCGGCCGCCGTGCTGTTCGCCGCGCTGCCGCTGCTCGATTGGGGCACCGCCGGCCGTTACCAGATTGCCGCGCTGGAGCAGGGCGACTGGACGCTGGTCGGGTTCGACCTCACCTGCCTGGTCGCCGGCCTGTTCCTGGCCTGGGCCGCCAGGAAAACGCAACGCGTCGGGCTCGCCGCGAAGGCCGGCCGGCCCCGTCGCGAGACGGTGCGCCCGGCCGTCCTCGAACCGGGGGCGCACTGAATGCTGGCGACGTTCCTGCTGTGCTACGGCGGCTTCACGGCCCTGTGCCTGTCGATGGCGCGTCACCATGACGATCTGCTCGGCCGCAAACCGTCCTTGCGCCGCCGCCGGGGCCTGAAGCTCGCCGGCTGGGGGCTGCTGGGCCTGTCGCTCTGGTCGGCGGTGGCCGGCAAGGGCTGGGGCTTCGGCCTGGTGGACTGGTTCGCCGTGCTGATGGCCAGTGGGTTGGCGCTGGTGTTTCTTCTGCCTTATCGCCCGCGTTTGGCGTTGGCGCTGGCCGCCTTCGGCCTGCTCGCCAGCCCGGCCGCCGTCTGGGGTCTGAGCTGAGATGCTGGTCAGCCTGCCGCCGGAGTCCCGCGACGATGAGCCGCGCGGGGCGCGTGCGCATTTTCTTCAGGTGTTCCTGTCCCAGCGTTCGCAGATGGAAGCGCTGGTGAACCGGCGCGTCGGCTGCCGGGCCACGGCGGCAGACCTGGTGCAGGATCTGTTCCTGCGGTTCTGGCGCCGGCCCCTGGTGCAGGTCGAGGAGCTGAGCACCTACCTGCTGCGTTGCGCCGGCAACATCGCCATCGACCATCTGCGCAGCGAGGGCGCGCGGCTGCGGCACAGCGAAGGCTGGCAGCCGGAAGAGGCGACCGGCAGCGAGCCCCAGGCGGCGCTGGAGGCGGGCAACGACCTGCGCCATGTCGAGGCGGCGTTGCGCGCCTTGCCCGAGCGCACCCGGCAGATCTTCTTGCTCAACCGCATCCACGGGCGCAAGTACGCCGAGATCGCCAAAGCCATGGGCCTGTCCCAAAGCGCCGTGGAAAAACATATGATGCGCGCCCTCGAGGCCTGCAAGGCCAGCCTGCGCGAACCCGCGCCACGCACGCCAGGGAATGCACCGTGAACCCCAACGACCGCGTCACGCCGACGCCCGAGCAGGAACAGACGGCCCTTGCCTGGCTGAGCCTGCTGCATGACCGCCCCAGCACCGGCGACCCACTCACGTTCAGCCAGTGGCTGCGCGCCGACCCCGCCCACGCCGAGGCCTATGCCCGGGCGCAGGTGGTCTGGGAAATGAGCGAGGGGCCGGCGCGTACGCTGGCCGATGAGGAGGCGCTGGCGCTGCAGGGCTATCTCGACGCCATGGACCGCCCGCGCCGTGCGCCGCTGCGGCGTTGGGCCCCCGCGCTGGCGCTGGCCGCGTGCCTGGTGCTGATGGTCGGCCTGGGCAGCGGTTGGCAGCCGCAGCGTTGGGTCGATGACCTGGGCGCGGATTATGTCTCGGCCCCCGGTGAGATCCGCACGGTGACGCTGGCCGACCAATCGCAAGTGACCCTGGACGCCGACAGCGCCATCGCCGTGGATTTCAGCCAGGGCGAACGGCATGTGCAGCTGCGCCGGGGCGCCGGGTTCTTCAGCGTGACCCACACCGGCGAGCCGTTCGTGGTCGACGCCGAAAAAGGCCAGGCGCGGGTGCTCGGCACCCAGTTCGAAGTGCGCCTGCAACCCCATGGCGCGCAGGTCACGGTGCTGTCCGGGCGGGTCGGCGTGACGGCAGGCGGGGAGGCGCCGCAGCAGATCCTCACCGCCGGCCAGCAAACGGCCTACGCCAACGGCACCGCCCAGCCCCTGCGGGCGGTGGACAGCGAAGCGCAACTGGCCTGGCGTCAGGGTTGGCTCAACTACTACAAGGCGAGCCTGGCTGACGTGGTGCAGGACCTGCGGCGCTACTACCCCGGGCGGATCCTGTTGCTCAACGACGGGCTGGCGGCGCGCAAGGTCAGCGGCAGCTTTCCCGGCAAGGATCCGCAGGCGGTGCTCGACTCCCTGCAAGGGGTGCTGGGGTTCGAGCAGCACCGGATCTTGGGGCAACTGATCATCCTGCGCTGAAGCCACCGGCCTCATCGCTTGCAGGCAAGCACCTACAGGTTCAGCGGTGTACCTGGATTTTGCGGGCGCCGGGAAAACCTGTGGGAGCTGGCTTGCCAGCGCTGAGGCCGGTAATGCCCGCATCTCTGTTGCCTGATCCACCGCCATCGCTGGCAAGCCAGCTCCCACAAGTATCTCGGGTGTTCACAAGATCTATGCACACCACCAAAAACGGTGGGAGCCAGCCTGCTGGCGATGGCGGCAGCACGGCCAACACCTTCTCAGAAAATATTTTCAAGAAACCGGTGAGGTAATTCCGGGCAGCAACCGTGTAGTGACAGAAACTGCGAGTCATTCGCATCCGTTGCGGTTCTACACAGGTCATGAGCAATGAAGTCCAGGGCAAAGTCGGGTTCGGTCAAACAGTGGTTCAGCGTGTCTGCATTGAGTCTTTCGGCATTGGCCTTGCTGCCTTCGGGTGTGGCGCTGGCCGCCGAGGCCGTCGGCAGCCAAGCGCAGCCGTTGTTCAGTTTCAACCTGGCGGCCAAGCCGCTGCCCCAGGCCTTGAGCGACTTCAGCCGCCTCACCGGGCAGAGCGTGGTCTACACCGATGAGGCGCCCTACGGCCTCACCGCGCCGGCGGTCAACGGCCGGATGAGCGCCGAACAGGCCCTGCAACGCCTGCTCAGCGGCTCCGGCATGACCTTGCGCCGCACCGACAGCCACACCCTGGCGCTGGAGCCTGCGCCCACCGAAGGCGCACTGAACCTCGGCGCCACCACCATCACCTCGGTGGCGGCCCAGCCGATGAGCTACCAGCCGCCGGCCACCAGCTCGGTGATGCGCTCGTCCGCGTCGCTGCAGGAGATTCCCCAGACCGTCAACGTGATCCCGGCCCAGGTCATCCGCGACCAGGCGCCGCGCAACCTCGACGACGCGCTGGCCAACGTCAGCGGCATCACCCAGGGCAATACCCTGGGCAGCAC
The DNA here is from genome assembly GCF_002112565.1 of Pseudomonas sp. R25(2017). Taxonomy (NCBI): domain Bacteria; kingdom Pseudomonadati; phylum Pseudomonadota; class Gammaproteobacteria; order Pseudomonadales; family Pseudomonadaceae; genus Pseudomonas; species Pseudomonas sp. R25(2017). The sequence continues at coordinate 259,861 of NZ_NEHZ01000003.1, forward strand.
CCAGGATTCGGTGATGACCCGTGGCTTCGGCGACAACCGCAACGGCTCGATCATGCGCGACGGCATGCCGCTGGTGCAGGGGCGCGGCATGAACGCCACGGTGGACCGGGTCGAAGTGCTCAAGGGGCCGGCCTCGCTGCTGTACGGGATTCAGGATCCGGGCGGGGTGGTCAACCTGGTCAGCAAGAAACCGGAGCTGACGCCGTACAACGCCCTGACCCTGCGCGGCTCCACCTACGGCGACGGCAAGAACGGCAGCGGCGGCGGCTTCGACAGCACCGGCGCGCTGGGCGAGTCGGGCCTGGCCTACCGCATGGTGCTGGACCATGAGGACGAAGACTACTGGCGCAACTTCGGCACCCACCGCGAAACCCTCATCGCGCCGTCGCTGGCCTGGTTCGGCGAGCGCACCAAGCTGCTGTTCGCCTACGAGCACCGGGAATTCCTCACCCCGTTCGACCGCGGCACGCTGATCGACCCGCGCACCAACCACCCGCTGGACATCTCGCGCAACGAGCGTCTGGACGAGCCGTTCAACAACATGGAAGGCCGCTCCGATCTCTACCACTTCGAGGCCGACCACGAGCTCAACGACGACTGGAAAGCCCACTTCGGCTACAGCTGGAACCGCGAGACCTACGACGCCAGCCAAGTGCGCGTGACCGCCATCGACACCAGGAAAGGCACGCTGACCCGCAGCATGGACGGCACCCAGAACGCGATCAGCACCGACCGCTTCGCCACCGCCAGCCTCGAAGGCAAGGTCAACGTGCTGGGCCTGCAGCACGACCTGGTGTTCGGCGTCGACGACGAGTACCGCAAGATCTACCGCGAAGACCTGATCCGCCAGAAAAGCCGGAGCACCTTCAGCTACGTCGACCCGGTGTACGGCCGCGAGGTCGCGGGCACCACCGTCAGCCCGGCGGACTCGGCCCAGACCGACCTGCTGCGCAGCGATTCGGCGTTCGTGCAGGACTCGATCCACCTCGACGACCAGTGGATCCTGGTGGCCGGCGGGCGCTTCCAGACCTACGACCAGTACGCCGGCAAAGGCGTGCCGTTCAAGGCCAACACCGACAGCAACGGCCAGAAATGGGTGCCGCGCGCCGGGCTGGTGTACCGCTACACCGACGCGCTGTCGTTCTACGGCAGCTACACCGAATCGTTCAAGCCCAACTCGACCATCGCCCCGCTGAGCGGCAGCAGCACCGTGCTCGACGGCAGCATCGCGCCGGAACAGGCCAAGTCCTGGGAGCTGGGCGCGCGCCTTGACATGCCGGGCCGCATCACCGGCAACGTCGCGCTGTTCGACATCAAGAAGCGCAACGTGCTGGTGGCCAACGCCGAAGGCCCGACCACGATCTACAGCGCCGCCGGCGAAGTGCGCTCACGGGGGCTGGAAGTGGACCTGACCGGTCAGCTGAACGACCGCTGGAGCCTGATCGGCAGCTTTGCCTACACCGACGCCGAGGTCACCAAGGACCCGGACTACCAAGGCAACCGCCTGCAGAATGTGGCGAAGAACACAGGGTCGCTGTCGGCGGTGTACGACTTCGGCAGCGTGATCGGCGGCGACCAGCTGCGGGTCGGCGCCGGGGCGCGGTACGTCGGCGAGCGGGCGGGCAACGCGGTGAACGACTTCGAACTGCCGAGCTACACCGTGGCCGATGCCTTCGCCACCTACGACACGCAACTGGACGGGCAGAAGGTCAAGTTCCAGCTCAACGTGAAGAACCTGTTCGATCGCACCTACTACACCTCGGCGGCGAGCCGGTTCTTTGTGTCGATGGGGGATTCGCGGCAGATCTCGCTGTCGAGCACCCTGGAGTTCTGATCCGCGACCGCGTCATCGTTCATCGCGAGCAGGCTCGCTCAGGCAACGGCCCTCCACCGCCTAACGCAAGAACGCCTGACGGTACTCACCCGGCGTTGCGCCGATCACCTGGCGGAACCGGTTGGTGAAGTGGCTGGCGCTGGCGAAACCGCACGCCAGCGCGATCTCGCCCAGCGGCAACCCTGTCCCCCGCAGCAGTTCCCGTGCCCGGCCCAGGCGCCGCGCCAGCACGTACTGGTGCGGCGGCAGGCCGAAGCTGGTGCGGAACATCCGCGCAAAGTGGTATTCGGACAAGGCGCACAGCCCCGCCAGTTGCCCGAGGCTGATGGGGTCGCCCAGGTGGCTGTCGATGAAGCCCACCAGCAGCCGCCGCTGATGCGGCGCCAGCCCGCCCTTGAGCCGCAGCCCAGAACGCGCGCCGACCTGGCTGAGCAAGGTGTGGCTGATCAGTTCGTGGGCCAGGCTGCTGGTCAGCAGGCGCTCGCCGGGCTCGTCCCAGTCGAGGGTGAGCAATTGCCGAAAGCGCAGGGCTTGCTGCGGATCGTCCAGGAAGGTCTGCTCGCGCAGCTGCATCTCCCGTGGCTCGCGGTCGAGCAGGGTGACGCAACCCAACGCGAACTGTTCGGCGCTGAAATACAGGTGGGCCAGGCGGATGTCGCCGTTGATCACCCAGCCGGACTCGTGGTCGGCCGGCAGGATGCACAGTTTGTCCGGTGCGCCCTTGTTGCCGGGCTGGCCGCGGCGGAAGGTGCCGGTGCCGCCGGCGATGTAGCAGGACAGGGTGTGGTGGCTGGGCGCCTCGTATTCCTGGGCGTCGTGGTGATTGCTCCACAGCGCGGCGGACAAGCCGTCCCCGAGCTCGGCGCTGTGCTCCAGGCGAGCGTTCGGCGAGCGGCTGAGGGCTTTGAAGACTTGCAGGGTATCGAGTGCGGCCATGTTCGGTTCTCTCCAACGCCTTGCATCCTACTCCGTGGCGCCGGCGCTGCCAGCCCGTCGCCGGACAAAAGCGCAAGTTTATGCAAGCGCCGGTCAAGGGCGGGGCGGACACTGAACGCCCACCGAGGAGAGTCCGCCATGAACCTTTCGCTGTACCTGCTCACCGTGCTGATCTGGGGCACCACCTGGATTGCCTTGAAATGGCAATTGGGCGTGGTGGCGATCCCGGTGTCGATCGTCTATCGCTTCGGCCTGGCGGCACTGGTGCTGTTCGTCCTGCTGCTGCTCAGCCGCCGCCTTCAACCGATGAACCGGCGCGGGCATCTGATCTGCGTGGCGCAGGGTCTGTGCCTGTTCTGCGTCAACTTCATGTGCTTTTTGACGGCCAGCCAATGGATCCCCAGCGGCCTGGTCGCCGTGGTGTTCTCCACCGCGACCCTGTGGAACGCCCTCAACGCCCGGGTGTTCTTCGGCCAGCGGATCGCCCGCAACGTGCTGATGGGCGGCGGGCTCGGCCTGTTCGGGCTGGGGCTGCTGTTCTGGCCGGAACTGGCCGGCCACCACGCCAGCCCGCAGACCTTGCTCGGCCTGGGGCTGGCCCTGTGCGGCACCTTGTGCTTCTCGGCGGGCAACATGCTGTCGAGCCTGCAGCAGAAGGCCGGCCTCAAACCGCTGACCACCAACGCCTGGGGCATGGCCTATGGCGCGGCGATGCTGTCGCTGTGGTGTCTGGTCAAGGGCATCCCGTTCGACATGGAGTGGACGCCGCGCTACATCGGCGCGCTGCTGTACCTGGTGATCCCGGGCTCGGTGATCGGCTTCACCGCTTACCTGACGCTGGTCGGCCGCATGGGCCCGGAACGCGCCGCCTATTGCACGGTGCTGTTCCCGGTGGTGGCGCTGAACGTCTCGGCGTTTGCCGAAGGCTACCAGTGGACGGCGCCGGCGCTGGCCGGCCTGGTGCTGGTGATGCTGGGCAACGTGCTGGTGTTTCGCAAACCCAAGCCTGTGAGTGTCGGGTTCGCCAAGCCTGCGCATTGAAACAGCCGCTTCAACTGTCGACTTTCAATACCAGATAGATCAACGCCGGTATCAGAAAGTCGACAATGCTTTGCGCCCACATCATGGCGTTCCAATCATTGGACTGATCCATGTCGAACCACTCGTTGCCAACTACCTGAAGGCAAAAGTAATAAACGAACAGTGCCACGAGGAAACCGAGCACGGCGTATTTCTTGGCTTCGTGAAACTGTTCCGGCGAGGCGTTCAACTGTCGGAAAAGTTGATAGCAGCCCAGCAGGCAGGACGACGTGAATATGGTCTCCAGCGTCATGATCATCCAGTAGATCCGGTGGTGCATCATGTCCGAGGTGATCGCCCGGTAGGTCAGGTGGCTGCCGGTGGTGTCCATGCTGAGGATATGGCCGAGGAAGATGTAGTTGGACTGGTAGTCGGTCAAGTTGCTGAAGACGATCAGCACGCCAAAGGCACCGACCATGAAGACTATGGCAACTTTGCTTCTTCTGATGATTTGCGAGGTTGTAAGGGTTCCCACTTTTTTATTCTCCGTTCATTGTGCCTTTCATAAGTAAGGCTGATGGGCGGAAGTCTATCGGGGCGCAAATCGCAAAGGGGAAGGAGTGATTTTCAAGTTGTGTGGGTCATTGTTCGGTTCAAATCGATAGTTGCCCATCCGATGAGCCGGTGATGCCAGGGCGTGACGCTTGCGCGCAGGCCCTGGCGGCGGCCGTCAGCCTTTCCAGACCTGCGGATTCACCAGATCCTGCGGCCGTTCGCCCATAAGCGCACTGCGCAGGTTGGCCAGCGCACGGTTGGCCATCGCCTCGCGGGTTTCGTGGGTGGCCGAGCCGATGTGCGGCAGTGTCACGGCGTTTTTCAGCTGGAACAGCGGGGATTCGGCCAGCGGTTCCTTTTCGTAGACGTCCAGCCCCGCACCGCGGATGCGGTTGTTCTGCAGCGCCTCGATCAGCGCCGGCTCGTCCACCACCGGGCCTCGGGAAATGTTGACCAGGATCGCGCCCGGCTTCATCAGCGCCAGTTCGCGGTGGCTGATCAAGTGGCGGGTCTGGTCGCTGAGCGGCACCACCAGGCAGACGAAATCGGCTTCGGCGAGCAGTTGATCCAGGCTGCGGAACTGCGCGCCCAGCTCTTGTTCCAGCGCGGTCTTGCGGCTGTTGCCGCTGTAGAGGATCGGCATGTTGAAGCCCAGGCGTGCGCGCCGGGCCACGGCGGCGCCGATGTTGCCCATGCCGACGATGCCCAGGGTCTTGCCGTGCACGTCGCAGCCGAACAGCGGGGCGCCGACGCTGGCCTGCCACTGGCCGGCCTTGGTCCAGGCGTCGAGTTCGGCGACGCGGCGGGCGCTGGCCATGATCAGGGCGAAGGCCAGGTCGGCGGTGCTTTCGGTGAGCACGTCCGGGGTGTTGGTGAGCATGATCCCGCGTTCGTTGAAGTAGGCCAGGTCGTAGTTGTCGTAGCCGACCGACACGCTGGAGACCACTTCCAGCTTCGCCGCGTTTTCCAGTTGGGCCTTGCCGAGCTTGCGGCCGACGCCGATCAGGCCGTGGGCGTGGGGCAGGGCTTCGTTGAACTGGGCGGCGATGTCGCCGTTCTTCGGGTTGGGCACGATGACGTCGAAGTCCTGTTGCAGGCGTTCGATCATGGGCGGGGTGATGCGGCTGAAGGCCAGGACGGTTTTTTTCATTGCTTCGGGCTCGGCGGGGCGGGATTGCTGAGCACGCTAACATTTCTGTTTTGGGTTGTCTTGGAGGGCTCTGGGGGCTGGGCGTTTGGGGTTTTGGGTTTGGGTGAATATCCGTTTCTGCGGGTGTTGCCGCTGGCGGTTCCGCCCTTACGGCGGGTCACTTTTGGCAAACGCCGGAATGCCGGCCCAGCCCAAAGTAACCAAAAACGCTGGCCCCGGCGTTCGGCCCCTCGCTGAGGCTCGGGGTTCCTTCGCTCCGGGATTCATCCGGGGGCATCGGCTACGGTTTGCTTCGCTGCACCTCCTTCCGATGTGTTTGGCTGCGCCAAACGGCGCTGCGCGCCCACCCCCGGATGAACCCCTCCGCTCAGCCTTCCGAAGGGGCCGGCAGATCAAGATCAAAAGCGAGGCGAGCTGACACTCGGCCTTTTGATACGTGCGCGATGGCGGCCTGACAGCCGACCTGTTTCTGACTGCCCGACACAATTCCCTGTGGGAGCTGCGGTGCGACGATTCGACTTGCCAGCGATGGGGCCGGCACTGCCGACATCTGTGGTGACTGACCCACCGCCATCGCCGGCAAGCCGGCTCCCACAGGTTTTTGTGGTGTGCCTGGATTTTGTGGGCACCGGGATGCTTGTGGGAGCCAGCCTGCTGGCGATGGCGGCCTGACAGCCGACCAATCCCTCCCAGCTCACCTCAATCCCTGTGGGAGCTGGCTTGCCAGCGATGGGGCCGGCACTGCCGACATCTGTGGTGACTGACCCACCGCCATCGCCGGCAAGCCGGCTCCCACAGGTTTTTGTGGTGTGCCTGGATTTTGTGGGCACCGGGATATTTGTGGGAGCTGCGGTGCGACAATTCGACTTGCCAGCGATGGCGGCCTGACAGCCGTCCAATTCCTCCCAGACCACCTCAGTCCCCTGTGGGAGCCAGCCTGCTGGCGATGACGGCCTGGCAACCAACCAATCTCTACCTGATGTGCACAGCCCGCTCCCACAAGGGTGAATCAACTGTGCCCCGGCTGAACCTTCACATTGTCCAGCACCCGGTTTACCGACAGCCCGGCCAGCATGATCACCTGCTGGATCGCCAGGATCGTGTCGCGCTGCGCCGTGCCCAGTTGCTCGGCCAGTTGGCTGGTCAGGGTGCCCGCCGAGGCCAGGGAGGCGCTGGCGTGCACCAGCAGGCTTTCGTCGTCCATGGCCGGGTCGACCATGAACATCCGGCCCGGACGGCGGGCGGAAGGCTGGGTGGGGTTGAGGTAGTGGTCGAGCGCACGTTCGGCGGCGTCGTGGAGTTTTCGCGAATCGGTGGATTCGTAGGGGGAGGTGCTGTCGGCGGCAGGTGGGTTCGGTGTGGGTTTGAACATGGTGAAGCTCCATTCGGGATGTGGAGTCCGCCACGCACCGCGACCAAGCAGTGGGGTGGCGAACCGTACGCGGGTTGGTCGACCAGGGAATGGAAACCCGGCAGGGCCGTTAGCCCTCCCACGCACAGCTCGCCATTAAGCAGGCTGAAAAGCGCGCCATTCTAAACCCGGACGACCAAGCCCGGTCACTGAATCTGTCAGCGACCCCCAAAGCCTATCCAGCGCATTTCCGACCGACAACCGTCAAAACCTGTCGGAAACATCCGCCAAAAACACCCCGTCTGTAGGACGCCGAACTCAGTTCGCCAACCGCACGCCGCCCAGGCTGCCGCTCATTTCATAGGCCGCCAGTTCCGCCTGGTGCGCCGAGAGGATTTCCGGCAGCGAGCCGCGCAGGTACTCGACCCAGGTCTTGATCTTCGCGTCCAGGTACTGGCGCGACGGGTAGATGGCGTAGAGGTTCAGCTCCTGGGAGCGGTAGTTGGGCATCACCCGCACCAGCGAGCCGTTGCGCAGCGCTTCGATGGCGGCGTACACCGGCAGCACGCCGATGCCCATGCCGCTGATGATCGCGGTTTTCATCGCGTCGGCCGAGTTCACCAGGAACGGCGAGCTGTTGATGGTCACCATCTCCTGGCCTTCCGGGCCGTCGAAGGCCCATTTCTCCAGGGGGATGACCGGGCTCACCAGGCGCAGGCAGGCGTGGTTGAGCAGGTCGCTGGGCTTCTGCGGGCAGCCGTTGGCTTTCACGTAGGCGGGCGAGGCGCAGACGATGCTGTAGGTGATGCCGAGGCGCTGGGAGACGAAGCCGGAGTCCGGCAGTTCGCTGGCCAGCACCAGGGACACGTCGTAGCCCTCGTCGAGCAGGTCCGGCACGCGGTTGGCCAGGGTCAGGTCGAAGGTCACGTCCGGGTGGGTCTTGCGGTAGCGGGCGATGGCGTCGATGACGAAGTGCTGGCCGATGCCGGTCATGGTGTGGACCTTGAGCTGCCCGGCCGGGCGCGAGTGGGCGTCGCTGGCCTCGGCTTCCGCCTCTTCCACGTAGGCCAGGATCTGCTCGCAGCGCAGCAGGTAGCGCTTGCCGGCCTCGGTCAGGGCGATGCGCCGGGTGGTGCGGTTGAGCAGGCGGGTTTGCAGGTGGGCCTCAAGGTTGGAGACCGCGCGCGAGACGTTGGCCGTGGTGGTGTCGAGCTGCACGGCGGCGGCGGTGAAACTGCCGGCCTCGGCCACGCAACTGAAGGCACGCATGTTTTGCAATGTGTCCATGGGGTGCTCTCAAGGGAGATGGCAAATTGTGACATGAAGTTTCAAAGGCGAGACCCCCGACTTAGGGATTATCTCGTTAACGGTAACAAAGATTCACAGGAATCCCAGCTTATCGCGGTCCGGGCGCCCTCATAGAATTGCGCCGAAGTGGGAATGGGGCGTGCTTGCGCATGCGCCAGGTCAACGGATCCGGCGCTCGGGTGTGCTACCGCACCGGCAGGCGACCGCTCCGTCGCCGCTCCCACAGGTTCCCCGCTTTTCCCCTCTTTCAGGAAGTCGCAGCAGTGCCGCGTCGCATCAACAGAGCGCTTTTGCCGCTCAGTGTTCTGGCTTTTACCCTGGGTCTTGGCGGCTGCATCGGAACCGGCGGGATCGCCCCGCAGGGCAAGGCGCTGGAGGCCAACGCACTGGCCACCGACGAGGCCATCGCCCACGCCGCCCGTGACGCAAACTGGCCCGCCGCGCAATGGTGGCAAGCCTTCGGCGACCCGCAACTGAACCGCTGGATCGACCTCGCCGTGCAAGGCAGCCCGAGCCTGGCCATGGCCGCCGCGCGGGTGCGCCAGGCCAAGGCCATGGCCGGTGCGGCCGAAGCCGCCGAGTCGCTGCAGGTCAACGGCCAGTCCACGCTCAAGCGCCACAACTGGCCGACCGATCCGTTCTACGGCCCGGGCGACCTGGCCAACACCACCACCTGGGACAACAACGCCGCGCTGGGCTTCAGCTACGACCTGGACCTTTGGGGCCGCGACCGCAACAGCACGGAACGGGCGGTGGACTTGGCGCACATGACGGCGGCCGAGGCGCAGCAGGCCCGGCTCGAACTGCAGAACAACCTGGTGCTGGCCTACATCGAGCTGTCGCTGCACTACGCCCAGCGCGACATCGTCGCCGCGACGCTGGCCCAGCAACAGCAGATTCTGGACCTGGCGCAGAAGCGCCTGAACGGCGGGATCGGCACCCATTTCGAAGTCAGCCAGGCCGAAACGCCGTTGCCGGAAACCCACCGGCAACTGGATGCGCTGGACGAAGCCATCGCCCTGAGCCGCAACCAGATCGCCGCGCTGGCCGGCAAGGGGCCGGGGGAGGGCGCGCAGTTGCAGCGGCCGACCCTGTCCCTGGGCACGGCGCTGAAGCTGCCGTCGGCGCTGCCCGCCGAACTGCTCGGCCAGCGTCCGGACGTGGTCGCCAGCCGCTGGCAGGTGGCGGCGCAGGCCCGGGGCATCGACGTGGCGCACGCCGGGTTCTATCCCAACGTCGACCTGGTCGGCAGCCTCGGCTACATGGCCACCGGCGGCGGGGCGCTGGAGTTCCTGACCGGCAAGAAGCTCAACTACACCGTGGGGCCGGCGATCTCGCTGCCGATCTTCGACGGCGGGCGGCTGCGGGCGGAACTGGGTGAGGCGTCCGCCGGCTACGACATCGCCGTGGCGCACTACAACCAGACCCTGGTCAACGCGCTGAAGAACCTCTCCGACCAGTTGATCCGCCGTGAGTCGATGGACAAGCAGCAGACCTTCGCCGCCGAGTCCGTGGCCGCCGCGCAGAAGACCTACGACATCGCGATGGTCGCCTATCGGCGGGGGCTCACCGACTACCTCAACGTGCTCAACGCCCAGACCCTGCTGTTCAAGCAGCAACAGGTGCAGCAGCAGGTGCAGGCGGCGCGCCTGAGCGCCCATGCGCAATTGGTGACGGCGTTGGGCGGCGGGCTCGGTGCGGGCAACGATGTGCCGACGGCTGCGCAGACCCAGGCCCCGAAAACCCCGGCGCTGCTGCGGTGAACACACCTCGGTGCGGGAGCGGGCTTGCCCGTGAAGGCGGTGGATCAGGCGACCTCACTGTTGAACGTGACGCCGTCTTCGCTGGCAAGCCAGCGCCCACAGGTTCTGAGTCCAGACTGATTTCTTGAGCGTATTCGAATGACTCCCATGCCCGCCCCCCTGCGCTGGCTGCACTCCCTGGAATGGCGCCGGGGCTTCTTTGACTGGGCACGCAGCGACGGCGTGACCTGGGTCTACATCTTCAAGGTGCTGATCGCCGCGTTCCTCACCCTGTGGCTGGCGATGCGCCTGGAACTGCCGCAGCCGCGCACGGCGATGATCACCGTGTTCATCGTCATGCAGCCGCAGAGCGGCCAGGTGTTCGCCAAGAGTTTCTACCGGTTCCTCGGCACGTTGGCCGGGTCGGCGATGATGGTCACGCTGATCGCGCTGTTCGCCCAGAACACCGAACTGTTCCTGGGTTCGCTGGCGATCTGGGTCGGCATCTGCTCGGCCGGCGCCGCCCGTTGCCGCAACTTCCGCGCCTACGGTTTCGTGCTGGCCGGGTACACGGCGGCGATGGTCGGCCTGCCGGCGCTGGCGCACCCGGACGGCGCGTTCATGGCGGCGGTGTGGCGGGTGCTGGAAATCTCCCTGGGGATTCTCTGCTCCACCCTGGTCAGCGCCGCGATCCTGCCGCAGACCGCCAGCGCCGCCATGCGCAACGCGCTGTACCAGCGCTTCGGCGTGTTCGCCCTGTTCGTCACCGACGGCCTGCGCGGGCGCAGCAAGCCTGAGTCGTTCGAGGCCAGCAACGTGCGCTTCATCGCCGAGGCCGTGGGCCTGGAAGGCCTGCGCAGCGTGACCGTGTTCGAAGACCCGCACATGCGCCGGCGCAACGGCCGGCTGAGCCGCCTGAACAGCGAATTCATGGGCATCACCACCCGCTTCAACGCCTTGCATCAGTTGCTTGAGCGCTTGCGCGGCAACGGCGAGGAACACGTCGTGGCGGCGATCAGGCCGGGCCTGCAGGACCTGGCCGAAGTGCTCGACGGCTTCAGCGGCAGGTCCCTGACCAGCCCCGATGCGGCGCGCCTGGCGACGGCGCTCGCAGCCTACAAGGAAGGCTTGCCGACACGGGTGCGCAGCCTGCGGACGGCGTTCCAGGAGACCGGCCCGAGCGAGGCCGAGCTGCTGGATTTCCACACTGCGTACGAATTGCTCTACCGCTTCGTCGACGACCTGCACAGTTATGCACAGACCCACGCGTCCCTGGCCGACCACCGCCACGAACGCGAGCGCTGGGACGAGCCGTTCACCCCGCAGACCAGTTGGTGGGCGGCGGCCGCTTCGGGGATCCGCGCCTCGTTCATCCTGATCGTGCTGGGCAGCTACTGGGTGGCCACCGCGTGGCCGAGCGGCGCGACCATGACCCTGATCGCCGCCGCCACCGTGGGCTTGTCCGCTGCCACGCCGAACCCCAAGCGCATGGCGTTCCAGATGGCCTGCGGCACGTTCCTCGGGGCGCTGATCGGCTTCGTCGAGATGTTCTTCATCTTCCCGTGGATCGACGGTTTCCCGCTCTTGTGCGTGATGCTGGCCCCGGTGATCGTGCTCGGCTCGTTCCTGGCGTCGCGCCCGCAGTACGCCGGGGTCGGCCTCGGGCTGCTGATCTTTTTCAGCACCGGTTCGGTGCCGGACAACCTGACCATCTACAACCCGTACACCTTCATCAACGATTACATCGCCATGGTCATGGGCATGCTGGTGTGCGCTGCCGCCGGGGCGATCATCCTGCCGCCCAACAGCCGTTGGCTGTGGAAGCGCCTGGAGCAGGACCTGCGCGGCCAAGTGGTGTACGCGATCAGCGGCAAGCTCAAGGGCCTGGCCTCGGGCTTCGAAAGCCGCACCCGCGATCTGATGCACCAGGCCTACGGCCTGGCGACCGGTCAGCCGCTGGTGCAGAAAAAACTGCTGCGCTGGATGTTCGTGGTGCTGGAGGTCGGCCACGCGATCATCGAGCTGCGCAAGGAGCAGGCGATCCTGCCGGTGCACCCGGCGTACGCCGAGTCCCAGCCGTGGCGCCAGTCGATCCGCGTGATGGGTCGGGCGCTGGTGCGGCTGTTCCTGCAACCCAACGCCAGCAACCTGGAGCGGGCGCTGGTGGCGGTCGATCACGCGATTGGCCGTGTCGCCGCCACCGACGAACCGTTCGCGCCGCACTTCGACACCTCGGCGCTGCGCCGGGTGAAAAGCTACCTGCACTTCATCCGCACTTCCTTGCTCGACCCGCAATCACCGCTCGCCGCCTACGCGGCCGCCAAGCCCGAAGGACTTGCCCATGCCCCGTGAAATCGCCTTCCACGGCGTGTACATGCCGACCATGACCCTGATGTTCTTCGTCGCCGCGGCACTGGCCTGGGCGCTAGACCGCTTCCTGTCGGGGTTCGACCTGTACCGCTTCTTCTGGCACCCGGCGCTGCTGCGCCTGAGCCTGTTCACTTGTCTGTTCGGCGCGATGGCGCTGACCGTCTACCGCTGACTCTCCAACTCTGAAGAAGGTCTTGATGAAAAAGTTTTTCAGCCTGCTCGCGACCCTGCTGGTGCTGGCTCTGGCGCTGTGGATCGGCCGCACCTTGTGGGAGCACTACATGAACACCCCGTGGACCCGCGACGGCCGGGTGCGGGCGGACATCATCAACGTCGCCGCCGACGTCACGGGTGAGGTGGTCGATGTGCCGGTGCGCGACAACCAGTTGGTGAAGAAGGGCGACCTGCTGATGCAGATCGACCCCGAGCACTACCGGTTGGCGGTCAAGCAGGCGCAGGCCCTGGTGGCCTCGCGCAAGGCGACGTGGGAGATGCGCAAGGTCAACGCCCACCGCCGCGCCGACCTGGACAACCTGGTGATCTCCAAGGAAAACCGCGACGACGCCAGCAACATCGCCGACTCGGCCCTGGCCGACTACCAGCACGCCCAGGCGCAGCTGGAGGCCGCCGAGCTCAACCTCAAACGCACCGAAGTGCGGGCGGCGGTGGACGGCTACGTGACCAACCTCAACGTTCACCGCGGCGACTACGCACGCATCGGCGAAGCGAAGATGGCCGTGGTCGACATGAACTCGTTCTGGGTCTACGGCTTCTTCGAAGAGACCAAGCTGCCCCACGTGCGCGTGGGCGACCGGGCCGACATGCAACTGATGAGCGGTGAAGTCCTCAAGGGCCATGTAGAGAGCATTTCCCGCGGCATCTACGACCGCGACAACCCGGAAAGCCGCGAGCTCATCGCCGACGTCAACCCGACGTTCAACTGGGTGCGCCTGGCCCAACGGGTGCCGGTGCGGATTCACATCGACGAGGTGCCGGAAGGGGTGCTGCTGGCGGCGGGCATTACCTGCACGGTGGTGGTGAAGCAGACCGACGGCCAATGATCCGTTGTGTGGCGAGGGTGCTTGCTTCCGCTAGGGCGCGCAGCGGCCCTAAAAACGGGTCTGCTGCGCAGCCCGGCGGGAGCAAGCGCCCTCGCCACAGGGGACAGTAAGATGTGTTGATGAGCGCCAGGGCCGGGTCGACGGTCTGGGCCGGCCGGTTCGGCCATTTCGCCGGCCGCCGTCAGAGGCTTGCGCGCAACCCGAACCGCTTCATCAGCGTCGATTCCAGCAGACCCTTGGGCAGCCAGGTCGCCAGCAACGGCAACGCCCGGCTGCCGTTGCCGATGCGGATCAGCCGGGGCGGCTTGGCCTGTTGCACGGCCTTGAGCAGTTCGGCGGCGAAGTCCCGGGCCGGGGTCGGCTTGTCCTGGGATGCCTTGGCCCGCGCCCGGATCCCTTCGCGCAGCGGAAACCACGGCGACTGTTCGGTGATCAGTTGCTCGGCCTCATGCCCGGCGTTCTTGGCGAAGCTGGATTCGATGGCGCCCGGCTGAACCTCCATCACCCGCACGCCGAACGGCGCCAGCTCCATGCGCAGCGCGTCGCTCAGGGCGTGCACCGCTGCTTTCGAGGCGCAGTAGGCGCCGGCGAACGGCGTGACCAGCACACCCGACACGCTGCCGACGTTCACCACCAGCCCCTTGGCCCGGCGCAGCACCGGGAACAGTGCGCGGGTGACGCCGACGATGGAGAACACGTTGGTCTCGAACTGGCGCTGCATGGCCGCCACGCCGCCGTCGAGCAGCGGGCCCATGGCGCCGTAGCCGGCGTTGTTGATCAGCACGTCGAGGCCGCCGCGCTCGTGGTTGAGCCGCTCGCTCAACTGCTCCAGCGCCGCGCCGTCGTTGACGTCCAGCTGCACGGCGGTGAAGCCGGCGGCGCTCAGCGCGGCGACGTCCTCGGCCTTGCGCGCGCTGGCCCAGACGTCATAGCCGGCGGCCTTGAAGGCGTCGGCGAGGGCGCGGCCGATGCCGCTGGAACAACCGGTGATCAGTGCAACGGGCATGGCGCATTCCTTATGCAGAGGTGAAGGAGGCAGACGTGAAGGGGATCAGTCGGAGAAACTACCCTGCAACCGCTCGGCGCGAAACTCCAGGGTCTGCGGGCGGTAGCCGGGACGCAGCGGCGGCAGCGGCAGGCAGTCTTCCCAGTTGCCGCCGGGCTGCAGTTCGCCGGGGCCGCGGTAGCGCGGGGCGGTGTACTGGTTGTCGGCCAGGTTGACCGTGTCGCCCGGCGCATACGCGGCGATGCGCCAACGCAGCTCGGTCAGCGGCACGTCGTTGCCGTTGTTCATCTTGAGCTGCAACGGACGGTCGGCGGGACACTGTTCGGGGGCATAGGCGATGCGCAGCTCCAGGCGCGCCAGTTGCTTGACCTCGCGGTTGTCCAGCCACACCACCCACATCGCCACCAGCCCCAGGCCGACGGCCGCCGCCGCCGACACCGGCAAGGCCTTGGCGGGATAGCGCAGCAGCAGGATCAGCCAGGTGATGACCAGCAGGACGCCGATGAACATGTCGCGCAACCTCGCAGGGATGGAAGGCCATCCTACCTAAGCGTAGAGGGGGTTGGCGATTGGCAAGTGGTGTGCGGCGCCAGGTCCGGCCCCTTCGCGGGCAGGCCAAGGAGGCAGCATTCGGCCGAGATTCCCGGTGGGAGCCAGCCTGCTGGCGATGGCGCCGGTCGAGGCTGCGCAGGACCTGACCAGGAACGTTTCTCCGGGCATCGACCCGACGAAGAGGCTGGAACGACACCCCTTTCGGATCGACAACGGGAGCGCCACCGGTCGGGACTGTAATTTCTGACAGTGGCCGTCGCGGCGGAGCCGGTGTTGGATAGCGTACACGGCCGGTACCGGAGGACGTATGGGACGCTATCTGATCTGTTGGGCCTGTCTGCTGCTGGCAGCCTGCCAGTCCTCGACGCTCGACGGACTGTCTTCCGACCCTCGCTCGGCTTTCCAGAAGCAGGGCGAGGCCGTGGCAACGGCGCTGGCCGACCGGTACGCCGACACCCGAAAGGATTGCGGCAGCGCCTCGAAACCGGCGTTCCTGTGCGCCGGCATTCTGTTCCGGGGCACGATCCATTCCACCCAATACCACTTCTGGAACCCCAGCCCGATTGCCGTGGAGAAGGGGGGGCTGTCGTTTTCGTACCTGCGGCGCGACTCGCAGTACCGGCAGATCGATTCCACCTACGACCACGGTTTCGTTTTCCACCCGATCCTGGATACGCCGGTCGGCAAGCGTCACATCGAAGTGCTTTGCGTGTTTCCCATCGACGGCGCCACGTTCGACCGCGAAAACCCCGGCTGCGGTGCCCACCGCGCCTACCCGCAGCAGAGCCGGCGCTGCCAGTCGCAGGGCATCACCACCGCCGAGCAATGGATGGCCCACACGGTGCGGCCCGGCGTCGCGCAGGGCCACTACCAGTGCAGTTTCGATGTGCGCGACCAAATGAACGACGCGGCGGCGGACGCGTTCTACCAGGCCTTGCGCGTGATGACCCTGCACCAGGATGTGGCCTTCCACAGCCGCAACGAGCTGATGCTGGCGACCTGGCCGCAGGACATCCCCGGGGAGTTGCCGATCCAGGCGCTGTACTACACCGGCGGCGGCTTGACGTCGGCTCAGTACGACCAGCAGGACTTCTATGACCGCAGCGGACTGAGGCTGCCGATCATCCGCATCGAGCTGCCGCAGACGCCGGCGCACCAGGCGCGGTTCGTGTTCGATCCCGCCGATCAGGTGTTCGATCCGCAGAGCAAGGTCTTGCGGGTCGCTTCACTCACCGCCTCGCCTCAGGCCGATGCCTTCACCTTCGCGGCGGACAGCGGGTTTCCCCGCACCGGCTTCAGCGGTGCGCGCTACAGGCTGAACATGGCCGGCGGGACGCCCCCGTTCGCGTTCAGCAGCGCCGAGCCGGGCCGGGCCGAGATCGGCGCCGGCACCGGCGAGGTCACGCTCAGGGGGCATGGCCCGGTGACGTTCACCATCAAGGATGCCGGGGGCCAGAGCGTGCAGTACACGCAGCCCCAGGCGACGCTCTGGTTCACCGCGTTGGCGTGCCATATGGATTGGGCTTCGGCGGAGCGCTATGCGAACGGTCACGGCGTGGCGCTGCCCAGGCCGCCGGAACTCAACGGTGGCTACCTGCTGCGGTATCCGGGGGCGCTGTACCCGGAATGGGGCGACTTGGTGCGCGGGTACGGTTGGCCGACCGGGGCGTTCGACGCCGCCCACAACTACGACCGTTCGATCCCCGAGTACTGGACGGCTCAGGCTGCCTCGGCGGGAGACTACGCCACGGCGGCGGTCACCCTGGGCTACGCCCATCGGCGGCCTGCGGCCTGGCGGCTCTGTTCGGTGGCGGTGTCACGCAGCCCTTGAGCCCGCGGGGGGGGCAGACGAAAAGCCCCCGCCTGGCCTGCCGCGGATAGGGGACGCAGCAGGTCGGACGGGGGCTTTTTGTCACAGGAAGGTCACTGTGCGATGGTCTTCACCGACACGCCGCGCTCGACCGGGGTGGAGCGGCCGTAGATGTCTTCGAAGCGTTCGATGTCGTCCTCGCCCAGGTACGAGCCCGATTGCACTTCGATGATCTCCAGCGGGATCTTGCCCGGGTTGCGCAGGCGGTGCACCGAGGCGATCGGGATGTAGGTGGACTGGTTCTCGGTGAGCAGGAACACGTTCTCGTCGCAGGTGACTTCGGCGGTGCCGCTGACCACGATCCAGTGCTCGGCGCGGTGGTGGTGCATCTGCAGCGACAGGCACGCGCCCGGCTTGACCGAGATGTGCTTGACCTGGAACCGGCCGCCCATGTCCACCGAGTCGTAGGAACCCCACGGACGGTAGACCTCGCAGTGGTTCTGGGTCTCGCTGCGGCCCTGTTCGTTGAGGGTGTTGACCATCTGCTTGACGCCTTGGACCTTGTCCTTGTGGGCGATCATCATGGCGTCCTTGGTTTCCACCACGACGATGTTCTCCAGGCCGATCACCGACACCAGCTTGCCGTTGCCGTGGATCATGCAGTTCTTGCTGTCCTGGATCACCACGTCGCCCTTGCTGACGTTGCCGTTGGCGTCCTTCTCGTTGACCTCCCACAGCGACGACCAGCAGCCGACGTCGCTCCAGCCGGCGGTCAGCGGCACCACGCAGGCGCGCTGGGTCTTTTCCATCACCGAGTAGTCGATGGAGTTGTCCGGGCAGCAGGCGAAGGTGGCTTCGTCGAAGGTGATGGTGTCCGGATCCTGGACGCTGCGCTCCAGGGTCAGCAGGCAGGTGTCGTAGATGTCCGGGTCGTGCTTTTTCAGCTCTTCGAGGAAGCGGCTGGCGCGGAACAGGAACATGCCGCTGTTCCAGTAGTAGCCGCCGGACTCGACGTATTCGGTGGCGCGCTTGACGTCGGGTTTCTCCACGAAGTGCGAGACGCGGCTGACGCCTTCGGGCAGCAGCGAATCGCTGACCGACTTGATGTAGCCGTAGCCGGTCTCCGGTTTGGTGGCCGGCACGCCGAACAGCACCATCTCACCGTTTTCCGCCGCCACCGTGGCCAGGGCCAGGGCGCGCTGCAGGGCTTTGCGGTCTTCCAGCACGTGGTCGGCGGGCAGCACCAGCATCAGCTCGTCGCGGCCCTCGTTGACCAGCATCATCGCGGTCAGCGCCACCGCCGGCGCGGTGTTGCGGCCGAACGGCTCCATCAGGATGCGCTGGGCCTCCAGGCTGCGGTTGGCCAACTGCTCGTTGACGATGAAGCGGTGCTCCTTGTTGCAGACCACGATGGGGGTGTCCATGCCGTCGAACACCAGGCGCTCGACGGTCTGCTGGAACAGGGTGTGTTCGCCGGTCAGGGCGAGGAACTGCTTGGGGAACTGCTTGCGCGAAAGCGGCCAGAGACGGGAACCGCTACCACCTGACAAGATCACCGGAATCATAATGTTTACTCCATAAAATCAATTGGGTTAGAGCCACGAACCTGCGTCGTTTCACTCTTGTTGTTGTCTCGTGTCCGAATGCCCGCCTCGGTTCCTGTGGGAGCTGGCTCGCCAGCGATCGCATCACCTCGGTGTATCTGCGCAACCGAGTTGTCCGCATCGCCGGCAAGCCGGCTCCCACAGGGATTCGGGTCAGTTCGGGAAATGTGTCAGCGGGTCGACACCGGGCGCTTCACCCACACCGGCGACAGGCTGCTGCCCGTGCCGGTGACGTACAGCACCGCCGCTTCGCCGCGCTCCAGGGCGACCGGCTTCACGTCGCCGACCTTCTTGTCGCCTTCGTACAGCGCCAGGCTGACCTTCACCGGGTTGATCTCGCGTTCGCCGCGGCCCTTGGCGGCCACGTTCGGCACCACCTCGGTCTTGCCGTCGGCGGTTTTGAGGGTCAGCGGCTTGTCGCTGAGGTTCTGCACGCGCACCAGGGATTTCTGCTTGTTCTTGAACGGCGGCTCTTCGATCAGTTGCGGCGCACCGGAGGCGTTGTTGACCAGGGTGTAGTAGTGGTCGCCGGCCAGTTTCACCGGCAGGGTCTGGCTGCCGACCTTGGCGCTGTAGTCGCCGCCGGGCATGAAGCTGAAGTCGCTGCTGGCCAGCGGGGCGACGTCGCTCAGGCTGGTGCTGCCGACGGTGGCGCTGACTTCGGCGTTGCTGGCGTTGTAGACGCGCACGAAGGTCGAGCCTTTGGGCGCGGTCGGGCCGTAGAGCGCGGCGTCGCCGCCGGCGAATGCCTGCACCGACAGCACGCTCAGGCCGGCGACCAGGGCAAGGCGTTGGGCGAGACGACGCGGAGTTGGAGTGAAAGTCATGGTGTACCTCTCTTTCAGTTTTGCGCCCGGTCGGGCGTCTCGGATGAAGTGTTCACAGCTACGTTCTGTTGGCGCGCGCCGGCTTGTTTGAGCTCTGCGACCCACTGCGGGTCGGCGTCGCCGATTTCGTTGTTCACAGGCAGATATCGTTCAGGGAACTCCCAGATCAGCACCTGGGGCGGGCTGTTCTTGAAGTCGTCGCTTTTCAGGTAACTGAGCATCGGCAGGATCGGGCCGTGGCCGTCTTCGGCGTAACTGACCACGTCGCTGTTGAGCGCCTGCTTGAGCGCGCCGACGAAGTTCCAGTTGGGGTTGGCGCTGTAGCTGGTGCCGATCAGCGCCACCGGCACTTCGCGGCTGGCGAACAGGGCGTCGTCGCCGGCCGGCTGCGCGTCGGCGGCCACGGTGTTGCGCTTCTGCAGCGGCTCCTTGGCCGGCATCAGGTTCTCGAACAGCGGATCCAGCGGCAGGAACAGGCGCAGGTCGCCCTTGTGCGTGACCTGCTCGGCCGGCGTGGTGACGAAGCGCTGCGGCTCACCGCTGAGCGGGAACTTGTCGGCGATGGTCTTGGCCAGGGTGTCGGCGGCGATCTCGGCGCCTTCCGGGGTCCAGTGGGTGTCGGTGCGCAAGAACACTTGCTGACCGTTCTGCTTGGCCTTCTGCAGCGGGCCGAGCAGGTCGGGGGCGAGGATCTTGTCCGCGGCGACGCGGGCGTGGAAGTCCTGATACAGGTTGGCGTGGATGCTCGCAGGCTTCACTTCGCCCAGGTGTTCCGGGTACAGGCGCACCTTGGCCGGCACGATGGCCATCACCAGTTTCACGCCTTTCGCTTTGAGGGTCTGGCGCACGCCTTCGACCAGCGCGTAGTTGCCTTGCAGGTTCAGCTCTTCGTTGACGATCGGGTTGAATTCCTCGTCGCTGTACAGCCACTGGTCACGGCCGAGCACCACGCCCGGACGGCCTTCGTTGAACAGCTTGAAGTCCAGAGCGGCCCACAGATTGGTGCCCAGGCGCTTGATCGGGAACTCGTCGTCGTAGTGGGTTTCCACGGCTTTGGTCCAGCGGCCGTTGAGCACCGTGGCGTCGGCGTTGGTGCTGAAGCCGAAGAAGCTGCGCAGCGACCACACACCGAGCACCAGCAGGGTCAGCAGAAACAGGGCGATGTAGAACATGCGTAATGAGCGGGTCATGGCAGATCCCTCAGAACTGGAAGTAAAGGAACGGCGAGAAGCTCTGCGCCGAGAGTTTGAGAATCGAGGCGATGAACAGCAGCAGCACCAGGGCGCGCATCGCGTAGCGTGGCCAGTCGGCGCTCCAGTAGGCCGGCTGCACTTGGGCGGGCGCGCCGACGGTGTAGCCGGGCTCGCGGATGGCCGCCGGGTTTTCGCCGGGGGCGGCCTTGATCAGGCCGGGCTGCGCGCCGGCCGGGCCGTCTTGCCCGGCGTCGGCGCAAGGTTTGGTCTTGACCGGTGGCGTGCTGGTGTACAGGTCGCGCAGGCCGAAGAACGCCAGGGTTGCGTACGCCACCACCAGGGTCGCCACTTGCAGGCCGGTGAGGCTGGCGCGGTTGAGTTCCGACAGCGACCAGTCGCCGAAGCTGAACATTGCGCCGTACATGCGCCCGGCCACGTGCAGGTTCTCGGCGCGGAAGATCACCCAGCCCATGACCACGAGCAGGAAGGTCAGGGCCCAGCGGACCGGATTGAGGCGGCGCGGCGAGGTGTTGATGCCGAGCATTTTCTCGATCGCCAGCCACATGCCGTGCCAGGCGCCCCAGACGATGTAGGTGATGTTCGCGCCGTGCCACAGGCCGCCCAGCAGCATGGTCAGGAACAGGTTGCGATAAGTCATCAGCGTGCCGCGGCGGTTGCCGCCCAGGGTGATGTACAGGTAGTCGCGCAGCCAGGTGGACAGGCTGATGTGCCAGCGCCGCCAGAACTCGGTGATCGACTGGCTGACGTAGGGCTGCTTGAAGTTCTCCATGAAGCGAAAGCCCATCATCAAGCCCAGGCCGATGGCCATGTCGCTGTAGCCGGAGAAGTCGAAGTACAGCTGCGCGGTGTAGGCCAGCGCACCGAGCCAGGCGTCGCCGGTGGTCGGGTGCTGCAGGGCGAAGCAATGGTCGGCGACCACCGCCAGGGTGTCGGCGATGAACACCTTCTTGATGAAGCCCTGCATGAACCGGGTGCAGCCCTCGGAGAACTTGTCGAGGGTGTGGGTGCGGTGGTTGAACTGGTCGGCCAGGTCACGGAAGCGCAGCACGGGGCCTGCGATCAGGTGCGGGAAGATCGCCACGAACGCCGCGAAGTCGATCAGGTTGCGGGTGGCCGGGGTGTCGCCGCGGTACACGTCGATGATGTAGCTGATGGACTCGAAGATGTAGAACGAGATGCCGATCGGCAACAGCACGTGGGTGAGGATGAACGGCTCCAGGCCGAACGACGTCATGATCGCGTTGAGGCTGTCGACGCCGAAGTTGGCGTACTTGAAGTAGCCCAGGATGCACAGGTCCACTGCCACGCCGAGCAGCAGCCAGCGCTGGGCCGGCTTGCTCCTCACG
Source organism: Pseudomonas sp. R25(2017) (assembly GCF_002112565.1). Lineage (NCBI taxonomy): Bacteria > Pseudomonadati > Pseudomonadota > Gammaproteobacteria > Pseudomonadales > Pseudomonadaceae > Pseudomonas > Pseudomonas sp. R25(2017). The sequence goes on from NZ_NEHZ01000003.1 coordinate 281,547, forward strand.
CCGGCGGCGCCGACCTTCAGGCCGATCCAGTAGTTCCACAGGGTGACACCGGCGAACAGCGCCAGGAAGTCCACCCGCCACCAGGCGTAGAACACGTAGCTGGCGATCAGCAGCAGCAGGTTGCGGTAGCGTTGCCCGCTCAGGTAGTACAGGCCGAGGAAGATCGGCAAGAACAGGAACAGGAACACGTTGGATGAAAAGACCATCCCGGTTTCTCCATGTTTGAAGCCACAGTCAAGGGCCAAGGCCCCCCCAAACCCCCCACGAAAAGTCCGGGGGATGTATTGCATCCAGATTCACCGCAACCCTTGTGGGCGCTGGCTTGTCGGGTCGCCGCACCGCAGCGATAGCGTCGGGTCAGTCGACATCAGTGTTGAATGTCAGATTGCAATCGCTGGCAAGCCAGCTCCCACAGGGGTTCGTGTTCTGCCTTACGAACCCTTGTTGCCCTTCTCGTGCGACGGGTCGTAGACCTTGGTCAGGTCGCCGCCCAGGCGGAAGGTCTTGAACGGCTGCATGCCGTGTTTCTTCTCCAGCACATCCGGCGCACAGGCGTAGAGGCTGCAGAACGGTTCGAGCCAGGCGAATTTCATGTCCTCCTTCAGGTCGGTCATGTCCTGCTTCTTGCCGTTCTTCGCCTCGAAGGCGTCGGGATCCTTCACGCCGGCCAGCACCCGGTCGCCCAGGCGCTTGAGGGCGCCGTTGTTCTCCTGGCGCAGATCCACGCCGTTGACCTGAGCGAAGCTGGCGATCATCGCCAGCGGCGGCAGGGCGTAGTTGTGGTACGCCAGGGCGCGCTGCTGGCGCTTGAGTTCGTTGGGCAGGTAGCCGTCGGCGTCGACTTGGCCGGCGCCGACCTTGTATTCCTTCACCGCCCAGTCGAACAGGTCGCGGCGGTCGGTGGCGATGGCCGTCGCCATCACCGACCACGCGGCCCAATAGGAGTGGTTGTTGGTCTGCGCCAGCGGCAGGTTGTCCCAGTCGCTCACCACCTGGTCGGCCAGTTTGCCGAACCAGGCCTCGATCTCCCGGGCCTCCTGCTGATGCTGGGCCAGCGGGTGCGAGTCGGAGAACTTCAGGCGGATGTACGAGGACGCCATGCTGCCCAGCGCCCATTTGCGCATCGACTTGCCGGTGTGGTTGAAGTCCTTGGACATCAACGCATCCGCCCGTGCCCAGGACGTCAGCCAGTTGAGCGTGCAGTCGAGCTGCTCCGGGCGACCGTCGCGCATGAACTGCATCACCCGCTTGGCGGTGCCGCGCTCAAGCTTGGTGATGTCGGCGGTGCTGTCGCGGAAGGCTTTCTCCGACTGCACGTTGAGGGTGGCGCGGGCCTTGTCCGAGCCTTCGTACTTGCTGCGAAACTGCAGCGGGCCGGTGTAGGGCGCCGGCATGGCGTCGCAGCCTTCGCTCTTGTCGCCGGTCTTGAACTTGTCCACAGGCGCGAAGTAGCCCTGGGGCGGACGCAGCGGCGCGGCGGCCTGGGTGGCCCCGGCGAACATCGCCAGGGTCAGCAGGGACGGCGCAAGCAGGTGTTTGATCGTTCGGTTTCGCATGGCAGACCTCATTGCCCGAGCTGGGCGGTTTGCGGCCCAGCGCCCGGGAATACGTTGCGTTTGCAGATTTTCGCTTCGACCTTCTGCGGCTCGGCGCCCGCGTCCGGGCCCTGGACTTCGACGGCCAGCAGGTTCTGCGTGGCCCAGTCCTCGTCCGTGCGCAATTCGAAGGCGAAACGCCCGTCGGTGTCGGAGGTTTCCGGTTTCTCGATCTTGATGTCCTCGTGGCGGCCGTTCATGTACCAGAGGGTGGCGTGCAGGGTCTTCACCGAAGTGTCGGCGAAGCGGATGTCGACCTGATGGCCGTTGTTCTGCAGGTTCAGGTTCTTGCTGTTGACCAGCAGTTCGTTCTTGCCCGGCTTGAGCGTCGCGCTGGCGCTCATCTGCGCGTCCTTGCCCTCGCAGCCGTTGTCCAGCAGCGCCATCATCTGGCGGTAGATGGTCTCCTGGTCGAGGCGGTACAGCGGCGAGAACTCCCAGATGAGGATCTTGGGCGGCGACTTCTGGAACTCGTCGCTGCCCAGGTACTGCAGCATCGAGCCTTCCAGGCCGCCGCCGGGGAACGCGACGTTGAGGATGTCGGCGCCGATGGCCTCTTCGAGGAAGCCGGCGAAGTTGTAGTTCTTGCCGCTGTGGGAGGTGCCCACCAGGGTGATCTGCGGGTTGCCGCTGTCGCCGAACAGGTCGCCGTCGCCGGCCTCGCCCTTGGGCTCGGTGGTGAACTGGTCCATGTACTGGATCGCGTAGCTGGTGCCGCACAGTTGCCCGGCCATGTTGTGCAGGGTGCCGGTCTTGCCCATGCGCCCGGAGCGCTTGGTCTCGAACTCGCGCTTGGGGATGTCGGCGAAGGCCGGGATCCGCTTGACCTGCTCGGCGACGATCTTCGCCGTGCGCTGGGCGCCGTAGGGCGTCCAGTGCTGGTCGCCGCGGAAGTAGAAGTCGTGGGCCGGCAGGGTCTCGGGCAGCGATTCGTTGGTGAGCGGCGACAGGTCCGGCACCACGTAGCCCATCTTGGCGAAGCGGCCGAGCATGGTCTTGTAGTTGCCCAGCGCCTTCTCGTAGTCGAAGGCGGCCTTGTCCTGCGGGTTGAGCTTGTTGCGGTTCACCAGGCCACGGGTCGGCTGGTAGACGATCACCAGTTCCACGCCCTTGCTCTTGAACGCATCGTGCAGTTGCTGCAGGCGGCGGTAGCCGGCGGGGGTGGTGTCGAACTCGGTGCGCAGGTCTTCCCGGGTGCGGAACAGCCAGTCGCCCTGGGCCTGCACCAGGGTGGTGAAGTTCTGCTGGTAGCGGGTGGTGTAGTTCTTCGGGTCGTGGGCGGCGGGGCACAGGCTGCAGCACGGCTCGGCGGTGAACGCGGGGGCTTGGGCCTGGTCCGCGCCGGCGCCGTCGCTGGCCGCCAGGATGCCCACGGTCAGGGCCGACAGGCTGAGCAGTTTGATCAGGTGTGGGTGCATAAAGAGGTCCTCAGTCCCGCAGTTCGGTCTGGCGTTCGACGGGGTCGATCAGCACGGCTTTCTGCTGGCGCACCAGCAGGTCGAGAATTTCGTCCTGGCGCTCGCCCAGGACGCCGTTGAAGCTGATGCCGCTGGATTTGGTCGGCGCCAGCATCGAGACGCGGTACAGCTCTACGCTCAGCGGCGAGTCGATGGCCATCGGGCCGCTGCCGTTGGCCGCCAGTTCGCCGCCGACCACGATCAGCGAGACCTGGGCGTCGAACGGGTCGAGCTTGATGTCGCGGTCGGTGTCGGTCAGATCCTTGATGTGGCCGTAGACGCCGGTCAGGCCGTTGGCCATGGCGACGTTCTCGTACAGGCGGATGTTCACGCTGTTGCGGATGCGGATGCCGTGACGCTTGTTGCTGATGACCTTGTTGCCCCACAAAAGGTTGTCGGCGGACTCGTAGAGGGTGATGCCGTCGGTGTGGTTGCGGTAGATCTCGTTGTGGGCGATCACGTTGTTCACGCTGTTGCGGTCGATCACCAGCCCCGAGAGGTGGTTGTCGAAGCTCTTGTTGTTGAAGATGAAGCTGTCGTTCACTTCGCGGGAGATGATGATCCCGTGCTTCTTCTTCGTCCCGTGGACGGTGTTCTCGGCGATGACCAGGCCGTGGGAGCGGTCGTGGGGGTCGATGCCGTAGACGATGTTGTCCTTGTAGGTGTTGCCCTTGACCACGAAGTCGCGGGTCTCGTAGCAGTAGAAGCCGTACCACATGTCCGAGAACTCGGAGCCGACGATCCAGCCGGTCGGCTCGGGGCGCTTGAGCACCTTGGCCATGTTCGGCGTGTACTGGGAAATGCTCACGCCGTAGGACTTGCTGTTGGCGTAGCCGAAGCTGGCCATCTTGCTGTTGACGATGTAGGTCTCGGTGCCGCCCCAGGCGAGCAGGAACGGACGGAATTCCTTGGGCGAACGGAAGGTCGCCGGGCCGTTGTCCTTCTCGCGCCAGCCGGTGACCTTGGTGTCACGCACGAACAGCTGGCCGTCGTTGACCAGGAACGAGCCGGCCTCCTGGGACAGGCGCAGCTCCTGGGTCTGGCCGTCGATCTCGAGGATGCCTTTGCGGCCGACGACGATCGGCAGCTTGGCCAGGTATACGCCGGGCGCGGTTTCGCTGAAGTACTGCTTGGGCAGCTTCTGCGCCAGCTCCTTGAGGTTCAGGTAGCCGTCGTCGACGAAGATCGCCTGGGGGATGCCGTGCTGGCGCACCACCCATTCGGCCATCTTGTTGTCGCCGCCGATGAAGTCCTTCAGGGCGTCTTCCTGCATCATCCGGCGCACGCTGACCTTGCCCGGCTTGCTGCGCACGATCTTCGCGGCGGCGGCCTCGGCGGTGTAGCCGGAGAGGTCGGGCAGCTTCGGTTCGGCCAGCTCCAGCGCCTCGGTCGGGGCGCTGCTGACGGTGTAGGTCTTGGCCTGCTGCAGCCCTTTGGCCAGGGTCACCGGCTTCGCCGGCTCGACCGTGGCGAAGGCGCCGGCGCTGGCCAGCAGCAGGGCGCCGGCCAACAGGCTGAGCGAGCCTTTCCTTGAGTTGTTCATGTCGGGCACTCCCTTGGCGGTCCGCATCAGAAGCGCCAGATCACGTCGATGAACGCGCGGTGCATGTACGAATCGACCTGGCTGCCGTAGGCATCGCCGGGCTTGAACACGCCGCCGCGAAAGCGCACCAGCGCCGACGGCTCGTCGATGGACTGGCTCAGCGCCGCCGGCAGCAGGCCTTGCTTGAAGTACTTGGTGACCACCAGATCCATCTCCTGGCCCATGTCCTTCTTGCCGTCGTCCAGCGGCAGGGAGGTGCTGGACAGGATCGCGCCGGTCACGTCGTCGGTGTTGTTCTCGACGGCGTTGATGCCGTTGCTGCCCACCGGCTTGTTGCCGTCCACGCGCCAGAACTTGTGGTAGATCAGGCTGGCGTCGTACTGGTCGTTGAGCATCCAGGAGCCGAACAGGGTGGCGGTCTGCAAGTTGTTCATCTCGCCGCGGAACGCTTCGCCGAAACGGTGCACCCGCGAGCGGGTGCCGGTGAAGTTCGAGCGGTTGCTTTCCAGGCCGTTCTGTTCGTAGTCGGCGCTGGCGCGGGCATAGGCGGCGCCGACCTGCCATTGCGGGTCGAGGCGCAGGCGCACGCCAAGGTCGGTGGCCCAGCCGTTGACGCTGTCGCTGCGCTTGGCCTCGGCCGGGCGGCTGCCGTCGGCGTTGAGCGGGTTGACCTTGTCGCGGTCGCCGCTCATGCCGGTGATGCTGCCCCAGTAGTTGACCGTGTTGGTGTTGCGCCAGTTGTAGGCGTCGCTGTCGGCGGTCAGGCCGAGCCAGCTGATGTCGCCGTTCTCGGTCTTGTCCAGGGTGTCGCGGGGCACGCCCGGCTCGGCGTAGTCGAGCTTGCCGTTGTCGTGGGTGTGGTGGCCGCGGATGCCGACCCACTGGCCCGGCGTCCACTGGTAGGCGGCGTCGGCGTAGGCGTGTAGGCGGTCCTTGTCCTTGGGCGCCAGTTCCTTGAGGTCGGTGCGGTATTCGCTGAAGCGTTCGGCGACGCCGGCGTTGGCCCGCAGCAGGGTGGTGTCGAACGTCCAGTTCAGCGCCTCGATGTTGGTGTCGCGCCATTGGCCGTCGTCGTTGCGCAGGCGCTGGCGGCCGAACTTGAGGATCTCGCCGGGGTAGGGCGTGAAGCCGCTGTAGCCGACCCAGAACTCGCGCATGGCCAGGTAGTTCTTCTTGGTCTGGCGGTCGCCGCTGTCGGTGGCCTGGGCGCCGTCGGACTGCTGCAGGGTGTCGGTCTCGATGATGTCGGTGGAGGTCACGGCCTGGCCCATGGCGTAGGCGCTCCACGCGCCGCTCTCGCCGTAGACCCACGGGCGCAGGTCGAGGCCCACGCCGTTGACGTCGCCGCCGCGGGCGGTGCCCAGGTCGCGGTCGTCCTCGGACTGGCCGGTGATCTTCACTTCCAGGCCGAAATTCTTGGTTTCGGTGATCGCGGCCAGCGTCGGGCACGACCAGATCAGGGCGAAGGACAGGCCGATGCCGGCCTTCACGAATGGATTCAACTTCATAGGGATTCCTCGCCTTCTTCTTCTGGCAGGGCATGCAGCGGCAGCGCATTGCGGTTCAGGGCGCCGCGGCTGGCCTGTTCCTGTTGCAGCAGGCGCTGGGCCTGAGCCAGGCGTTCGGGGGGCAGCTGCGCGGCGAGGGTGGTCGCCAGCTCATCGGCCTGCGGGGTGTTCTGGGCCTTGGCCAACTGACTGAACACGTAGGCGTTGACCGGGTCGGGCCGGGTGCCCTTGCCTTGGGAGAACAGTTGGGCGATGGCGAAGTCGGCGCTGTTCTGGCCGTTGCGCGCAGCGGTCAGCAGGTGGTCGAGGGCCTTCTGCGGATAGACCTTGCCCAGGTAGCCGCGGCGGTAGATCTGGCCGAGGTAGTAGTCGGCGGCCACTTCGCGGCCGACGGCCTTCTCGAAGTGCTGCTCGGCGACCTTCGCGTCGGCCGGCACCAGTTTGCCTTCGTAGTAGAGCTTGCCCAGCAGCAGTTCGGCGCGGGGCTGATCGGCGGCACGGCCGTTGTCCAGGTACTTCATCATCTGGTCGGTGTCGCCCAGTTCCGGGAAGTCGTAGAGCAGCTGCGCCAGGGTCACCCACGACGCCGGATAGCCCGGAGCGATGGGTTCGAGCAGCGCTTGCGCGGTCTTCTCGTCGGTCTTGCCCAGGGTCGGGTCGGCCAGCACCCGGGCGACGGAATCGACCCGTTGCGCGCTGACGGTGCCGCGGCTGTGGCCGGCCTGCAGTTGTTTGATCAGTTCGGTCTGTTGCTCTGGCTGTGCACGTTTCTGATAGGCCGTGGCCAGTTCGACGTAGCAGATGTCGGTGGTGTTGAGCGCGGCCTTGCAGATCTTTTCCACGTCATCCAGGTGCTGGTCGTAGGTGCCTTGGGTGCGGTACAGCAGCACCTGGGCCAGGCCCGCTTCCGGGTAGCCGGACTGGCGCCATTGATCGATCTGCTGCTGGGCGTCGATGTTCGGGAAACTGTGTGGGTATTGCAGATACAGCATCGCCAGCGGGATCAAGGTATTGCCTTCGCCTTGGGCGGCGGCTTTCTTCAGCAGGCTTTCGGCCTCCTGGTGCTCGGCTTCGGTGGCGCCGGGCTTGGCCACCAGCAAGCGGCCGAGGCGCGCCTGGGCCCGCGGCGAAACGCTGGCCGCGGCGCGGTAGGTGGCTTCGGCCTGTTTCATCTGCTCGGGGTCGCGGCTGTCGACCTGAATGTCGGCAAGGCCCACTTGCGCCTCGCTGTAGCCCAGGTCCGCCAGCGCCCGGTAGTTCTGCGCGGCGGTCGCGGTGTCGCCGCGCTTGAGGGCTTCGTTGGCCAGGCGCTGGTCGGGCAGGCCGGCGCAACCGGCCAGGGAGACCGCCAGCGCCAGCGAGCACACCATCAGGCCCTTGTGGGAGCCAGCCTGCTGGCGATGCGGGCGGCTCGGTGCATCAGGCAGACCGCGTTGATGCAATCGCTGGCAAGCCAGCTCCCACAGGGACTGCGGCGTGTTCGGGAGAGTTGGAGTGGTCACAGGCGTGTCCTCGACTTAAAGGCCGTGGGCCATGGCTTTGTCGATCAGCCAGTTCAGGTTCGGGCCGCGGTCGCTGTTCACTTCCACCGGGCGGCCGGCGAAGGTGCTGTCCAGCGGCTCGTCCGGCTGGATCTGCACGCGGATGTCCGAGGACAGGTCTTCGCTCTTGAGGCTGGCGCTGCGCACGATCTTGCCGCTGCGGACCTTGTCGTCGCCGGCGATCTGGAAGCTCACCGGGGTGCCCGGACGCACGTCGCCGAACTGGCGGTAGGAGAAGCGCGCATCGACGGTGGCCTGGGTGTTGCGCGGCACCAGTTCGAAGATCACGTCGCCTTTGCTGGCGTACTGACCGTCGGCCACCAGTTGCCGCGCCACGGTGCAGTCGCAAGGCGAGGTGAGGGTGCCGGTCATCTGCTTGCCGAACAGTTCTTCCACCTTGGCCGGCTGCAGTTGGTCTTCGTCCAGGTGGCCTTTGAGCACGTCGAGCATGCTGGTGCTGAAGGTCGCCAGCGGCGCGCCCTTGGCGGCGACGCCGTCGGATTTCACCAGGCTCTGCACGGTGCCGTCGCGGGGCATGGTGATGTTCATGGCCGGCACGCTGACCAGGCCGGCCTGGGCGTGGCTGACGAAGTACATGCCGTACACTGATTTGGCGACGAAGCCGAACGCGGCCAGGCCGACGACGAACACGCCGAGGCTGAAGGTCACCGCCTTCAGGCGCCCGAACGGGGTCATGCCGTGGCCGCCGTCCTTGGTCTTGCGCGCCTTGGTGAAGTTGTCGCGCTGCAGGGTCGCCAGCACTTCGCCGATGCTGACGATGTCGCCGGCCAGGTGCGAGGTGATCAGGTGGCGCAGGGTGGCGATGTCCCGCGGCTCCAGGTTCTGGAACTGGCAGCCGGTGCGGCCGGTCTGGCGGTCGTGGGAGCGCACCTGCATCTCGACGTCCATCGCCAGGCCGAGGTTGTCGATGACGAACTGCAGGCGCGCCTTGTGCACGTCGCCGACCTTGAGCGGCAACTGACCGGCGTTGAACGCCAGGCCGCCGGCCGACAGGTCGATGACCCGCGCCTCGACCGGTGTGCGGTCGGGGCCGAAGAAGCGCAGCTTGGCCGGGATCTTCACCCGCGCATGCTGGCGCTGGGCTTCGGATTCATGGACTACGTTGACGTTGACGGCGGTATTCATGGGAGCGGTTTCCTTGTTAATCCAAGAGAGGCGGGTCAGACCATCATCAGCAGCACGGCGACGAAAATGCTGCCGGCGGAGAAGGTCATGGTCCGAGACGACCAGGTGTTGAACCAACGTTGAAAGCTGGCGAGGTCACGGGACAGCGAGGTGGGTTGGCGGGTCCAGGACTGTTGGTCGAGGCGGAAGAACACGTAGATCTTCACCAGCGCGCCGACGATCTGGTTGTAATAGAGGATCGCGGGGTAGGCCGGGCCGATCCGGTGGCCGGAGCACGACAGCAGCAGGGTCAGGATCAGGCGGGTGATGCCGATCCACAGCAGGTACACGAGGATGAACGCGGTGCCGTACTTGACGCTGGCGATGACCGCCACGGTCAGGCCCAGCAGGGACGTCCACATCGACACGCGCTGGTCGAACAGCACCACCGAGGTGAAGAGCCCCAGGCGGCGGATGCCCAGTCCGAGGGCGCGGGAGTTCTGCCGCAGGTTGTTGCCGTACCAGCGGAACATCAGTTTGCGGCTGGCCTTGATGAAGCTCTTCTCCGGCGGATGCTCGACGGTGTTGATCGCCGCGTCCGGCACGTAGAAGGTGTCGTAGCCCAGGCGCATCAGGCTGAACCAGCTCGACTTGTCGTCGCCGGTGAGGAACTTGAAGCGGCCCAGGCGCCAGTGCTGCAGCGAGTCGCTCTCGACGTCGGCGATGAACTCCGGGTTGGTGACCACGCTGGCGCGGAACACCGACATGCGCCCGGTCATGGTCAGCACGCGCTTGGACAGGGCCATCGAGCACATGTTGATGTGGCGTTGGGCGAAGCGCAGCTTGTGCCATTCGCTCATGATGTAGCCGCCGCGCACTTCGCAGAATTCGTTGGTGGTCAGGCCGCCGACGTTGCCGAACAGCTGGAACCACGGCACGGTCTTGCGCACCACGCCTTCGCCCAGCACGGTGTCGCCGTCGATCACGGCCACCACGGCGCGGTCGTCCGGCAGGTGGCGGGAGATCGCACGGAAACCGTAGGCCAGGCCGTCGCGCTTGCCGGTGCCGGGGATACGCACGAAGTCGAGCTTGACCCGCTCCGGCGGGTTCATCCGCGCCCACAGGCTCTTGACCAGCAGTTCATCGGACATCTCGACGATGGAGCAGACCACGGTGGTCGGCAGGCCGCAGTCGATGGCCTCGCGGATCACCGAGCCGTAGACCTGGGCGGTGGTCAGCGCGTCGATGCGGAAGCTGGTGACCATCAGGAACACGTGGGACGGATCGGCCGCCTCGCCCAGCTTGCGCACCTTGCGCCGCAGGTGCGGGTAGACGATGTACAGGAAAATCATGCCGCGCACGAAGTGGGTGGCGCCCATCGAATAGCGCCAGATGCCCACGGCGCCGATCAGGAAAATGAAGTCCTTCGACTCGGCGTCGAACGTGGACACGGGCAGCATCAGGGCCAGGCCCATCAGCAGGCCCAGAAACAAAAGCCAACCGGCCGCTTGCAGAAAAAAATGATTGAGCTTGGACATGACCGTCATTCATCCGAAGGTGAAGGAGGCTCCGGGCCGCAGGCGGCCCGGAGCTTGGGGCTGCCTTACCAGCAGATGCCTTCGGTGCGGCTGCCGGCGCGGGTGGCCCGGGACATGAAGCCCACCAGGTCGATGACCTGCTTGCCGTCCGGCACCTGTTGGGCCAGGGAACGGAATTTCTCGTCGCGGTTGCCCAGGATGATCACGTCGGAGTTGTCGATCACCGAGTCGAAGTCCGCGTTGAGCAGGGACGACACATGGGGGATCTTCGACTCGATGTAGTCCTTGTTCGCGCCGTGGACGCGGGCGTACTCGACGTTGCTGTCGTAGATGCTCAGGTCGTAGCCCTTGCCGATCAGCATCTCGGCCAGCTCCACCAGCGGGCTTTCGCGCAGGTCGTCGGTGCCGGCCTTGAAGCTCAGGCCGAGCAGGGCGACCTTGCGCTTGTCGTGGCTTTCGACGATGTCGAAGGCGTTCTGCACCTGGGATTCGTTGCTGCGCATCAGCGAGTTGAGCAGCGGCGCCTCCACGTCCAGGGAGCCGGCGCGGTAGGTCAGGGCGCGCACGTCCTTGGGCAGGCACGAGCCGCCGAAGGCGAAGCCCGGACGCATGTAGTACTGGGACAGGTTGAGGGTCTTGTCCTGGCAGACCACGTCCATCACCTCACGGCCGTCGACGCCGACGGCCTTGGCGATGTTGCCGATCTCGTTGGCGAAGGTCACCTTGGTGGCGTGCCAGACGTTGCAGGTGTACTTGATCATCTCGGCGACGGCGATGTCCTTGCGGATGATCGGCGCGTCGAGCTCTTCGTACAGCGATTGCAGGACGTCGCCCGACGCGGCGTCGAACTCGCCGATGACGGTCATCGGCGGGAAGTCGTAGTCCTTGATCGCGGTGCTCTCGCGCAGGAACTCGGGGTTGACCGCCACGCCGAAATCGACGCCGGCCTTCTTGCCGGAGCAGTCTTCGAGGATCGGGATCACCACGTTGGCGACGGTGCCCGGCAGCACGGTGCTGCGCACCACGATGGTGTGGCGGGTGGACTTCTCGCGCAGCACGAAACCGATTTCGCGGCACACCGCCTCGATGTAGTTCAGTTCCAGGTCGCCGTTCTTCTTGCTCGGCGTGCCGACGCAGATCATCGACAGGTCGGTGGCGCGGATCGCCTCGGCGAAGTCGGTGGTGCCGCGCAGGCGGCCGGTCTGGATGCCCTGCGCCAGCAGTTCGCCCAGGCCCGGTTCGACGATGGGGGATTTGCCGGCGTTGATCATGTCGATCTTGTCTTTGGCGACATCGACGCCCACTACGTCGTGGCCCCGTGCAGACAGGCAACCGGCACATACGGCGCCGACGTAACCCAAACCAAAAATGCTGATGCGCATCGCAATTACCTCTGTGTTTTATCAAGCCATTAGATGGCCGGAGTTAATGGTTCCAGCGGTCATGGTGCACTCGAAAGTGCGTCTTGCAGGCACGACAATGCCGTGTTCCGGCAATGTAAGTTTCGAGTGGCTAAATAAGTGCACTCAAGTTGTGCGCAACTAGGCCTTATTGTTGTGACTTGCCCCGACAGGCGGCATGACCTTCGTCCGAAGGAGGGCCGCTCAGTCGACATGCCTGCACGATGTCAGGCCAACTGCCCGCAATCCGGGCGGTTCAGCGCTCTGGTGAGCGCGGTGGCAGGGGCGCAGCCTCGGCCTTGCAGGGAATGTTCAGGGTGCGTATTTCCCGTCTTTGATCTTTGCCTAAACAAGTGAAGTCGCTGTGAAAGTTACTGTGGCAACTTGGTTACAGCGATCGTTCATCTGCGTAAGTTATCTCGTACAGAATCGGCGAGAATCGTTACCGGTGGTATGAGCTACGCATCAGGACGAAGTTCCGGCCCGTTCATCCCGAAATCTGAAATTTCTTGAAATATTGAAAAAGATGGCACTGCTTTCATATTGATAGCACTTTCCATTTCGCCCTTTATATATAGGCGGATAATCGCGGGGGATGGTTTTGTGCCATTACTTTGAAAAAAAGTGCGTGCCACTACTGAAAAAAATGACACCTGTCGAGTGAAACAAACGTTAGGGAGAGGGGCAATGTTTTTATGGCGCCAATGAAATGGCGAAAAAAGGCGGGGGATTTTTGACGTCGTGCGCGGTGCACGACGTCTTCAATAAAGAGTCGTGCACCGCGCATGCTTCATTCGGGGGCGTGGTCGCGCAGGAACACCAGATTGTCCGGTTTCGACTGTTCGGCGCTGTAGCGGTAACCCTGGACATCGAACTGCTTCAGGGCACCGGGATCGTTGATGCGTTCCTGGATCACGAAGCGGCTCATCAGGCCTCGGGCCTTCTTGGCGTAGAAGCTGATGATCTTGTACTGGCCGTTCTTCAGATCCTTGAACTCGGTGTTGATGATCCGCGCGTTCAGGGCAGAGCGCTTGACCGCCGAGAAGTACTCGTTGGACGCCAGGTTGAGCAGCACGTCGTCGCCCTGGTCGGCCAGCGCTTCGTTGAGCCACTCGCTGATGCGCGTGCCCCAGAAGGCGTAAAGGTCCTTGCCCCGGGCGTTGGCCAGCTTGGTGCCCATCTCCAGCCGGTACGGCTGCATCAGGTCCAGCGGGCGCAGCAGGCCGTAGAGGCCGGACAGCATGCGCAGATGCCGTTGCGCATAGTCGAAATCGGCTTCGCTGAAGGTCTGGGCGTCGAGCCCGGTGTAGACGTCACCCTTGAACGCCAGCAGCGCCTGCTTGGCGTTGTCCGGGGTGAAGGCCGGCGTCCAGCTGCCGAAGCGCGCGGCGTTGAGGCCGCCGATCTTGTCGGAGACGTGCATCAGCTCGCTGATCTGCGCCGGACTGAGTTCGCGCAGTTGCTGGATCAGCGCCTGGGAATGGTCGAGGTATTGCGGCTGGGTGAAGCGCGAGGTCGCCGGCGGCGTTTCGTAGTCGAGGGTCTTGGCGGGGGAAATCACCATCAGCATGCAGTCGTCTCCTTTGATCGTGGCGGCGATTCTAGGGGGTTGGCCGGGTTGACTCCAGCTATGAGTCCGATAGTTGATCGATGGTTGCCCGCCATCCCACGGGGAACCGCCGCTACCGCCTTATCGGCTATAGTGCCGCGCGGGTTTTGTTATGGAGACATCCCTTTGCGTATCGTTCTATTCCTTTGGGCGTGGCTGTTGAGCCTCGGGGCCCTGGCGGCGCCCGGCGATCCGGCGACGCTGGACCGCAGCACCTGGCCGGAGCAACTGAAGAATCCGACCCTGTTCGACGTGGCCTCGCGGGCGGAGATCCTGACCTTCGCCCGGGGCCTTTTGGCCAGCGAAGCGCTGGACGAGGCCGCGCTGGCCCAGCGCCTGGGGCTGCGCACGGTCAACATGGACGCCGTCAACCGCCTGCGCGAGCGGCTCTGGCAACGGTTGTTCAACGGCTACGACCATGCCCAGCAGAGCTGCGACCAGGACGCCTCGTTCTGCTTCCTGGTCGAAGACGTGCCGACCCTGCGCGAGCAGGCCGGCAAGTTCCAGCTCGGCGAGGAGAGCTACTACATCAAGTGGGCCGAGCCGAGCCGCGCTTTCCATGCCCAGTACCTGGACGAGCTGCTGCGCAAAGCTGCGCTGTTTCCGCAGACCGGCAGCGAGATCGACCGTTTCGGCGACTACGAACGCAACGGCGACGAGATGAACGACCGGCTGTTCCTGCTGAGCTTCGACAGCGCCGCCAACCTGCAGCCGGACAACACCGACTGGCTGGCCGAATACCTGCGCAAGTCGAACCTGAGCGGCACGTTCTTCGTGCTGGGCAAGGATGTCCAGGCGCGGCTGGCGGAGCGTTCGGTCGCCAGCCTGCAAGCGACGTTCTCGCAGCAGTGCGTCGGCGTGCAGGGCTGGGAGTTCCGCTCCCACAGCCACTGGCAGGACTGGCAGGACTCGGTGCGCCGCAGCGCCGACCTGGTCAAAGGCAAGCTGCCGGAAAACTACGTGCCGCTGTTCCGCCCGCCGGACGGTCAGCGGCGCAGCGATGCGCAGGCGTTCTTCAACGCCCAGGGCCTGCAAGTGGCGCTGTGGGACATCGACGCCCAGGACGGCGCCGGCAAGCTCAAGGGCAGCCAGAGCGCGCAGCGGGTGCTGACCCTGATGCTGCTGTGGCGTCACGGGGTGATCAATTTCAACATGAAGCAGGATGCGGTGAAGACGGCGTTGCCGTGGCTCATCACTCAGACCGCGCAAAGTGGCATCGGCTGGGAAGACTGTCAGGACGCGTTTCGCTGACAAGGCACGAAAGCCCCGTAAACATTGGGCGCGGGGAAGAAATTCGAAGGATTTTGCAGCAGGCGGACTTCCGACTCTAACGGGGGCAGGGCGGTCCGCCAAGGGCTTTTCGTCACTTTGCAAAATAAACTTCAAAAAATCGTCAAAGTGCTTTTTTCTGTCACAGGTTTTGGAGTATTACGAACTCAGACCGCCGAAACCTGCGACACAGGTGGCGTCTCCCAAGACCCATTTGTGTGCAGTTCGTCCGGCCTTCCGATCAAGGGGCGCGCGGACGGGCTCGGCAGTCACTTCGAGGCGCAGCACCGCCCAGGTATTGCGTCGAATGGCTCCCACAAAGGTGACCGAGTATGGATGATCACGGACGTAGCCCTTCTTCCAACCAGCCAATCCTTTATGTACTCGATACCAACGTATTGATTCACGATCCAAACGCCCTCCTGAATTTCGAAGAACACCACGTCGCGATCCCGATGACCGTGCTTGAAGAGCTGGACAAGCTCAAGAGCGGGCATCACAGCGTGGCCGCCGAATGCCGTCAGGCCATCCGGCTGATCGACAAGACCCTGGGGGACGCTTCACCGGAGGACGTTGAACAGGGAGTGCCGATCCAGCGCGGCAAGAGCGGACCCAAGGGCTTGCTGTCGATTCTGATGAGCAAACATGCCGAGCCGAACCTGATTCTGCCGGAGCACCTGAACGACAACAAAATCATCAACCAGTTGATCGACCTGCACACCCGCGACCCGAAGAAACCGGTCGTGCTGGTCACCAAGGACATCAACATGCGCCTCAAGGCGCGGGCCTGCGGGATCGCGGCCGAAGACTACAGCACCGACCAGCTGGTCGACGACGTGTCGCTGCTGCCCAACGGCTACCACAACATGACCGGCTCCTTCTGGGACCGCGTGAGCAAGGTCGAGACCCGCCAGGACCACGGCCGCACCTGGCATCAGGTGCAACTGATCGACAACCTGCCGGCGGTGCACGTCAACGAGTTCATCATCGACGAGCAGGGGTTCGTCGGCTGGATCAAGGAGATCGACGAGGACAAGCTGCTGATCCTCGACCTGCACCAGGAACCGCTGCTGCATCAGGAAGCCTGGGGCCTCAAGCCACGGGACATCTACCAGAGCCTGGCGCTGTACGCGTTGCTCGATCCGGACATCCACCTGGTCAACCTGTCCGGCGCCGCCGGTTCCGGCAAGACCATCCTGGCGCTGGCGGCCGCCATCGAGCAGACCATGGTCAGCAAGCGCTACCGGCGCATCATCGCCACCCGCAGCGTGCAGGGGCTGGACCAGGAGATCGGTTTTCTGCCGGGCACCGAAGCGGAAAAGATGGAGCCTTGGCTGGGCGCCATCACCGACAACCTCGAAGCCTTGCACATGGATGACGAAAGCACCCACGGCAGCGTCGACTACATCCTCAGCAAGGTGCCGCTGCAGTTCAAGTCGCTCAACTACATCCGGGGGCGCAGCTTCCAGCAGAGCCTGATCCTGATCGACGAATGCCAGAACCTCACGCCGCACCAGATGAAGACCATCATCACCCGGGCCGGCGCCGGCTCCAAAGTGGTGTGCCTGGGCAACCTGGCGCAGATCGACACCCCTTACCTGTCCGCGACCAGCTCCGGGCTGACCTACCTGACCGAACGCTTCAAGGACTTCCCCAACGGTGTGCACATCACCCTGCAAGGGGTGCCTCGCTCGATTCTGGCCGAATACGCCGAATCGCATCTGTAACCTTCCCCCGCAGCGGGCGGCCTCCGGGCCGTCCGCTTCTTCATGGCTCGGCGGGGTCTTCGCGAAGGCCATCGCCAGCAGGCTGGCTCCCACAGTGTTTGCCCGCTGGAATGCCGTCTCGTCGACCGCTGCAGAACCCTGTGGGAGCGGGCTTGCCCGCGAAGGCGTCAGGTCAGGCGACATCGAGTTTGACTGAGCCGGCGTCTGCGCAGGCAAATCGCACCGCCGCTCCCACAGTGATTTGTGCGAGGGCTGTCATCGCGCTCGCGGAAAATTGACCCTCAGGTTTACAATCGACGCTCCTGATCAGGAGTATTCCCGTGCTGACCCATCTCGATTCCCAAGGCCGCGCCAACATGGTCGACGTCACCGACAAGGCCGTGACGTTCCGCGAGGCGACGGCCCAAGCGCTGGTGCGCATGCTGCCCGACACGCTGCGGATGATCGTCAGCGGCGGCCACCCCAAGGGCGACGTGTTCGCCGTGGCGCGCATCGCCGGCATCCAGGCGGCGAAGAAGACCAGCGATCTGATCCCGCTGTGCCATCCGCTGATGCTGACCGGCGTGAAGGTCGAACTCAGCGCCGAAGGCGACGATACCGTGCGCATCGAAGCCCGCTGCAAGCTGTCGGGCCAGACCGGCGTCGAGATGGAGGCGCTGACCGCCGCCAGCGTCGCCGCGCTGACGATCTACGACATGTGCAAGGCCGTGGACCGCGGCATGACCATCGAAAGCGTGCGCCTGCTGGAAAAGCTCGGCGGCAAGAGCGGCCACTACCGGGCGGAGCAGCCATGAACCTGACCGTGAAGTTTTTTGCCCGCTACCGCGAAGCGGTCGGCGAGGACTCGATCAGGGTCGAGGGCGACTTCGGCACCGTCGATGACGTGCGGGCACTGCTGGCCCGGCGCGACGGCTTCGAGGTGCTGGGCGAACAGAACCTGATGTGCGCGCGCAACGAAGACCTCTGCCAGCTCGACGAGCCGGTGGCCGAGGGCGACGAAGTGGCGTTCTTCCCTACCGTGACCGGAGGCTGAGCCATGGGCATCCGTGTGCAGTGCGAACCGTTCGACCCGGGCGCCGAAGTCAACGCGATGCATGCGGCCAACGTCGGCGTCGGTGCGGTGGTGAGCTTCGTCGGCTACGTGCGTGACTTCAACGACGGGCTCGACGTGGCCGGGATGTTCCTGGAGCACTATCCGGGCATGACCGAAAAGGCCCTGGCCAAGATCGCCGACGAGGCCGCGCAGCGCTGGCCGCTGCTGAAGCTTGAGGTGCTGCACCGCATCGGCGCGCTGGAGCCGGGCGAGCCGATCGTGTTCGTCGGCGCCGCCAGCGCCCATCGTCAGGCGGCGTTCGACGCCTGCGCCTTCGTCATGGACTACCTCAAGACCCGCGCCCCGTTCTGGAAAAAAGAAAACACCGCCGAAGGCCCGCGCTGGGTCGAGGGGCGCGCCAGCGACCATGCGGCGGTCGAGCGCTGGAAAAAATAGCTCCGGCGCCGCTCTTCCATCCGCCATCGCAAGCAGGCTCTGGAATGCGTTCCCCTGTGGGAGCTGGCTTGCCAGCGATGGCGGTAGGTCAGGCAACAGAGATGTCGGCAGTGCTGGCCTCATCGCTTGCAGGCAAGCTCCCACAAGGTTTTGTGGTGTGCAGGGATGCTGCGGACAACCGGAATCCTCTGTGGGAGCCAGCCTGCTGGCGATGGCGCCCTGTGCAGCACCCCCCATTACCTCTGATTCACCACCCGACCGCCGGGCGGATGCGACCCCTTCTGCCCGATTGACGCTCTGTACATAAAAGTCCAGTATGGATTCATAAGTACAAAAAAGGCGTTCCCCCCTGTTTCAGCTCTTTCTCCTGTCTTGCCAAACCAACAACAACCGCGAGAGAACGAACATGAAGAAACTCCCCCTCATCACCGGTCTGGCGCTGAGCCTGTTGGCGTGCACCAGCGCGTTCGCCGCCGAGAAGACCTTGCGCATCGGCATCGAGGCCGCCTACCCGCCGTTCGCCTCCAAGACCGACAAGGGCGAGATCGTCGGTTTCGACTACGACATCGGCAATGCGCTGTGCGCGCAGATGCAGGTCAAGTGCGTGTGGGTCGAGGGCGAATTCGACGGCCTGATCCCTTCGCTGAAAGTGAAGAAGATCGACATGGCGCTGTCGTCCATGACCATCAACGAAGACCGCAAGAAGTCGGTGGACTTCACCCACAAGTACTACTTCACCTCCTCGCGGCTGGTGATGAAGGAAGGCGCGGTCGTCGATGACCAGTACGCCAGCCTCAAGGGCAAGACCGTCGGCGTGCAGCGCGCGACCACCACCGACCGCTACGCCACCGAGGTGTTCGAGCCCAAGGGCATCACCGTCAAGCGCTACGGCAACAACGAAGAGATCTACATGGACCTGGCGGCCGGACGCCTCGACGCGATCTTCGCCGACACCATCCCGCTGACCGACTTCCTGTCGATGCCGCGCGGCAAGGGCTATGCGTTCGTCGGGCCGGAGCTCAAGGATCCGAAATACGTGGGCGAGGGCGCGGGGATCGCGGTGCGCAAGGGCAATGCCGAACTGGTCAGTCAGCTGAACAGCGCCATCGACGGCATCCGCGCCAGCGGCGAGTACCAGAAGATTTCCGAGAAGTACTTCAAGTCCGACATCTACGGCGACTGACCGTCCACCATCGCCAGCAGGCTGGCTCCCACAGGGGATCTGCGGTGTTCGCAGAATCTGGGCTCACCGCAAAACCCCGTGGGAGCTTGCCCGCAAGCGATGAGGCGGCACAGCCGCCGCAGGTCTTCAGCCCTTCAGTTCCTTCAGGTGCTTGTACACCGTCGCCCGCCCCATGTTCAGCACATTGGCCACGTAGTTCGAGGCGCTCTTGCCCTTGAACGCGCCTTCGGCGTGCAGGGCCAGCACCAGCTCGCGCTTGTGGTCGCGGGTCAGCACGTTCAGGCTCAGTTGCCGCTCGCGCAGCCAGCTGTGCAGGAAAGTGTTGATCCGCTCCTGCCAGTCGTCGCGAAACAGCGAGTCCGGCTGCGGGATCAGCTTGCTCGGCGACAGGAACAGGTCCAGCGCCGCCTTGGCGTTCTCGAACAGGGAAATGTTCAGGTTGATGCACAGCACCGCCAGCGGCTGGCCCTGGCCGTCCCGCAGCACCGTGCTCAGGCTGCGGATCTTCTGGCCGTCCCAGTTGAGCTTCTCGTACGGGCCGATGTTCCGCTCGCCGGCGTCGTCGCCGAGCATGTCCTCCAGCGCCGAATCGTCGCCGATGTCCCGCTTCGACAGGTTGTTGGCGATGTAGTCGACCTTCTGCGTGCGCAGGTCGTGCAGCACCACTTCGGCGTGGGGGAAGAACAGCGTGGCGATGGCGTCGGCGATGGCGCGGTAGTTGTCCATCGCGGCGTCGTTCGGCACAGGTGAAGGTTCGGGGGCGGTCATGTCAGTGGAGCTCCAGGCAACGTCAACGCCCCCGTGGGCAGGGGGCGCTGCGAGTGTGCCGCAATCCGTCGGGCGCGTCATCCGCACGGCCGGTCAGGCGAGGCGGGCGGGGGACAGCATGGCGGCGGTCAGGCCGAACCGGCCCAGTTGCTCAGGCAACGGCAGGCCGCGCACCAGCGCCGCGCTGGCCTGGCCCATGGCCGGCGAGGTCTGGATGCCGTAGCCGCCCTGGGCCGCGACCCAGAACAACCCCGGCACCTGCGGGTCGAAACCGGCCAGCAGGTCGCCGTCGGCCACGAAGCTGCGCAGGCCGGCCCAGGTGCGGGTCGGGCGGCGGATGGTCAGGGTGGTGGCTTCCTCGATCTGGTAGATGCCCATGGCGATGTCCAGCTCTTCGGGCTGCACGTCGTGGGGTTCGACGGGGTCGGCGTTGGCCGGCGAGCCGAGGAACATGCCGGCGTCGGGCTTCATGTAGAACGACTCGTCGAGGCTGACCAGCATCGGCCAGTGGTGGATGTCCACGCCTTCGGGGCCGGCGAAGATGAACGCGGCCCGGCGTTTGGGCTGCAGGCCCAGCGGCGCGGCGCCGGCCAGAGCGCCGATCTTGTCGGCCCAGGCCCCGGCGGCGTTGATCACCACGGGGGCGCTGAAGGTTTCGCCTTGGGTCTGCACCTGCCACAGGCCGTCGGCGCCACGGGTGAGGCCCAGCACCTCGCAGTCTGTGTGCACCTGGCCGTTGTTGCGGCGGATGCCGCGCAGGTAGCCCTGGTGCAGGGCGTCGGTGTCGATGTCGCTGGCGGTGGGGTCGTAGAGCGCGCCGTGGACTTTCTCCCGGCGCAGGATCGGCAGCCGCGTGCAGGCCTCGTCGGCGCTGAGCAGTTGCATCTGCGGCACCGTGGCCTTGGCGCTGAGGTATTGGTTGTTCAGTTCGGCGGGGTCGCCGGTGAAGTCCACGGTCATTTCGCCGCGCGGGGTCAGCAGCGGATGCTCGCAGAAGCCGCTTGGCGGGGTGTCGAAGAAGTCACGGCTGGCCAGGGTCAGCGCCCGCACCTGCGGAGTGCCATAGGCGGCGGTGAACAGGGCGGCGGAGCGGCCGGTGGAGTGATAGGCCGGATGCGACTCACGCTCCAGCACGACCACCTTGGCGTGGGGCGACAGCCAGAAACCGGTGGACGCGCCGGCGATGCCGCCGCCGATGATGATGAAGTCTGCCTGGCTCATGAAAGTCTCCAGTATTGACGCAATTATTGAAGGATGCCGAGAGCCCTGTGGGAGCCAGCCTGCTGGCGATGGTGGCGCAACCGCCGCATCGAAGCACAGGGATTGCGGTGTCAGGGATGCAGGCGATAAATCGCATTGGCCACGGCGATGTCCTCCAGCCCCAGGCCGATGGAGCGGAAGAACACGTGGCGCCCATAGTCGGGACGCTGCGCCTGGCCGCTGAGCAGGTCGGCCAGGTCGCCGACGATCCGGGTGCGGTCCCAGCCGTGCCGTTCGGCGGCGATCAGCATTTCGCCCGCCGAACCCGGTGTGGTCTGGCGATAGTCGCAGAACACCTGCATGTCGTTGAGGCTGTGCGGCGGCACCTCGTGGGCGCGGGGCGCGTTGGTGCTGATCGAGGTGATCAGCGCCGGCTTGCTCAGGCTGGCCGGATCGATCACAGGTCCTGCAGACGAGGTGCAGAGCAGGATCACGTCGGCCCCGGCGACGGCGGCTTCGCGGCTGTCGGCCACGGTCAGGCGCGGTTCCAGGGCCTTGAAGCGGGCGACGGTGTCTGGCTCTTCGGCGAGGCTCGGCGCGTACAGGCTGATGTGCTGCCAGTCGCGCAGCGCCTTGACGTATTCCAGATGCGCCTGGGCCACCTTGCCGCTGCCGATGATCGCCAGGCGCCGGGCGTCCGCCGGGGCCAGGGCGTCGACCGCCACGGCGGTGGTGGCGGCGGTGCGGGCGGTGGTCAGCTCACCGGCGTCGCACAGCAGCAGGGGCTGGCCGGTCTGCATCGACATCAGCAGCGTCCAGGCCGTTACCAGCGGGCCTTGTTCGCGGACGATGTACGGCGAGGTCTTGACCCCGTACACGCCGTCCTCGGCCAATACGCCCAGGTAGTTGATGAAATCCCCCGCGCCCTGGGGAAACTCCACCAGTTGCTGGGCCGGCTGCACCGCCTGCCCGGCGGCGAGGTCGCGGAACAGCTTGCGCATGATCTGCGGCACGTCGAGCCGGGCCAGCAGCGCGCGGGCCTGGGTTTGGTCGATCACATGGGGCGTGCAGGTCATGTCGGGCTCCGGGGATTGTTATTAAACTAATTTGTCCATTATGGACTTTTATATCTTGTCGGCAATCTCCGGGCGAAAAAAAAGGCGCAGTCCGTCGCCGGCTGCGCCTTTCTCATGGGGTCGCTCAGTGCGGCCGCTTGCGCTCGACCGCCCGCAGCAGGTGGGTCGGCGGCATTTCGCAGCTGATCTTGCGGCCCAGCAGCGCCTCGATGGACGGCAACTGGTAGGAGTCGTCCTCGCCGGCGAAGCTGATCGACACGCCGTCGGCGCCGGCCCGGCCGGTGCGGCCGATGCGGTGCACGTAGTCGTCCGGCACTTCCGGCAGGGTGAAGTTGATCACGTGGCTGATGCCGTCGATGTGGATGCCGCGGCCGGCCACGTCGGTGGCCACCAGCACGCGGATCTTGCCTTCGCGAAAGCCTTCCAGTGTCTTGATGCGCTTGTGCTGCGGCACGTCGCCGGACAGCTGGGCGGCGTTGACGCCGTCGCGCACCAGGCGTTCCTCGATGCGCCGCACTTCGTCCTTGCGGTTGGCGAACACCATCACCCGTTCCCAGCCGTTGTCGTTGACCAGGTTGTACAGCAGCTTGTACTTGTCGGCGCTGGCGACGGCATAGATGTGCTGTTCGACGTTGGCGTTGGCCACGTTCTCGGCTTCGATCTCGACGATGGCCGGGTCGGTGGTCCACTGCTTGGCCAGGTTCATCACGTCGTCGGTGAAGGTGGCGGAGAACAGCAGGGTCTGGCGCTCGCTCTTGGGCGGGGTCTGGCGGATGATCTGGCGCACCTGCGGGATGAAGCCCATGTCGAGCATGCGGTCGGCCTCGTCCAGCACCAGCACTTCGACCATGTCCAGGTGCACGTCGCCGCGCTGGTTGAAGTCCAGCAGGCGGCCCGGCGTGGCGACCAGGATGTCGCAGTGGCGCGCCTCGAGCTGCTTGAGCTGCTTGTCGAAGTCCATGCCGCCGACGAAGCTCATCACGTTCAGGCCGGTGTACTTGGTCAGGTCCTGGGCGTCCTTGGCGATCTGCACCACCAGTTCGCGGGTCGGGGCGATGATCAGCGCCCGCGGCTCGCCCATGTAGCGCTCTTTCGGCGGCGGGGTCTGCAGCAGCTGGGTGATGGTCGAGATCAGGAACGCGGCGGTCTTGCCGGTGCCGGTCTGGGCGCGGCCGATGGCGTCCTTGCCGGCGAGGGTGAAACCCAGCACCTGGGCCTGGATCGGCGTGCAGTAAGGGAAGCCCAGGTCCTGGATGGCGTGCATCAGTTCCGGGGCGAGCCTGAAGTCGTGGAAGCGGGTCTTGCCTTCTTGGGGTTCGACGACGAAGTCCTCGAGTTTCCAGGGGATCACCGGCGCCTTGGGCTTGGGTTCGCGGCGGGGCCTGGCCGGTTTAGGCTCAGGGCTTGGGGCCGGTTCGCCGGCCTTGGCCGCAGGGGCCTCAGGTTTCGGTTCGGGTTTGGCGGCCGCGGCGGGAGCGGGGCGGTCGGCCGGGCGGAGGTCGCCGCGGGGGCCGGAGGCGGGCGACGGTGCGCCGGCGGCAGGCGCGAGCTGCTCAGCCTCGCTTTTGCCGAACATTTTCTTGAGTGCTTTGAGCACGGTCGTCTCATCAATTGGTTAAGGAATGTACGCCGGCCAGTGTAATGCAAGAATCGGGCGCGGCGTAGTGGGGCGATCAAAGGGCCGCGGCGTGCGGTCGAAGTCGCGGAATCGATCAGCGCAGGCGTTCGCCCAGCCAGGTGCCGATGTCGCGGATTTCCTCGGGTAACACTTCGTGCTCCATTGGGTATTCCTGCCATGTCACGGTGACACCATGGGCCTTCAGGTACTCGTACGCCGTGCGTCCCATCGCGTTCTGCACCACGTTGTCGAACTGGCCGTGCAGCGCCAGCACGGGCACGCGCTGCTGGCTGGCGGACAGCTCCAGTTCACCGCTGAAGGTCGGTGCGTACGTCGAAAGCGCCAGCACGCCGCCCAACGGTCCCTGCCATTTCAGGAACGCGGTGTGATAGACCACCGCGCCCCCTTGGGAAAACCCGGCGAGGAAGATCCGCGAGGCGTCTATTCCGGAGGCCTTCTGCGATTCGATCAGTTCGATGACATGGTCGGCGGACGCTTCCAGCTGGTCGCGGTCGATGGCCCGGGCCGGGGTCATCGCCTTGATGTCGTACCAGCTGGGCATGGCATATCCGCCATTGATCGTCACGGCGCGGGTGGGCGCCTGGGGCAGGACGAAACGGGTGGTCAGCAGGGTTTCCTGCAGGGCCTCGGCCACCGGCAGGAAGTCGTAGCGGTCGGCGCCCAGGCCGTGCAGCCAGATCACGCAGGCGTCCGCGGTCTTTTCGGGCTGAAGAATCAAGGGCTCGGTCATGGCTGCTCCAATTGGGTGCGGGCGCGCTCATCGGGTGCGTGATCCGTGTGCGCGCCAGGGTTATCCGTTAAGAAGATGTCGCAAGGTTACAAGTTTTGCTATTGACCTGTCGCTCCATCGCCTCAAAGGGCGGTGTGGTACGGGCTTTGCTATGAGCTAGACGTGCAATCGTTCTCGGGCCCGGCGGTAACACTATCAGTGAACGCAAGGGGACGGGGACAGTAAAGAATCCGGTGATGGATGTTCGCCAGAGGCCGCTACGGGCTTAGCGAACGTGAAAGGGCTACAGCCCGTTCGGCCGACTGGTGAGACGTGAGGTTGTCCATTATGTGGATTTTCTCCTACTAGACTCATAGCTAAGGTCCTACGTCGGTTGACCCCACAAAAAGCCAACACGGGTCAACAACGCCTCAAAAGGGTGCGACAAGACTCAAGCTCCGACACAACAAGAGCAAAACTGGAGGTTTGAATGAAGATGTTGAAAACCACTCTGGCGGTCGTGACTGCTGCGACAGTCCTCGGCGTCAGCGGGTTCGCTCAGGCGGGTGCAACCCTGGATGCGGTGCAGAAGAAAGGCTTCGTGCAGTGCGGCGTCAGCGACGGCCTGCCGGGCTTCTCCGTACCGGACTCCACCGGCAAGATCATCGGCATCGACGCCGACGTCTGCCGCGCGGTGGCCGCGGCCGTGTTCGGCGATGCGAACAAGGTCAAGTTCAGCCAGTTGAACGCCAAGGAACGCTTCACTGCGCTGCAGTCTGGCGAAATCGACATCCTGTCGCGCAACACCACCATGACCAGCTCCCGTGACGCGGGCATGGGCCTGAAATTCCCGGGCTTCATCACCTACTACGACGGCGTGGGCTTCCTGGCCAACAACAAGCTGGGCGTGAAGAGCGCCAAGGAACTGGACGGCGCCACCATCTGCATCCAGGCGGGCACCACCACCGAGCTGAACGTGTCCGACTACTTCCGCGCCAACGGCCTGAAGTACACCCCGATCACCTTCGACACCTCCGACGAAAGCGCCAAGTCGCTGGAATCGGGCCGTTGCGACGTGCTGACCTCCGACAAGTCCCAGCTGTTCGCCCAGCGCAGCAAGCTGGCTTCGCCGAAGGACTACGTGGTGCTGCCGGAAACCATCTCCAAGGAGCCTCTGGGCCCGGTCGTGCGCAACGGCGACGACGAGTGGCTGGCGATCGTGCGTTGGGTCGGCTATGCGCTGCTCAACACCGAAGAGGCCGGCGTCACTTCGAAAAACGTGCTGGAAGAAGCCAAGTCCACCAAGAACCCGGACGTCGCCCGCCTGCTGGGTGCCGACGGCGAGTACGGCAAGGACCTGAAGCTGCCTAAGGATTGGGTCGTCAAGATCGTTTCCCAGGTCGGCAACTACGGTGAGATCTTCGAGAAAAACCTCGGCAAGAGCACCCCGCTGGAAATCGACCGTGGCCTGAATGCGCTGTGGAACGCCGGCGGCATTCAGTACGCACCACCGGTGCGCTAATGGTTCTGTCACCCGGCGGGCCAACCGCCGGGTGACGTTCTGTTTCAGTTTTTTCCGGGGCACTTCATGCAAAATTCAATCGGCGCACCAAAGCAGAGGCTCAGCCTCAGCGATCCACGAGTGCGTGCGTGGCTGTTTCAGATCATCACCGTAGTGGCGGTGGTCTCGATGGGCTGGTACCTGTTCGACAACACCCAGACCAACCTTCAACACCGGGGCATCACCTCCGGTTTCGACTTTCTCGAGCGCAGCGCCGGTTTCGGCATCGCTCAGCACCTGATCTCCTACACCGAAGCGGACAGTTACGCACGGGTGTTCGTGATCGGCCTGCTCAACACCCTGCTGGTGACCTTCATCGGCGTGATCCTGGCGACGCTGCTGGGCTTCATCATCGGTGTGGCGCGGCTGTCGCCGAACTGGATCATCAGCAAACTGGCGACCGTGTATGTGGAAACCTTCCGCAACATCCCGCCGCTGCTGCAGATCCTGTTCTGGTACTTCGCGGTGTTCCTGACCATGCCGGGGCCGCGCAACAGCCACAACTTCGGCGACACCTTCTTCGTCAGCAGCCGGGGCCTGAACATGCCGGCGGCGCAGATCGCCGACGGCTTCTGGCCGTTCGCGGTCAGCATCGTGGTGGCCATCGTCGCCATCGTGTTCATGAGCCGCTGGGCCACCAAGCGCTTCGAGGAAACCGGCGAGCCGTTCCACAAGTTCTGGGTCGGCCTGGCCCTGTTCCTGGTGATCCCTGCGCTGTGCACGCTGGTCTTCGGCGCTCCGCTGCACTGGGAGATGCCGCAGCTCAAGGGCTTCAACTTCGTCGGCGGCTGGGTGCTGATCCCTGAACTGCTGGCGCTGACCCTGGCCCTGACCGTGTACACCGCGGCGTTCATCGCCGAGATCGTGCGCTCGGGGATCAAGTCGGTCAGCCACGGCCAGACCGAAGCGGCCCGTTCGCTGGGCCTGCGCAACGGCCCGACCCTGCGCAAGGTGATCATTCCCCAGGCGCTGCGGGTGATCATCCCGCCGCTGACCAGCCAATACCTGAACCTGGCGAAGAACTCGTCCCTGGCGGCCGGCATCGGCTACCCGGAAATGGTTTCGCTGTTCGCCGGCACCGTCCTCAACCAGACCGGCCAGGCCATCGAGGTGATCGCCATCACCATGAGCGTGTACCTGGCGATCAGCATCAGCATTTCCCTGCTGATGAACTGGTACAACAAGCGCATTGCGCTGATCGAGCGGTAAGGAAAAGCGCATGAGCACTCATACCTTCAAACCTGACATGCCCCCGCCGAGCAGCAGCATCGGCGTGGTGGCGTGGATGCGCGCCAACATGTTCTCCAGCTGGCTCAACACCCTGCTGACCCTGTTCGCGTTCTACCTGATCTACCTCGTGGTGCCGCCGCTGATCAACTGGGCGATCCTGGACGCCAACTGGGTCGGCACCACCCGCGCCGACTGCACCAAGGAAGGCGCCTGCTGGGTGTTCATCCAGCAGCGCTTCGGCCAGTTCATGTACGGCTACTACCCGGCCGAGCTGCGCTGGCGCGTGGACCTGACCGTGTGGCTGGCGGTCATCGGCGTGGCGCCGCTGTTCATCTCGCGCTTCCCGCGCAAGGCGATCTACGGCCTGAGCTTCCTGGTCGTCTACCCGATCATCGCCTGGTGCCTGCTGCACGGCGGCGTGTTCGGCCTGACCACCGTCGCCACCAGCCAGTGGGGCGGCCTGATGCTGACCCTGGTGATCGCCACCGTCGGCATCGCCGGCGCGCTGCCGCTGGGGATCCTCCTGGCGCTGGGCCGGCGTTCCAACTTGCCGGCGATCCGTGTGGTCTGCGTGACCTTCATCGAGTTCTGGCGCGGCGTGCCGCTGATCACGGTGCTGTTCATGTCCTCGGTGATGCTGCCGCTGTTCCTGCCCGAAGGCATGAACTTCGACAAGCTGCTGCGGGCGCTGATCGGCGTGATCCTGTTCCAGTCGGCCTACGTGGCCGAGGTGGTGCGGGGCGGCCTGCAGGCGATCCCTAAGGGCCAGTACGAAGCCGCGGCCGCGATGGGCCTGGGCTACTGGCGCGCGATGGGCCTGGTGATCCTGCCGCAGGCCCTGAAGCTGGTGATCCCCGGCATCGTCAACACCTTCATCGCTTTGTTCAAGGACACCAGCCTTGTGATCATCATCGGCCTCTTCGACCTGCTCAACAGCGTCAAGCAGGCCGCCGCCGATCCGAAATGGCTGGGCATGGCCACCGAAGGCTACGTGTTCGCCGCCCTGGTGTTCTGGATTTTCTGTTTTGGCATGTCGCGCTATTCCATGCATTTGGAACGCAAGCTCGACACCGGCCACAAGCGTTAGGAGTTCTGTGTAAATGAGCGAAGCAATCAAGAAGCCTGCGGGCGCCGAAGGCATCATCCAGATGCAGGGCGTGAACAAGTGGTACGGCCAGTTCCACGTGCTCAAGGACATCAACCTCAACGTGCGGCAGGGCGAGCGCATCGTGCTGTGCGGCCCGTCCGGTTCGGGCAAGTCCACCACCATCCGCTGCCTCAACCGTCTGGAAGAGCACCAGCAGGGCCGCATCGTCGTCGACGGCACGGAACTGACCAACGACCTCAAGCAGATCGAAGCGATCCGCCGCGAAGTCGGCATGGTGTTCCAGCACTTCAACCTGTTCCCGCACCTGACCATCCTGCAGAACTGCACGCTGGCGCCGATGTGGGTGCGCAAGATGCCCAAGCGCAAGGCCGAGGAAATCGCCATGCACTACCTGGAACGCGTGCGCATTCCGGAGCAGGCGAACAAGTACCCGGGGCAGCTGTCCGGCGGCCAGCAGCAGCGTGTAGCGATCGCCCGCGCCCTGTGCATGAAGCCGAAGATCATGCTGTTCGACGAACCGACCTCGGCCCTCGACCCGGAAATGGTCAAGGAAGTGCTCGACACCATGATCGGCCTGGCCGAAGACGGCATGACCATGCTCTGCGTGACCCACGAAATGGGCTTCGCCCGCACCGTGGCCAACCGGGTGATCTTCATGGACAAGGGCGAAATCGTCGAACAGGCCGCGCCGAACGACTTCTTCGACAACCCGCAGAATGACCGCACCAAGCTGTTCCTCAGCCAGATCCTGCACTGATCGACGGCTGGCGGTGAAATGAACCCGGACCTGTTCCGGGTTTATTTTTGCCCGGTGTTTGTGGAAGCCAGCCTGCTGGCGATGGCAGTGGGGCAGGCGCCGGGGTGTCGGATGTACCGGCCTCATCGCGGGCAAGCCCGCTCCCACAGGGAATTGCGGTGCTGGCAGATTCTCTGTTCACCGTAAAAAACTGTGGGAGCCATCCTCCTGGCGATGGCGTCGGTGAGGGCACCACCGGGCTGGATCAAGGGTTGTCCTCTCGGAGACGGTTCATTACCATGTCCGAAAAATTCATCCGATGATTGGATGACAGGGCGAATTCCATGTCAGACACTTCTCCATTGATCAAGCGTTCCCTGGTCGACCAGGCCGTGGATCAATTGCGCCAGCGCATCAACGATGGCGTGTGGACGGTGGGCCAGCGCCTGCCGACCGAACCTGAGCTGTGCGCCGAGCTGGGCATCAGCCGCAACACGGTGCGCGAGGCCATGCGCGTGCTGGCGT
The DNA here is from genome assembly GCF_002112565.1 of Pseudomonas sp. R25(2017). Classification (NCBI taxonomy): domain Bacteria; kingdom Pseudomonadati; phylum Pseudomonadota; class Gammaproteobacteria; order Pseudomonadales; family Pseudomonadaceae; genus Pseudomonas; species Pseudomonas sp. R25(2017). The sequence continues at coordinate 311,083 of NZ_NEHZ01000003.1, forward strand.
TCTCCGGGCTGATCGAGATCCGCCAAGGCGACGGCAGCTACCTGCGGGCGGCGGTCGATCCGCTGGACGCGCTCAAGGCGCTGTCGCGCTGCTCCCTGGATCAGGCCCGGGAAACCCGGCACATCCTGGAAGTCGAGGCCATCGGCCTGGCGGCCCTGCGCCGCACCGACGAAGACCTGACGGCCCTGCGCGAGGCGCTCGGCGTCAGCGGCTGCCACTACCACGGCGACCTGGACACCTACATCGCCTGCGACCTGGTGTTCCACCGCCGTCTGGTGGACGCCGCGCACAACCCCACCCTCAGCGAGCTGTACCGCTATTTCTCCAGCATCGTCGGCGCGCAGCTGCGCCAGACCCTGAACATCGTCCCGCGCCGCCAGGAAGTGTTCGACCTGCACATCGCCTTGCTCGATGCCGTCGAACAGCGCGACCCGGAACGGGCCAAAGCCTTGTCGAGGCAGTTGATCAATGAACCTTGAAACCGAGAAGCCCATGTCCCGCAGCGAGTTGTCCACACCCTCCAAACGCACGGCCGAGCTCGAAGAGCTGCTGATCGACGCCGAAGCCGATGACGCGCAGGTGCAGCAGAGCCATCCGCTGGTGCGTCGTCCGTGGCTGTTGCTGCTGGGGCTGATCCTGGTGGCGCTGAACCTGCGCCCGGCGCTGTCGAGCATGGCGCCGCTGCTGGGCGAGGTGTCGAAAAGCCTCGGCCTGTCAGCGGCCCAGGCCGGGCTGCTGACCACCTTGCCGGTGCTGTGCCTGGGGCTGTTCGCCCCGCTGGCGCCGGTGCTGGCCCGGAGGTTCGGCGCCGAGCGGGTGGTGCTGGGGATCCTGCTGACCCTGGCCTGCGGCATCATCCTGCGGAGCAACTTCGGTGCCGTCGGCCTGTTCACCGGCAGCGTGCTGGGCGGCGCCAGCATCGGCATCATCGGCGTGCTGCTGCCGGGCATCGTCAAGCGCGACTTCGCCAAGCACGCCGGCACCATGACCGGCGTGTACACCATGGCGCTGTGCCTGGGGGCGGCGATGGCGGCGGGCTCGACCGTGCCGCTGAGCCAGCACTTCGGCGACAGCTGGGCGCTGGGGCTGGGCATCTGGGTGGTGCCGGCGCTGGCGGCGGCGCTGTTCTGGCTGCCGCAGGTGGGGCAGAAGCAGGGGGCGCACCACGTCGCCTACCGGGTGCGCGGCCTGCTGCGCGATCCGCTGGCCTGGCAGGTGACCCTCTACATGGGCCTGCAATCGTCGCTGGCCTACATCGTGTTCGGCTGGCTGCCGTCGATCCTGATCGGCCGCGGCCTGACGCCGACCCAGGCCGGCCTGGTGCTGTCCGGTTCGGTGATCATCCAGCTCGCCAGCTCCCTGGCCGCGCCGTGGCTGGCCACCCGCGGCAAGGATCAGCGCCTGGCGATCGTGGTGGTGATGGCGTTGACCCTCGGCGGCCTGTTCGGCTGCCTCTATGCGCCGATCGAAGGCCTGTGGGGCTGGGCGATCCTGCTGGGCCTGGGGCAGGGCGGCACGTTCAGCCTGGCGCTGACGCTGATCGTGCTGCGCTCGCGCGATTCTCACGTGGCGGCCAACCTGTCGAGCATGTCCCAGGGCTTCGGCTACACCCTGGCGTCGATGGGGCCGTTCGCGGTCGGCGTGGTGCATGACTGGACCGGTGGCTGGAACGCGGTGGGCTGGATCTTCGGCATCGTCGGCGCGGGCGCCATCCTCGCCGGCCTCGGTGCCGGGCGGGCGCTGTATGTGCAGGTGCAGAGCGAGAAGGTCTGAACCCTGGGGCCGGCGGCGTCTTCACGGACACCATCGCCGGCAGGCCGGCTCCCACCGTTCCCGCCGCGCCGCAAGCCCCTGTAGGAGCGAGCCTGCTCGCGATGACGGGGGGCAGGCTGGCGGCTTCATCGCCAGCAGGCTCGCTCCTGCAGGTGTTTTGCCAGTATTCGGCGTGCGAATGCCGATAGTGTTTCGACCGTTTGCGGATTATCGTGCTGGCATTGTGTCCTTAAGCATGGAGTTTGCCCGTGAGTGAAGCCAACAGCGCCGTGATCACCCGTTTCTACCAGGCCTTCCAGCGCCTCGACGCCGAGGCCATGGCCGCCTGCTACACCGACGACGTGGTGTTCAGCGATCCGGCCTTCGGCGAACTGCGCGGGCGCGACGCCGGCGACATGTGGCGCATGCTCACCACCCGCGCCAAGGATTTCTCCCTGACCTTCGACAACGTCCGCGCCGACGAGCGCAGCGGCGGCGCCCACTGGGTGGCGACCTACCTGTTCAGCCAGACCGGCAACACGGTGGTCAACGACATCCAGGCGCGTTTCGTGTTCCGCGACGGCAAGATCTGCGAGCACCACGACCGTTTCGACCTGTGGCGCTGGTCGCGCCAGGCCTTGGGCTTCAAGGGCCTGCTGCTGGGCTGGACGCCGCTGGTGGCCAACGCCGTGCGCGCGCAGGCGCTCAAAGGGCTGAAGGCATTCCAGGCCGGCCGCTGATAAGATCGCGGGCTGTTTCCCACACGCCTGCGACCGCCCCGTGACCACCTTGAGCGAAAACCCTGTCGACACCGATGCGCCTGCGGCCAAGGCCTGGTTCGTCTACCTCGTCCGCGCGGCCAACGGTTCGCTGTACTGCGGGATCAGCGACGATCCCGTGCGCCGCTTCGCCAAGCACCAGAGCGGCAAGGGCGCGCGGTTCTTCCTGTCCAGCCCGGCGATGGCGCTGGTCTACACCGAACGCTGCCGGGACAAGGGCGATGCGCTGCGCCAGGAGCGGCTGATCAAGAAACTCAGGAAAAGCGCCAAGGAATACCTGGTGGCGTCTTATCAATCTGACTGATCGGTTCCCGTCGCCCGCATCCGTAGGCTGCCATCCAAATGCAGGCTAAGCTGCGGATTCACCTACTGTGCGGCGGAGCCGAGCATGTCCGAGTTGATCCTTCACCATTACCCCGCGTCCCCATTCGCCGAAAAGGCCCGGCTGCTCTTGGGTTTCAAGGGATTGTCCTGGCGTTCGGTGCACATCTCGCCGGTGATGCCCAAGCCGGACCTGACCGCGCTCACCGGCGGCTACCGCAAGACGCCGGTGCTGCAGGTCGGTGCGGACATCTATTGCGACACCGCCCTGATCGCCCGGCGCCTGGAGCAGGAAAAGGCCTTGCCGGCGTTTTTCCCCGAGGGGCAGGAAATGGTCGTCGCCGGGTTCGCCGCGTGGGCCGATTCGGTGGTGTTTCCGCATGCGGTCAGCCTGGTGTTCCAGCCGGAGTCGGTGGCGGCGCGCTTCGGCAAGTTGCCGCCGGAGGCGATCAAGGCGTTCATGGCCGACCGGGCCGGGCTGTTCAGCGGCGGCAGCGCGACGAGGCTGCCTGCCGAGCAGGCCAAGCATCAGTGGCCGACCCTCATGGCGCGCCTGGAGCAGCAATTGCAGCGCGAGCAGGGCGACTTCCTGTTCGGCGAACCGTCGGTAGCGGACTTCGCCCTGGCGCATCCGCTGTGGTTCCTCAAGGCTACGCATGTGACGGCGCCGCTGGTGGACGCCTATCCGGCTGTGGCCGCATGGTTGGGGCGGGTGCTGGGCTTCGGTCACGGCGCGGCGAGCGAGATGAGCGCCGACGAGGCGCTGGAGGTCGCGCGCAATGCGACGCCGGCTGCGTTGCCGGATGAGGCGTTCGCCGATCCGAACGGATTCGTGGCCGGACAGCGGGTGGCGATTGCCGCGACGGATTACGGGGTGGATCCGGTGGAAGGGGAGTTGGTGTTCGCCGGCCTCGAAGAACTGATCCTGCGCCGCGAAGACGCACGGGCCGGGGTGGTGCATGTGCACTTTCCGCGGTTGGGGTTCCGCATCGAGGCCCGCTGAGGTTCCCGGTGCGGGAGCGGCTGCCTTGACCGCCCTGAGGCGCCTCGGCTGACGTCATCGCCAGCAGGCTGGCTCCCACCTGTCTGTCTACTTCAGGGCGGCGAGGATTTCGTCCGGGTCGAAGCCGCGGATCAGCGTGCCGTTGACGTCGATCAGCGGAATCCCGCGCCCGCCCAAGGCTTCATAGGCCTTGCGCGCCTCGGCGTCCTTCTCGATGTCGAACTCCGTGAACGCAATGCCCTTGCCGTCGAGAAAACGTTTGGTCTGCTTGCAGTAGCCGCACCAGTCGGTGGAATAGAGCACGACCCGGGCGTTGGCGCGAACCTGCTCCGGGAGCATCTGCGACGGGTTGAACACCCGCTCGATCTTGCCCCAGTTCTGGTAGGCCACGACCACCAGCAGCACCAGCAGGACTTTCTTCAGCACATTGCCGAGCATCAGTTGCGCCGCTTCAACTGATCGGTGAGCGAGGTCGGCAGGCCCTTGATCACCAGGGTGCCCGCTTCTTCGTCGTACTCGATCTTGGAGCCCAGCAGGTGCGCCTCGAAGCTGATCGACAGGCCTTCGGCGCGGCCGGTGAAGCGGCGGAACTGGTTGAGGGTGCGCTTGTCCGCCGGGATCTCCGGCGACAGGCCGTAGTCCTTGTTGCGGATGTGGTCGTAGAACGCCTTCGGACGGTCTTCGTCGATCAGCTCCGAGAGTTCCTCAAGGCCCACCGGCTCGCCGAGCTTGGCCTGGCTGCTGGCGTAGTCCACCAGGGCCTTGGTCTTCTCGCGGGCGGAGTCTTCGGGCAGGTCTTCGCTTTCGACGAAGTCGCTGAAGGCCTTGAGCAGGGTGCGGGTCTCGCCCGGGCCGTCGACGCCTTCCTGGCAGCCGATGAAGTCGCGGAAGTATTCCGACACCTTCTTGCCGTTCTTGCCCTTGATGAACGAGATGTACTGCTTGGACTGCTTGTTGTTTTGCCACTCGGAGACGTTGATCCGCGCCGCCAGGTGCAATTGGCCCAGGTCGAGGTGGCGCGAGGGGGTCACGTCCAGCTCGTCGGTCACCGCCACGCCTTCGCTGTGGTGCAGCAGGGCGATGGCCAGGTAGTCGGTCATGCCTTGCTGGTAGTGGGCGAACAGCACGTGGCCGCCCACCGACAGGTTGGATTCTTCCATCAGCTTCTGCAGGTGCTCCACCGCCACCCGGCTGAATGCGGTGAAGTCCTGGCCGCCGTCGAGGTACTCCTTCAGCCAGCCGCTGAACGGAAACGCCCCGGACTCCGGATGGAACAGACCCCAGGCCTTGCCTTGCTTGGCGTTGTAGCTTTCGTTGAGGTCGGCGAGCATGTTCTCGATGGCCGCGGACTCCGCCAGTTCGGAGTCGCGGGCATGCAGGACCGCGGGGGTGCCGTCGGGTTTTTTGTCGATCAGGTGGACGATGCAGTGACGGATCGGCATGGGCTTCTCGGCTGTTGGAGGGGAGGCGGGCGGGCGCCCCCGAAAAAGCGCCCAGTGTACCCCAACCGCCGCTTTTGGCGCGGGGTGCAGGGTAAATCCGGGCCATCGGACGGCCCTTATGCATTTTTTTACCGATTTAGCGCAATAAACCTGACCATTTGGCTAGCTAGAGGCGGATATTTCCTTGTCTCTGTGCTAGTTTTGCCCGGTCTTTCGCGAAGTCACCGCGACAAGCATGCATTCAGCTTTTGTCAGGTCGAACCAAACCTTGATTTCGGCATCTATAACCCCGACTCGTCGTGGTTATCGCCGAGGGTGCCGGATCCAGAAGATCGGGCTCGATGGCTGACACTGCACTCTGCAATCCATATGAATTTGATAGGGAAGGAACACCAAATGGCTCTTACTAAAGACCAACTGATCGCCGACATCGCCGAAGCTATCGACGCGCCGAAAACCACCGCGCGCAACGCTCTGGACCAGCTGGGCCAAATCGTTGCCGATCAGCTGGAAAACGGCGGCGAAATCACCTTGCCAGGCATCGGCAAGCTGAAAGTGACCGAGCGTCCTGCCCGTACCGGCCGTAACCCGTCGACTGGCGCAGCCATCGAAATCCCTGCCAAGAAAGTGATCAAGCTGGTTGTGGCCAAAGGCCTGACCGACGCTGTGAACAAGTAAGACGCAGCGATAAAAAAAACCGTGCGCCGGAGCGATCCGGGCACGGTTTTTTTGTGGGCGGCGCAAAAGCGCTAGTGCGCCGGGGCCTGGCTCCAGCGCGCCCGGCGCCAGGCCTGATGCTGCTCATGGGTCAGGAACGTCCAGGCGACGAAGCGGCTCTGCTTCTGCCCCTGGCCCATTTCCACCACCCGGCTTTGCAGGGCGCCGGCCTTGTTCAGCGCCGCTTGCACCGCCGGCAGGTTCGACGCCTTCGACACCAGCGTGCTGAACCACAGGACCTGCTGCGCCACCTGGGCGCTCTCGCTGATCAGTTGGGTGACGAAACGCGCCTCGCCGCCCTCGCACCACAGTTCCGCCGCCTGGCCGCCGAAGTTCAGCACCGGCAGTTTGCGCTTCGGATCGGCCTTGCCCAGCGCCCGCCATTTGCGCGAGCTGCCGCGGGTGGCTTCCTCGATGGAGGCGTGGAAGGGCGGGTTGCACATCGTCAGCTCGAAGCGTTCGTCGGCCGCCAGCAGGCCCGCCAGGATGTGCTTCGGGTTGGCCTGCGGGCGGACCTGGATCGCCTTGGCCAGGCCATTGGCCTGGATGATCGCCCGGGCAGCGCCGAGGGCGGTGGCGTTGATGTCCGAGCCGGTGAAGTGCCAGCGATAGTCGCTGTGGCCGATCAGCGGATAAATGCAGTTGGCGCCCACGCCCACGTCCAGCACCTTCACCGAGGCGCCGCGGGGGATCGTGCCGTCATTGCCTTCGGCCAGCAGGTCGGCGAGGAAATGCACGTAGTCGGCGCGCCCCGGCACCGGCGGGCAGAGGAAATCGGCGGGAATGTCCCAATGGGCGATGCCGTAGAACGACTTGAGCAGCGCCCGGTTGAACACCCGCACCGCGTCGGGGCTGGCGAAGTCGATGCTTTCCTTGCCGTACGGGTTGATGATCACGAACTTCGCCAGCTCCGGCGTGCTCTTGATCAGCGCCGGAAAGTCGTAGCGGCCCTGGTGGCGGTTGCGCGGGTGCAGGCTGGCCTTTTCCTTGGGCGCGCCGTTGGCGGCCGGTGGCTTGGCTTCAGGCTTCTTGCGCGCTGGCTTGGGTGGACGTGGAGCGGTCATGGGCGAAATCGATTCGGATAAGGCTGAAAGTGGTGGGCATTGTCCCATATCCGGAGGGTGTGAACCCAATCCCGAGGCAACACAAATCCTCTGTGGGAGCGGGCTTGCCCGCGAAGAGGGAGTGTCAGTCACGCAGTTGATGGCTGACACACCGCATTCGCGGGCAAGCCCGCTCCCACAGGGATATTCATTGGCAGTCAGATAACGAGCAGGCGAAAAAAAGGGAGGCCGTTGCGGGCCTCCCTTTTTCGGTGCGGTCTGCCGTTACAGGCTGGCGATCCGCGCGTGCTGCTCGGCCAGCTTGCCCAGGGCCTGTTCGGCCTCGGCCAGCTTGGCGCGTTCCTTCTCGATGACTTCGGCCGGGGCCTTGTCGACGAAACCGGCGTTGGACAGCTTGCCGCCCACGCGCTGGACTTCGCCTTGCAGGCGCAGGATTTCCTTGTCCAGGCGCGCCAGTTCAGCGTCCTTGTCGATCAGGCCGGCCATCGGCACCAGCACTTCCATCTCGCCCACCAGCGCGGTGGCGGACAGCGGCGCCTCTTCGCCTTCGGCCAGCACGGTGATCGATTCCAGGCGCGCCAGCTTCTTGAGCAGCGCTTCGTTCTCGATCAGGCGGCGCCGGTCTTCGGCGCTGACGTTCTTCAGGTAGATCGGCAGCGGCTTGCCCGGGCCGATGTTCATCTCGCCACGGATGTTGCGGGTGCCGAGCATCAGGCCCTTGAGCCATTCGATGTCGTCTTCGGCCGCCGCATCGATGCGCGCTTCGTTGGCCACCGGCCAAGCCTGCAGCATGATGGTCTTGCCCTGGATGCCGGCCAGCGGCGCGATGCGCTGCCAGATCTCTTCAGTGATGAACGGCATGAACGGGTGGGCCAGGCGCAGGGCCACTTCCAGCACGCGCACCAGGGTGCGACGGGTGCCGCGCTGACGCTCGACCGGCGCGTTCTCGTCCCACAGCACAGGCTTGGACAGCTCCAGGTACCAGTCGCAGTACTGGTTCCAGATGAACTCGTACAGCGCTTGCGCCGCGAGGTCGAAACGGAACTGGTCCAGCTGGCGGGTCACTTCGGCTTCGGTGCGCTGCAGCTGCGAGATGATCCAGCGGTCGGCCAGCGACAGTTCGTAGGCTTCGCCGTTCTGGCCGCAGTCTTCGCCCTTGTCCAGCACGTAGCGTGCGGCGTTCCAGATCTTGTTGCAGAAGTTGCGGTAGCCTTCGACGCGGCCCATGTCGAACTTGATGTCGCGGCCGGTGGAGGCCAGCGAGCAGAAGGTGAAGCGCAGGGCGTCGGTGCCGTAGCTGGCGATGCCGTCGGCGAACTCGTCGCGGGTCTGCTTCTCGATCTTCTTGGCGAGCTTGGGCTGCATCATGCCGGAGGTGCGCTTCTGCACCAGGGCTTCGAGCTCGATGCCGTCGATGATGTCCAGAGGATCCAGGACGTTGCCCTTGGACTTGGACATCTTCTGGCCCTGGCCGTCACGCACCAGGCCGTGCACGTACACGGTCTTGAACGGGACCTGCGGCGTGCCGTCCTCGTTCTTGATCAGGTGCATCGTCAGCATGATCATCCGGGCGACCCAGAAGAAGATGATGTCGAAGCCGGTGACCAGCACGTCGGTGGAGTGGAATTTCTTCAGGAACTCGGTCTTCTCCGGCCAGCCCAGGGTGGAGAACGTCCACAGGCCCGAGCTGAACCAGGTGTCCAGCACATCATTGTCCTGCTGCAGCGCGACGTCGGCGCCCAGGTTGTGCTTGGCGCGGACCTCGGCTTCGTCGCGGCCCACGTAGACCTTGCCCGACTCGTCGTACCAGGCCGGGATCCGGTGGCCCCACCACAGCTGACGGCTGATGCACCAGTCCTGGATGTCGCGCATCCACGAGAAGTACATGTTTTCGTACTGCTTGGGCACGAACTGGATGCGGCCGTCTTCCACGGCGGCGATCGCCGGCTCGGCCAGAGGCTTGGTGGAGACGTACCACTGGTCGGTCAGCCACGGCTCGATGACGGTGCCGGAGCGGTCGCCCTTCGGCACTTTCAGGTTGTGGTCGTCGACGCTGACCAGCAGGCCGGCGGCGTCGAACGCGGCGACGATCTGCTTGCGCGCCTCGAAGCGCTCAAGGCCGGCGTATTCGGCCGGGATCTTGCCGTCGACGGTCTCGTTCAGGGTGCCGTCGAGGTTGAACGCCTGGGCTGCCGGCAGCACGTGGGCGTTCTTGTCGAAGATGTTGAGCAGCGGCAGGTTGTGGCGCTTGCCGACTTCGTAGTCGTTGAAGTCGTGGGCCGGGGTGATCTTCACGCAGCCGGTGCCGAACTCGGGGTCGCAGTAGTCGTCGGCGATGATCGGGATGCGGCGGCCGACCAGCGGCAGCTCGACGAACTTGCCGATCAGGGCCTTGTAGCGCTCGTCGTTCGGGTTCACGGCCACGGCGGAGTCGCCGAGCATGGTTTCCGGACGGGTGGTGGCGACGATCAGGAAGTCATTGCCTTCAGCGGTCTTCGCGCCGTCGGCCAGCGGGTATTTCAGGTTCCACAGGAAGCCTTTCTCGTCGTGGTTCTCCACTTCGAGGTCGGAGATCGCCGTGTGCAGCTTGGTGTCCCAGTTGACCAGGCGCTTGCCGCGGTAGATCAGGCCGTCTTCGTGCAGGCGCACGAACGCTTCCTTGACCGCTTCCGAGAGGCCGTCGTCCATGGTGAAGCGCTCGCGGCTCCAGTCCACGGACGAGCCCAGGCGGCGGATCTGCCGGCTGATGTTGCCGCCGGACTGCTCCTTCCATTCCCAGACCTTCTCCAGGAATTTCTCGCGGCCCAGGTCGTGGCGGTTCTGGCCGGTGGCTTCGAGCTGGCGCTCCACCAGCATCTGGGTGGCGATGCCGGCGTGGTCGGTGCCCGGTTGCCACAGGGTGTTGCGGCCCTGCATGCGGCGGAAACGGATCAGGGCGTCCATGATCGCGTTGTTGAAGCCATGACCCATGTGCAGGCTGCCGGTGACGTTCGGCGGCGGGATCATGATGGTGTAGGAGTCGCCCGCGCCTTGCGGGGCGAAGTAGTTCTCGGACTCCCAGGTGTTGTACCAGGAAGTTTCAATGGCGTGCGGCTGGTAGGTCTTATCCATGCGCGGCGGGACCCTATTGGCATTTATTCAGGAAAAGCCGGGAAGTATAGCGGGGCGAGGGGCGCAGGGCGAGCGGGGCCGGGGAGCGGCGGGGCAAAATGTAGGAGCGGGTCTGCCGGCGATGCTGGCACCGAGGTTTTCGGGAAGCCCGAGGCGATGCTATCGCCAGCAGGCTGGCTCCCACAGGGTGGCGGTCATTCGTACTGGTTGAGCAGCCGTTCCATCCGCGCCTCGAGGCGGCGCTTGATTTCGGTTTCGATGTGCGGGGCGAAGTCGTCGATCACGTCCTGCATGATCAGCTGCGCGGCGGCGCGCAGTTCGCTGTCCAGGTGCAGCAGGGCGTCCGGCCCCTTGGCGGCGGGGGCGGCCGGAGCAGCGGGCGCTGGGGTTGGCGCCGGAGCCGGCGTTGGAGCGGGTGGCGGCTCGATGGCTTCAGGCGCAGGGGCCACGGCCTCGAACAGCATCGGAATCTGTTCCTGTGCGCTTTCGGTGACCGTCTCGGTCAGCAGCGGCGGCTGCAGGTTGTCGTCGCCGAGCAACTGACGGATCGACTCCAGGTCGTCCAGCAGGTGCGCAGGCTTTTGCAGCGGTTTTGGAGTGTCCATCGGCGTACTCAGAGTCGCTGTAAACGGTGGTCTTGCAGAGGATAGCCCTGTTCGCGGTAGAAGCGGAAACTCTCCCGCGCGGCCTGGCGGATCGCCGGATCCTCCACCACCACTTCCGCCACGCGGGCGAAGCGGGCGGCGAAGGCCGGGACTTTCAGGTCCAGGTTGACGAGCAAGTCCTGGTGTTGGCCGCAGTCGTCGCCCAGCCCCAGCACGATCGCGCCGTCCGGTTCGCTGTCGGCGGGGCCGTGGGGCACGAAGGTTTCGCCCTTGAACGCCCAGAGGCGCGCGTCGAGGTCATCGCGCTGGGCGGCATCGCTGCAATGCAGGTAAATGCGGTGGCCCATGCGCCAGGCCTTTTCGGTGAGCTTGCAGGCGAAGTCCAGGCGGGCCGAGGGATCGGCGCTGGGCAGGATATAGAAGTCGACTTTGGTCATTGCGGTTCCTGAGCGCAGGGCGGCGTCCCGGTGCTGGGACGCCGCTTTGCGTCATCGGTTTCAGGCCTTGGCGCGGTCCAGCAGGTACTGGGTCAGCAGAGGCACCGGACGGCCGGTGGCGCCCTTGTCCTTGCCGCCGCTGGTCCAGGCGGTGCCGGCAATGTCCAGGTGCGCCCAGTTCAGGTTCTTGGTGAAGCGCGACAGGAAGCACGCGGCGGTGATGGTGCCGGCCTTCGGCCCGCCGATGTTGGCGATGTCGGCGAACGGGCTGTCCAACTGCTCCTGGTACTCGTCGAACAGCGGCAGTTGCCAGGCGCGGTCGTCGGCGGCCTGGCCGGCGCTCAGCAGTTGCCCGATCAACTCGTCGTTGTTGCCCAAGAGGCCCGAGGTGTGGGCGCCGAGGGCGACCACGCAGGCGCCGGTCAGGGTGGCGATGTCGATCACCGCCTGCGGCTTGAAGCGCTCGGCGTAGGTGAGGGCGTCGCACAGCACCAGGCGGCCTTCGGCGTCGGTGTTGAGGATCTCCACGGTCTGGCCGCTCATGGTGGTGACGATGTCGCCCGGACGCGAGGCGGTGCCGCTCGGCATGTTCTCGGCGCAGGCCAGGATGCACACCAGGTTGATCGGCAGCTTGAGCTCAAGCACGGCGCGCAGGGTGCCGAACACGCTGGCGGCGCCGCCCATGTCGAACTTCATCTCGTCCATGCCGGCGCCCGGCTTCAGGCTGATGCCGCCGGTGTCGAAGGTGATGCCCTTGCCCACCAGCGCATACGGCTTCTCGGACTTCTTGCCGCCGTTGTACTGCATGACGATCAGGCGCGGCGGCTGGGCGCTGCCCTGGCCGACGGCGTAGAACGAGCCCATGCCCAGCGCCTTGATCTTCTTCTCGTCGAGGACTTCGACTTTCAGGTCCTTGAACTCCTTGCCCAGGCTCTTGGCCTGTTCGCCCATGTACACCGGGTGGCAGACGTTCGGCGGCAGGTTGCCCAGGGTGCGGGTGAACGCCATGCCGTTGGCGATCGCGGTGGCGTGGGTCACGGCGCGCTGCACTTCGGCCTGGGCGGCCTTGATGGTCAGCAGGGTGATTTTCTTGAGTGCGCGCGGCTCGGCCTTCTGGCTCTTGAACTGGTCGAAGGTGTAGCCGCCGTCGATCAGGGTCTCGGCCAGCAGGCGGGTCTTGCCGTAGCTGTCACGGCCCTTGACGATGATTTCGTCCAGCGCCAGCGCGGCGTCGCTGCCGCCCAGGCCCTTGAGGGTGTTGAGGATGCCGGCGACGGTCTTGCGGAACGGGCGGTCGCCCAGTTCTTCGTCCTTGCCCACGCCCACCAGCAGCACGCGCTCGGCCTTCAGGTTCGGCAGGCTGTGCAGCAGCAGGCTCTGGCCGACCTTGCCGGCCAGGTCGCCGCGCTTGAGGACGGCGCTGATGGCGCCGCCGCTCAGTTCGTCGACCTGCCGGGCGGCGACGCCGAGTTTGCGGCCTTCGCCGACGGCAACCACCAGGGTGGCGGTTTTCAACGTTTCCGGGCTAACGCTTTTTACAACCAGTTCCATGTCTGGATCCCTGAATGAATGGTCAACATGCAGGCGTCCGGCGATGTCCGCAGCCGCCTGCCTTTCGGATAGAAAGGGCGCAGGCCTGTGCCTGCGGCGAAGGCGGCAGTTTGAACCTCGCTCCCTTCGCCTGACAACCCTCGGCGGACGCAATCTTCAACCGATTGCGCGCTTGCGTGAGTGCGCGCAGTGACAGGCGCGCCCAATCACAGGATAATGCCGCATCTTTTTTCGGCGGCTCTGCCTGGCGGGCCGCCCGATACGTTCGCTTGTTCGGCCGCCTTAGCCTGACAACCCTGGAGTGTCTGGTTTGATCGTCTTCCGTTATCTGTCCCGCGAAGTCCTGTTGACCCTGAGTGCGGTGAGCGCCGTGCTGCTGGTCATCATCATGAGCGGGCGCTTCATCAAATACCTTGCCCAGGCCGCCGCCGGCCAGCTCGATCCGGGATCGCTGTTCCTGATCATGGGCTTCCGCCTGCCGGGCTTTTTGCAGCTGATCCTGCCGCTGGGCCTGTTCCTGGGGATCCTGCTGGCCTACGGCCGGCTGTACCTGGAAAGCGAAATGACCGTGCTGTCGGCCACCGGCATGAGCCAGCAGCGCCTGCTGCGCATGACCCTGTTCCCGGCGACGCTGGTGGCGCTGGTGGTCGCATGGCTGAGCCTGAGCCTGGCTCCCCAGGGCGCCAACCAGTTCCAGCTGCTGCTGAACAAGCAGGACGCCCTGACCGAGTTCGACACCCTTGAGCCGGGCCGCTTCCAGGCGCTGCGCGACGGCACCCGGGTGACCTACACCGAAACCCTGAGCGACGACCGGGTCAACCTCGGCAGCGTGTTCATCTCGCAGAAGAACCTCGGCGCCAACCAGAAGGACCGCGGGATTTCCGTGCTGGTGGCCGAAAAGGGCCGTCAGGAAATCCGCCCGGACGGCAACCGCTACCTGATCCTCGACAACGGCTACCGCTACGACGGCAGCCCGGGCCAGGCCGACTACCGCGCCATCCACTACGAAACCTACGGCGTGCTGCTGCCCAAGCCCGACGTCAGCGAAGAGGTCACCGACCGTGACGCGATGCCGACCTCGAGCCTGCTGGGCAGCGACGACATCCGTTCGCGCACCGAACTGCAATGGCGCCTGTCGCTGCCGCTGCTGGTGTTCATCGTCACCCTGATGGCGGTGCCGCTGTCGCGGGTCAACCCGCGTCAAGGGCGTTTCCTCAAGCTGCTGCCGGCGATCCTCCTTTATATGGCTTACCTGACCATCCTGATCGCCGCCCGCGGCGCCCTCGAAAAAGGCAAGATCCCGCCGGCCCTCGGCCTGTGGTGGGTGCATGCCATCTTCCTGATCATCGGCCTCGGCCTGCTGTACTGGGAGCCGCTGCGCCTGAAGCTGGCCAGCCGCCGCGCCGCTGCGCTGGAGGTGGCCCGTGGTTAAGCTCGACCGCTACATCGGCAGCAGCGTGTTCATCGCGATCATCGCGGTGCTGGCGATCATCCTCGGCCTGGCCACCCTGTTCGCGTTCATCGATGAGATGAGCGACGTCACCGACACCTACACCTTGGTCGACGTGCTCAGCTTCGTGCTGCTGACCGCACCGCGCCGGCTCTACGACATGCTGCCGATGGCGGCGCTGATCGGCTGCCTGATCGGTCTGGGCAGCCTGGCCAGCAGCAGCGAGCTGACCGTGATGCGGGCGGCGGGCGTGTCCATCGGGCGCATCGTCTGGGCGGTCATGAAGCCGATGCTGGTGCTGATGCTGGCCGGCGTGCTGATCGGCGAGTACGTCGCGCCGGCCACCGAAAGCATGGCCCAGGCCAACCGTTCCCTGGCCCAGGGCAGCGGCGACGCGCAGAGCGCCAAGCACGGCATGTGGCACCGTCAGGGGGATGAGTTCATCCACATCAACGCCGTGCAGCCGAACGGTCTGCTGTATGGCGTGACGCGCTACCACTTCGACAAGGAGCGCCACCTGCTCAGCTCCAGCTTCGCCAAGCGTGCGGATTTCGACGGCGACCACTGGCAGCTCACCGACGTGACCACCACGCTGTTCCACGAGCGCAGCACCGAAGTCGTCAACACGCCGACCGAACGCTGGGACGTGTCCCTGAGCCCGCAACTGCTGAGCACCGTGGTCATGGCGCCGGAATCGCTGTCGATCTCCGGCCTGTGGGGCTACATCCACTACCTAGCCGAGCAGGGGCTGAGCAACGGCCGTTACTGGCTGGCGTTCTGGGTCAAGGTCTTGCAGCCGCTGGTCACCGCCGCGCTGGTGCTGATGGCGATCTCGTTCATTTTCGGCCCGCTGCGTTCGGTGACCCTCGGTCAGCGGGTGTTCACCGGCGTGCTGGTGGGCTTCACCTTCCGCATCGTGCAGGACCTGCTGGGCCCGTCGAGCCTGGTGTTCGGTTTCTCGCCGCTGTTCGCGGTGCTGGTGCCGGCGGGCGTGTGTGCCCTGGCGGGCGTCTGGCTGCTGCGTCGGGCCGGTTGATGAACGAGGTTTCATCCGCGCTTTAGCCAAGAGGACGCCCCGGTCGACAGACCGGGGCGTTTTTGCATGCAATCGGAGTGACAGGCGAACGTGACGCTTGCGCCGTGTATCAGGTACAATTCCCGGCTATTTTTCGGCGGGCCAAGCCTGCAGCCTTTTTGAGTGTTGATCCGTGAGTGATTTGAGTCATATCCGCAATTTCTCCATCATCGCCCACATTGACCATGGCAAGTCGACGCTGGCCGATCGTTTCATCCAGATGTGCGGCGGCCTGGCCGACCGCGAAATGGAAGCCCAGGTGCTGGATTCCATGGATCTGGAGCGTGAGCGCGGGATCACCATCAAGGCCCACAGCGTCACCCTGTACTACAAGGCCAAAGACGGCGTCACCTATCAGCTGAACTTCATCGACACCCCGGGCCACGTCGACTTCACCTACGAAGTCAGCCGTTCCCTGGCGGCCTGCGAAGGCGCGCTGCTGGTGGTCGACGCCGGCCAAGGCGTCGAGGCCCAGTCCGTGGCCAACTGCTACACCGCCATCGAGCAGGGCCTGGAGGTCATGCCGGTCCTGAACAAGATCGACCTGCCGCAGGCCGAGCCTGAGCGCGTGAAGGACGAGATCGAGAAGATCATCGGCATCGACGCCACCGACGCCGTCACCTGCAGCGCCAAGACCGGCCTGGGCGTCGACGACGTGCTCGAACGCCTGGTGAACACCATCCCTGCGCCGACCGGTGAGATCGACGCGCCGCTGCAGGCGCTGATCATCGACTCCTGGTTCGACAACTACCTGGGCGTCGTCTCCCTGGTGCGCGTGCGTCACGGCCGCGTGAAGAAGGGCGACAAGATCCTGGTGAAATCCACCGGCAAGGTGCACCTGGTCGACAGCGTCGGCGTGTTCAACCCGAAACACACCGCCACCGCGGACCTGAAGGCCGGCGAAGTGGGCTTCATCATCGCCAGCATCAAGGACATCCACGGTGCCCCGGTCGGCGACACCCTGACCCTCAGCTCGACCCCGGACGTCGAAGTGCTGCCGGGCTTCAAGCGCATCCAGCCGCAGGTCTACGCCGGTCTGTTCCCGGTCAGCTCCGACGATTTCGAGGATTTCCGCGAAGCGCTGCAGAAGCTGACCCTCAACGACTCGTCGCTGCAGTACACCCCGGAAAGCTCCGACGCCCTGGGCTTCGGCTTCCGTTGCGGCTTCCTCGGCATGCTGCACATGGAGATCATCCAGGAGCGCCTGGAGCGCGAATACGACCTGGACCTGATCACCACGGCGCCGACGGTGATCTTCGAGCTGGTGCTCAAGACCGGCGAAACGATCTACGTCGACAACCCGTCGAAGCTGCCGGACGTCTCGGCCATCGAAGACATGCGCGAGCCGATCGTGCGGGCCAACATCCTGGTGCCGCAGGAGCACCTGGGCAACGTCATCACCCTGTGCATCGAAAAGCGCGGCGTGCAGGTCGACATGCTGTTCCTCGGCAACCAGGTGCAAGTGACCTACGACCTGCCGATGAACGAAGTGGTGCTCGACTTCTTCGACCGCCTGAAATCCACCAGCCGCGGCTATGCTTCGCTGGACTACCATTTCGATCGTTACCAATCGGCTAATCTGGTGAAGCTGGACGTGCTGATCAACGGCGACAAGGTCGACGCCCTGGCGCTGATCGTGCACCGTGACAATTCGCACTTCAAAGGTCGCCAGTTGACCGAGAAGATGAAAGAGCTGATCCCGCGGCAGATGTTCGACGTGGCCATCCAGGCCGCCATTGGCGGCCAGATCGTTGCCCGGACAACCGTCAAGGCACTCAGGAAGAACGTATTGGCCAAATGCTACGGCGGTGACGTGAGCCGTAAGAAGAAGCTGCTGGAGAAGCAGAAGGCCGGTAAGAAACGCATGAAACAGGTCGGCAACGTGGAGATTCCGCAGGATGCCTTCCTCGCCGTGCTCAGGTTGGAATAATCAGGTCCTATGTCACTAAATTTCCCGCTGTTGCTGGTCATCGCCGTGTTCGTCTGCGGCCTGTTGGCGTTGCTCGATCTGTTGATCCTGGCACCGCGTCGGCGTGCTGCCATCGCTTCCTACCAGGGCAGCGTCAGCCAGCCTGACGGTGTGGTGCTGGAGAAGCTGAACAAGGAGCCGCTGCTGGTCGAGTACGGCAAGTCGTTCTTTCCGGTGCTGTTCATCGTGCTGGTGCTGCGTTCGTTCCTGGTGGAACCGTTCCAGATCCCGTCCGGCTCGATGAAACCGACCCTGGACGTCGGCGACTTCATCCTGGTGAACAAGTTCTCCTACGGCATCCGCCTGCCGGTGATCGACAAGAAGGTCATCGAGGTCGGCGACCCGCAGCGGGGCGATGTGATGGTGTTCCGCTACCCGAGCGACCCGAACGTCAACTACATCAAGCGTGTGGTCGGCCTGCCGGGCGACACGGTGCGCTACACCGCCGACAAGCGCCTGTTCGTCAACGGCGAGTCGGTGGCCGAGCAACTGGTCGGCTCCGAGCCGGGCACCCTGGGCAGCGCCGAGCTGTACAAGGAAAAGCTCGGTGCCGCCGAGCACCTGATCCGCAAGGAAATGAGCCGTTACCGCGCCACGCCGGACCGTTCGTGGACCGTGCCGGCCGGGCACTACTTCATGATGGGCGACAACCGCGACAACTCCAACGACAGCCGCTACTGGGACGATCCGAGCATTCCGAAGGATCTCCTGGGCATGGTCCCCGACCGCAACATCGTCGGCAAGGCCTTCGCGGTCTGGATGAGCTGGCCGGAACCGAAACTCAGCCACCTGCCGAACTTCTCGCGGGTCGGCCTGATCAAGTAATCACACACGGCGCTGTTGACCACAGCGCCGAATGCATTTCTGGCGCCGGCACAATCGGCCCGGGGCATGAAGCCAACGATAGTCAGGACGTTATATTTGAACACAGCGTTAATTGTTCCAGGCCTGCGCCGCAATCCGGCGATGGCGGTGGAGTCCAGCCACGAACTCAGCGTGGGTAAACCGTGAGCGTTTCTTTGAGCCGTCTGGAGCGCAAGCTCGGATACACCTTCAAGGACCAGGAACTGATGGTCCTGGCCCTCACGCACCGCAGCTTTGCCGGACGCAACAACGAGCGTCTGGAATTCCTCGGCGATGCGATCCTCAACTTCGTCGCAGGCGAGGCGCTGTTCGAGCGCTTCCCGCTGGCCCGTGAAGGCCAGCTGTCGCGTCTTCGCGCCCGGCTGGTGAAGGGCGAGACCCTGGCCGTGCTGGCCCGCGGCTTCGACCTGGGCGACTACCTGCGCCTGGGCTCCGGCGAGCTGAAGAGCGGCGGGTTCCGCCGCGAATCGATCCTGGCCGACGCCCTCGAAGCCCTGATCGGCGCGATCTACCTCGACGCCGGCATGGAAACGGCCCGCGAGCGCGTGCTGGCCTGGCTGGCCGGCGAGTTCGAGGGCCTGACGCTGGTGGACACCAACAAGGATCCCAAGACCCGTCTGCAGGAATTCCTGCAGTCGCGCAGCTGCGAACTGCCGCGCTACGAGGTGGTGGACATCCAGGGCGAGCCGCACTGCCGAACCTTCTTCGTCGAGTGCGAAGTTGTCCTGTTGAACGAAAAGAGCCGCGGGCAAGGCGTGAGCCGCCGGATCGCCGAACAGGTGGCCGCCGCCGCCGCACTGATCGCCCTGGGCGTGGAGAATGGCAATGACTGAATCAACCGCAACACGCTGTGGCTATGTCGCCATCGTCGGCCGCCCCAACGTGGGCAAGTCCACGCTGCTCAACCACATCCTCGGCCAGAAGCTGGCGATCACCTCGCGCAAGCCGCAGACCACCCGCCACAACATGCTCGGCATCAAGACCGAGGGTGACGTGCAGGCGATCTACGTCGACACCCCCGGCATGCACAAGGGCGGCGAAAAGGCCCTGAACCGCTACATGAACAAGACCGCCTCGGCGGCGTTGAAAGACGTCGACGTGGTGATCTTCGTGGTCGACCGCACCAAGTGGACCGAAGAGGACCAGATGGTGCTCGAACGCGTGCAGTTCGTGACCGGCCCCTTGATCGTCGCGCTGAACAAGACCGACCGCATCGAGGACAAGGCCGAGCTGATGCCGCACCTGTCCTGGCTGCAGGAACAGCTGCCGAATGCGCAGATCATCCCGATCTCGGCGCAGCACGGGCACAACCTCGACGCGCTGGAAAAGGTCATCGCCGACCACCTCCCGGAAAACGATCACTTCTTCCCGGAAGACCAGATCACCGACCGCAGCAGCCGTTTCCTCGCCGCCGAGCTGATCCGCGAGAAGATCATGCGTCAGCTGGGTGCCGAGCTGCCGTACCAGATCACCGTGGAGATCGAAGAGTTCAAGCAGCAGGGCAAGACCCTGCACATCCACGGCCTGATTCTGGTCGAGCGCGACGGCCAGAAGAAAATCATCATCGGCGACAAGGGCGAGCGCATCAAACGCATCGGCACCGAGGCGCGCAAGGACATGGAGCTGCTGTTCGACTCCAAGGTCATGCTCAACCTGTGGGTGAAGGTGAAGGGCGGCTGGTCCGACGACGAGCGCGCACTGCGTTCGCTGGGCTACGGCGACCTGTAAGCCCTGGGCTTGCGCTGCGCCGCAACCCCTTCTGTGGGAGCGGGCTTGCCCGCGGATGCGATGGATCAGTCAAAGCGTCGGTCGACTGATACGCTGCATTTGCGGGCGAGTTCGCTCCCACAGTGATTTTGGCCATGTGAACAACCGCGTTTTCGCATAAGGTCCCCATGTCGCACACTCCGCCTCCCGCCCAGCCTGCCTACGTCCTGCATTCGCGCGCCTACCGCGAAACCAGCGCGCTGGTGGATTTCCTCACGCCGCAAGGCCGGCTGCGGGCGGTGCTGCGCGGTGCGCGGGGCAAGGCCGGCACGCTGGCGCGGCCGTTCGTGCCGCTGGAGGTCGAGTTCCGCGGGCGCGGTGAGCTGAAGAACGTCGGACGCATGGAGAGCGCCGGCACCGCCGTCTGGCTCAACGGCGAGGCGCTGTTCAGCGGCCTCTATCTCAACGAGCTGCTGATCCGCCTGCTGCCCGCCGAAGACCCGCATCCGTCGGTATTCGATCACTACGCCGCCACGCTGCTGGCCCTGGCCGAAGGCCGGCCGCTGGAGCCGCTGCTGCGTTCGTTCGAGTGGCGCCTGCTGGATGACCTGGGCTACGGCTTCGCGCTGAACACCGACATCCACGGCGAGCCTATCGCCCCGGACGGGCTCTACCGCCTGCAGGTGGACGCCGGTCTCGAACAGGTGCACCTGCTGCAGCCGGGGCTGTTCAACGGCACCGAACTGCTGGCCATGGCCGACGCCGACTGGTCGGCGCCCGGTGCGCTGTCGGCCGCCAAGCGCCTGATGCGCCAGGCCCTGGCCGTTCACCTGGGCGGCCGTCCCCTGGTCAGCCGCGAGCTGTTTCGCAAGTCCTGATCAGCCCGTATGCTGTGCGCCGAATCCCTCAATTCAGGAGCGCATCCGTGACCACCAGCAATCGCATTCTTCTCGGCGTGAACATCGACCACGTCGCCACCCTGCGCCAGGCCCGGGGCACGCGTTACCCGGATCCGGTCAAGGCGGCGCTGGACGCGGAAGAGGCGGGCGCCGACGGGATCACCGTGCACCTGCGCGAAGACCGCCGACACATCCAGGAGCGCGACGTGCTGCTGCTCAAGGACGTGCTGCAGACCCGCATGAACTTCGAAATGGGCGTCACCGAGGAAATGATGGCGTTCGCCGAGCGCATCCGTCCGGCGCACATCTGCCTGGTGCCGGAAACCCGCCAGGAACTGACCACCGAAGGCGGCCTCGATGTGGCCGGGCAAGAGGCGCGGATCAAGGCGGCGGTGGAGCGCCTGTCGAAGATCGGCAGCGAAGTGTCGCTGTTCATCGACGCCGACGAGCGGCAGATCGCCGCCTCCAAGCGGGTGGGCGCACCGGCCATCGAACTGCACACCGGGCGCTATGCCGACGCCGAAACCCCGGCGGATGTGGCCGAGGAGCTCAAGCGCGTGGCCGACGGCGTAGCGTTCGGTCTGGCCCAGGGGCAGATCGTCAACGCCGGCCACGGCCTGCACTACCACAACGTCGAGGCGGTCGCGGCGATCAAGGGCATCAACGAGCTGAACATCGGCCATGCGCTGGTGGCCCATGCGCTGTTCGTCGGCTTCAAGTCCGCCGTGTCCGAAATGAAGGCGCTGATCCTGGCTGCCGCCAAGGCCTGAGCACCGCCGTTCCTGCCTTGTCTTGCGCTGGCCGCAATCGCCAGCAGGCTGGCTCCCACAGGGGGCTAGGGTGGAGGCAGAGTCTGCGGTAGCCGCAAGACAAGGTGGCTGCAATCGCCAGCAGGCTGGCTCCTACAGGGGGGCTAGGGTGGATGCAGAGTCTGCGGTGACAGCAAGACAAGGTGGGAGCCAGCCTGCAGGCGATTGCGTCAGTCGAGGCGCCGCTGTCGCATCAGATTGGGGTCAGAGCGGCGCAGGTTCCTGCGCCGGCTTGGACTTGTCGATGCCCGGCACGTGCAGGTTGCCCTCGGCCACTTGCGTGCCTTCAAGCTGCGGCTGGGTCACCCAGGTGAGGATGTCGTAGTAGCGGCGGATGTTCGCCACGAAGTGCACCGGCTCGCCGCCCCGGGCGTAGCCGTAGCGGGTCTTGCTGTACCACTGCTTCTGCGACAGGCGCGGCAGCATCTTCTTCACGTCCAGCCATTTGTCCGGGCTCAGGCCCTCGCGGGAGGCCAGCTTGCGCGCGTCGTCGAGGTGGCCGATGCCGACGTTGTAGGCCGCCAGGGCGAACCAGGTGCGGTCCGGTTCCTGGATCGATTCGTCGAGCTGGTCCTTCATGTAGGCCAGGTACTTGGCGCCGCCCATGATGCTTTGCTTGGGATCCAGGCGGTTGGACACGCCCATGGCCTGGGCCGTGTTCTGGGTCAGCATCATCAGGCCGCGCACGCCGGTCTTGGAGGTGACCGCCGGTTGCCACAGCGATTCCTGATAGCCGATGGCGGCCAGCAGGCGCCAGTCGACCTTCTCTTTCTTGGCGTAGGTCTTGAAGTGCTGTTCGTATTTGGGCAGGCGCTGCTGCAGGTGCTGGGCGAAGGTGGTGGCGCCCATGTAGCCGAGGACGTCGACGTGGCCGTAGTAGCGGTCCTTGAGGCGCTGCAGGGTACCGTTCTTCTGGGCCTTGTCGAGGTAGGCGTTGATCTCGTTGAGCAGGCTGTTGTCTTCGCCGGCCGCCACCGCCCAGCTCTGGCTGCGGGCGTCGCCCAGGTCGAAGGCCACGCGCACGTTGGTGAAGTACACCTGGTTCATCGCCACTTCGTTGGAGTCGACCAGGGTCAGGTCGATCTGGCCTTCGTCGACCATGCGCAGCAGATCGACCACCTCGACGGCGTCCGACTCTTCGTATTCGATGCCGGGGTACTTGCGCTTCAGCTCGGCCAATTGCTCGGCGTGGGTGCTGCCCTTGAGCACCATGATCTTCCTGCCGACCAGGTCGCCCGGTTCGGTGGGGCGCGATTGGCCGTTGCGGTAGATGACCTGCGGGGTGACTTCGAGATAGGGATGGGAGAACCGCACCTGCTTGGTGCGCTGTTCGCTGCTGACCAGGCCGGCGGCGGCCAGCACCGGGCCGTTGGGCTTGCCGACCTGGTCGAACAGGTCGTCGAGGTTGTCGGCGGTCTCGATCTTCAGCTCGACCCCCAAATCGTCGGCGAAGCGCTTCACCAGCTCGTATTCGAAGCCGGTTTCACCGCTGCGATCCTGAAAGTAGGTGGCGGGGCTGTTACGGGTGATGACCCGCAGCACGCCGTCCTCCTTTACGCGCTCCAGGGTGTTGGGTTTGTCAACACAGCCACTGAGCATCAGGAAGAGTCCGGTGGCGATCAGCCATTTGGCGTATCGCGGACGCAAAGCCGTTGGGAAAAACATGTGCGCAGTATACGCAAAGGACCGTGAGCGCCATATCTCGACAGTCGAAGGGTTGTCTGATAGAGCCCTGAAAACCGCCCGCAGCCCCACGGGAACGGGCTCTTGCGGCAATTTGTTACAGCATGGGTGGGGGCGTGTCCCGCCATGCCGGAATTTGACCTCGAAGGCAGGAACGGCGGGCTTTTCACGGGTGCTACCGTGTGTAGCGTTTCGGGTGATGTTGGAGGCGGTTTTAGGCTAGAATGCACGGCCTCAAAGCACACCCCTTCCCGAGGCTGTCCCGAAGATGTTGATCCTGCGCGGCGCTCCTGCCCTTTCTGCCTTTCGCCACAGCAAACTCCTTGAGCAACTGAGCCAGAAGGTTCCGGCTGTCAGTGGCCTGTATGCTGAATTCGCTCACTTCGCCGAAGTCACCGGCGTCCTGACCGGCGACGAACAGCAGGTGCTTGCGCGCCTTCTGAAATACGGCCCAAGCGTTCCGGTACAAGAGCCGACCGGCCGTCTGTTCCTGGTGCTGCCGCGTTTCGGCACCATCTCGCCCTGGTCGAGCAAGGCCAGCGACATCGCCCGCAACTGCGGCCTGGGCAAGGTCCAGCGCCTGGAGCGCGGCATCGCGTTCTACGTGGCCGGCCAGTTCAACGACGCCGAGGCGCAGCTGATCTCGGACGCCCTGCACGACCGCATGACCCAGATCGTCCTGGGCAACCTGGAGCAGGCTGCCGGTCTGTTCAGCCACGCCGAGCCCAAGCCGCTGAGCGCCGTCGACATCCTCGGCGGCGGCCGCGCCGCGCTGGAGAAAGCCAACACCGAGCTGGGCCTGGCCCTGGCCGAAGACGAGATCGACTACCTGGTCAACGCCTTCGTCGGCCTCAAGCGCAACCCGCACGACATCGAACTGATGATGTTCGCCCAGGCCAACTCCGAGCACTGCCGTCACAAGATCTTCAACGCCAGTTGGGACATCGACGGCGAGAGCCAGGAAAAAAGCCTGTTCGGCATGATCAAGAACACCTACCAGATGCACAGCGAAGGCGTCCTGTCGGCCTACAAGGACAACGCCTCGGTGATCGTCGGCAGCGTGGCTGGCCGCTTCTTCCCCGATCCTGAGACCCGCCGCTACGGCGCGGTGCAGGAGCCGGTGCACATCCTGATGAAGGTCGAGACCCACAACCACCCGACCGCGATCGCCCCGTTCCCGGGCGCGTCCACCGGCTCCGGCGGCGAGATCCGCGACGAAGGCGCCACCGGCCGCGGCGCCAAGCCGAAGGCGGGCCTGACCGGCTTCACCGTGTCGAACCTGCAGATCCCGGGCTTCGAACAGCCGTGGGAAGTGCCGTACGGCAAGCCTGAGCGCATCGTCAACGCCCTGGACATCATGATCGAAGGCCCGCTGGGCGGCGCCGCGTTCAACAACGAATTCGGCCGTCCGGCCCTGACCGGCTACTTCCGTACCTTCGAACAGTCGATCGCCACGCCTCACGGCGACGAAGTGCGCGGCTACCACAAGCCGATCATGCTGGCCGGCGGCATGGGCAACATCCGCGAGCAGCACGTGCAGAAGGGCGAGATCGTGGTCGGCTCCAAGCTGATCGTGCTCGGCGGCCCGGCGATGCTGATCGGCCTGGGCGGCGGCGCGGCCTCTTCCATGGCCACCGGCACCAGCTCGGCGGACCTGGACTTCGCTTCCGTGCAGCGGGAAAACCCGGAAATGGAGCGCCGTTGCCAAGAGGTCATCGACCGCTGCTGGCAACTGGGCGACAAGAACCCGATCAGCTTCATCCACGACGTCGGCGCGGGCGGCCTGTCGAACGCCTTCCCTGAGCTGGTCAACGACGGCGGCCGCGGCGGCCGCTTCGAACTGCGCAACATCCCGAACGACGAGCCGGGCATGGCCCCGCACGAAATCTGGAGCAACGAGTCCCAGGAGCGTTACGTGCTGGCCGTAGGCCCTGCCGACTTCGATCGCTTCCAGGCGATCTGCGAGCGCGAGCGCTGCCCGTTCGCCGTGGTCGGCGAAGCCACCGCCGAACCGCAACTGACCGTCACCGACAGCCACTTCGGCAACAGCCCTGTGGACATGCCGCTGGAAGTGCTGCTGGGCAAGCCGCCGCGCATGCACCGTTCGGTGGCCCGCGAGGCTGAGCTGGGCGATGACTTCGATCCGTCGACCCTCGACGTCGCCGAGTCCATCGAGCGCGTCCTGCATCACCCGGCCGTGGCCAGCAAGAGCTTCCTGATCACCATCGGCGACCGCACCATCACCGGCCTCGTGGCCCGCGACCAGATGGTCGGCCCATGGCAGGTGCCGGTGGCCGACGTGGCCGTCACCGCCACCAGCTTCGACGTCTACACCGGCGAAGCCATGGCGATGGGCGAGCGCACTCCGCTGGCCCTGCTGGACGCTCCGGCGTCGGGCCGCATGGCCATCGGCGAAACCCTGACCAACCTCGCGGCCTCGCGCATCGGCAAGCTGTCCGACATCAAGCTGTCGGCGAACTGGATGTCCGCCGCCGGCCATCCGGGCGAAGACGCCCGCCTTTACGACACCGTGAAGGCGGTCGGCATGGAGCTGTGCCCTGAGCTGGGCATCACCATCCCGGTGGGCAAGGACTCCATGTCCATGGCCACCCGCTGGAAGGACAACGGCGAAGACAAGACCGTCACCTCGCCGATGTCGCTGATCGTGACCGGTTTCGCCCCGGTGCTCGACGTCCGCCAGACCCTGACCCCGGTGCTGCGTATGGACAAGGGCACCACCGACCTGATCCTGATCGACCTCGGCCGCGGCCAGAACCGCATGGGCGCCTCGATCCTCGCCCAGGTGCACGCCAAGCTCGGCAAGCAGGCGCCGGACGTCGACGACGCCGAAGACCTCAAGGCCTTCTTCGCGGTGATCCAGGGCCTCAACGCCGACGGTCACCTGCTGGCCTACCATGACCGCTCCGACGGCGGCCTGCTGACCACCGTGATGGAAATGGCCTTCGCCGGCCACTGCGGCCTGAACCTGAACCTGGACAGCGTCGCCGAATCCGCGGCGGAAATCCCGGCGATCCTGTTCAACGAAGAGCTGGGCGCCGTGATCCAGGTGCGCCAGGACGCCACCGCCGACATCCTCGCCCAGTTCAGCGCCGCGGGCCTTGGCGACTGCGTGTCGGTGATCGGCCAGCCGATCAACAACGGCCAGGTCAACATCGTGTTCAACGGCCAGACCGTGTTCGAAGGCCAGCGCCGCCTGCTGCAGCGCCAGTGGGCCGAGACCAGCCACCGGATCCAGCGCCTGCGCGACAACGCCGACTGCGCCGACCAGGAATTCGACGCGCTGCTGGAAGAGGACAACCCGGGCCTGAGCGTCAAGCTGAGCTTCGACGTCAACCAGGACATCGCCGCGCCTTACATCAAGAAAGGCATCCGCCCGCAAGTCGCCGTGCTGCGTGAGCAGGGCGTCAACGGTCAGGTGGAGATGGCGGCGGCGTTCGACCGTGCCGGCTTCAGCGCGATCGACGTGCACATGAGCGACATCCTCGCCGGCCGCGTCGACCTGAACGAGTTCAAGGGCCTGGTGGCCTGCGGCGGCTTCTCCTACGGTGACGTGCTGGGCGCCGGCGAAGGCTGGGCCAAGTCGGCGCTGTTCAACAGCCGCGCCCGCGACGCGTTCCAGGGCTTCTTCGAGCGCAACGACAGCTTCACCCTCGGCGTGTGCAACGGTTGCCAGATGATGTCCAACCTGCACGAGCTGATTCCGGGCAGCGAGTTCTGGCCGCACTTCGTGCGCAACCGTTCCGAGCAGTTCGAGGCGCGGGTGGCCATGGTCCAGGTCCAGGAGTCGAACTCGATCTTCCTGCAGGGCATGGCCGGTTCGCGCATGCCGATCGCCATCGCCCACGGCGAAGGCCATGCCGAATTCGAAAGCGAAGAGGCGTTGCTCGAAGCCGACCTGTCCGGTTGCGTGGCCATGCGTTTCGTCGACAACCACGGCAAGGTCACCGAAGCCTACCCGGCCAACCCGAACGGCTCGCCGCGCGGGATCACCGGCCTGACCAGCCGCGACGGCCGCGTGACGATCATGATGCCGCACCCGGAACGCGTGTTCCGCGCCGTGCAGAACTCGTGGCGTTCGGACGACTGGAACGAAGACGCGCCATGGATGCGCATGTTCCGCAACGCCCGCGTCTGGGTGAACTGAGGCCGTGCACAAGCTCGCCTTCTTTGTGCCCGACAGCCATGTGGAAACGGTGAAAACCGCCGTTTTCGCAGCCGGCGGCGGGCGCATCGGCCAGTACGACAGCTGCGCCTGGCAAGTGCTGGGCCGGGGCCAGTTCCGTGCGCTGGACGGCAGCCGGCCGTTCATCGGGCAGGTGGGCCAGGTCGAAACGGTCGAGGAATGGAAAGTCGAGCTGGTGGTGGCGGATGACCTGATCCACGCCGCAGTCGCGGCGCTCAAGGGCAGCCATCCCTACGAGACACCGGCCTATGAGGTGTGGCGGCTGGAGGATTTCTGATCCTCTGGCGGTCGAAACGAAAAACCCGCTGAACGTCCGTTCAGCGGGTTTTTTGTTGCTGCGGCAAAGGTCGGATCCCCATGGAGGCTGGCGTAAGGCTGTCAGGCCTCTCAGGTTCAGGTTGCGGGCGCATCGGGCCCTCATGGATCTGTCTGGCGAAGGCGATGCCCAGATTGAAATCGCGACGCGGCGGCCGGTTTCAGCCGGCGACCTGTAATTTCTGACAGTGGCGCATTCGCCGGTTAGCGTGTCTGATGGACGTTCCTCTACGTCGGCCAGAAGGAGCTCTGTGATGGCTTCACATCATTCGGCACCCACCATCACGTCGGTGAAGGACGTCAACGGCAATGAGATCGGGCACGGGGACGCAGTCCTGCGCTCGGTGGTGACCGTCCATGGCACCGGCGCCAGAAGCGAACTCATCAGAATCTTCGACAACCAGGTGCTGGCCGGGAAAGCCTTTGCCGGCATCAACGGGCTGTGGTCGTGCCGTCTGTCCGGGCTCGATGCGGGGCGGCACAGCGTGACCGCGAAAAGCGCGACGGGCGCCTCGCCGGCCAGGCCGTTCGTCGTCAAGGCTTCCCCGTGATGCACCGCACCTGAGTGCCGCCGGTTCAGACCCTTGCGCTGACCTCGCTGCGGCTGACCAGCGCTTCGATCGCCTTGCTCAAGCCCGGCGCCCGTTCCCCGGCCAGCAAATGCCAGACGCCGTCCTCCAACTGGCTGACCCCGAGGCACCCCAGTTCCTTCAGGCGGATCTCGGACAAGCCTTTGCCGTCGGCCAGTTGCAGGCGGATCCGGGTCAGGGCGATGCAGTCCAGCTGCAGCACATTGTCACTGCCGCCCACGGCATCCAGCCATTGCAGGGCTTCAGCGGGGGCCACGGCCACGGGCCTAGGGGCCTCGACGGCCGCTGCCGCAGCGGCCATCCGGCCAGAGCCGGAGGCCGGCATCGCCAGGCGGATCTCATCGGCAATGCTGTCGGCCAGCGGCCCGACCACCACCTGCAGACTGCCGCCCTTGCCCGGACGCACCACGGCCATGGCGCCCAGCGCCTTCAGGTCAGCGTCCGAGGCCTTGTCGCGATCGACCATCTCCAGGCGCAGGCGGGTGGTGCAGGCGCCGACGGTCAGCAGGTTGGCAGCGCCGCCGAGCGCCTTGATGTAGGCCCCGGCCCGCTCGTTCTCGCCGATCGCCGCCTTGTCCGTGGCGACCGCGTCCTCACGGCCCGGCGTCTTCAGGTTGAAGCGGCGGATGCAGAAATCGAACACGGCGTAGTACACCACCGCATACGCCAGCCCTACCGGCACCACGAGCCAGCCGTTGGTTGACTTGCCCCAGCCCAGCACCATGTCGATGAAGCCGCCGGAGAAGGTGAAGCCCAGATGGATGTTCAGCGCGTTGGTGATCGCCATCGACAGCCCGGTCAGCAGCGCATGCAGCAGGTACAGCAGCGGGGCGAGGAACATGAAGGCGAATTCGATGGGCTCGGTGACGCCGGTCAGGAACGAGGTCAGGGCCATCGACAGGAAGATCCCGCCCATCACCTTGCGCCGCTCCGGCAGGGCGTTGCGGTACATCGCCAGGCACGCGGCGGGCAGGCCGAAGATCATCATCGGGAACATGCCGGTCATGAACTGGCCGCCCTTCGGGTCGCCGGCGAAGTAGCGCGACAGGTCGCCCGTGACCAGCGCCCCGGTGGCCGGGTCGGTGAAGTTGCCGAACACGAACCACGCCATGTTGTTGAGGATGTGGTGCAGGCCGGTGACGATCAGCAGGCGGTTGAACACGCCGAACACAAACGCGCCGAAGCTGCCGCTTTCCATCATCAGGCTGCCGAAGGCGTTGATACCGTGCTGGATCGGCGGCCAGATATAGCCGAACAGCACGCCCAGGCCCACCGCCGCGAACCCGGTGACGATCGGCACGAAGCGCCGTCCGCCGAAGAACGCCAGGTACTCCGGCAGCTTGATGTCCTTGAAGCGGTTGTACAGCGCGCCGGCCATCAGGCCGCTGACGATCCCGGCAAGCATGCCCATGTTGATGCTCGGGTCGAGCACCTTGAGGGTCGAGACCATCACCAGATAGCCGATGACCCCGGCCAGCCCCGCCGTGCCGTTGTTGTCGCGGGCGAAGCCGACGGCGATGCCGATGGCGAAGATCATCGCCAGGTTGGCGAAGATCACTTGGCCGGCGTCGTGGATGATCGCGATGTTCAGCAGGTCAGTGTCGCCCAGGCGCAGCAGCAGGCCGGCGATCGGCAGGATCGCGATCGGCAGCATCAGGGCGCGGCCCAGGCGTTGCAGGCCTTCGATGAAGAGTTGGTACATGGCGTTTGTCCTTTTTGTTGTTGTCAGCGCAGCGGCCAATGTTGATGACAGGCATGGCGCACCGCCGCGGCGCTACTCAGCTTGAGCAGGTCGTGGGCGAGGCGTCGGCATTCGGTTTCTTGCACCTGACGCACGCGGTCCTTGATCTCGCCGATCTGCACCGGGCTCACCGACAGCTCGCGCACGCCCAGCCCGACCAGCACCGGCGTCGCCAGCGGATCCGACGCCAGCGCGCCGCAGACCCCGACCCAGCGCTTGTGCACCGCCGCGCCTGCGCAGGTCATGGCGACCAGCCGCAGCAGCGCCGGGTGCAGCGCATCGACCCGCGCGGCGAGGCCCGCGTGGTCGCGGTCCATGGCCAGGGTGTACTGCGACAGGTCGTTGGTGCCGATGGAGAGGAAGTCCGCGTGCTCGGCCAGTTGTTCCGCTTGCAGCGCAGCGGCGGGGACTTCGATCATCACGCCGATCTCCGGGCGCCGGGCGATGCCCAGTTCGCCGCACAGGGCATCGACGCGCCGGCGAATGTGCAGCAGCTCGTCGACCTCGGTGACCATCGGCAACAGGATCCGGCAGCGCTCCAGCGGGCGGGTCTGCAGCAGGGCGCGCAATTGCTGGTCGAGGATCTCGGGGCGGGCCTGAGCCAGGCGGATGCCGCGCAGGCCGAGCACCGGGTTGGCTTCCGGCGGCAACGGCAGGTAATCGAGCTGTTTGTCGCCGCCGACGTCGATGGTGCGGATGATCACCGGCTTGTCGCCCATGGCGTCGAGCACGGCTTGATAGGCGGCGCGCTGTTCCTCTTCGGTCGGCGCGGTGTGGCGGTCGACGAACAGGAACTCGGTGCGCAGCAGGCCGACGCCGTCGGCGCCGTTGGCCAGGGCGTCCGCCGCCTCGGCGCTGGAGGCGACATTGGCCGCCACGTCGATGGACACGCCGTCGAAGGTCGCTGCGGGTTGGTGGGCGCGCAGCTGTTGGGCGGCACGGCGCTCTTGGCGCTCCTGGCGGATCTGCCCGACCTGCGCCAGACGCTCAGCGCCCGGCACCAACTCCAGACGGCCGCCGTCGGCATCCAGCACCACCGCTTGGCCTTGCTCCTGATCCAACAGCGCAGCGCCCAGGGCGACGAGGCAGGGCAGGCCTTTGCCCCGGGCAAGGATCGCCACGTGGGAGGTGGCGCCGCCCTCGGCCATGCACAGCCCGGCCACGCCTTGGCCGCTCAGTTGCAGCAGGTCTGAAGGCGTCAGTTCGTGGGCGGCGACGATGGCGCCGGCGGGCACGTCGTAATGCCACGCCTCGCCGAGCAGGGCGCGCAGCACCCGCTGCCGGAGGTCGCGCAGGTCGTTGGCGCGTTCGGCCAGCAGCGCGCTGCCGGTCTGTTGCAGCACCTGGCACTGCGCGTCGATGGACTGGCTCCAGGCATGGGTCGCGGCGCTGCCGCCGTCGATGGCCTGCGCAGCGGCGTCGAGCAGGGCCGGGTCTTCCAGCAGCGCCAGGTGGGCGGCGAAGATCGCTTCTTCGTCGGTGTTGCCGAGCCTTTTGGCCTGGGCGAGGGTGCCGTCGATCTCCTGGCGCACCTGGTTCAGGGACGCATCGAAGGCTTGCCGTTGGCCGGCGGGATCATGGCCGCCGGCGTCGGGCGGCAGGCTGATGGCATTGAGTTTGAACAGCGGCCCGTCGACCAGCCCCGGCGCGGCGCACACGCCTTGCAGCACGCCGGCCTCGGCCGGGCGCTTGGGCGCGGAGTGGCTGGCCGGCGCCACGGCGGCGTGTCGGTCCTCCGGCAAGGCAGTGGCCAGCGCGGCGAGCAGGGCTTGCAGCGCCGCGTCGGCGTCCGGCCCCTGACAGCTCACCTGCACCTCATCCTGTTCGCCGACGGCCAGCCCCATCAGGCCGATGAGGCTGTTGCACGGCGCCGACTTGCCGGCGAAGTGCAGTTGCGAGCGGCTCTGGAACCCTTGCGCGGTCTGGCGGATCAGCGCCGCCGGGCGCGCATGCAGGCCGCCGCGGTGGGCGACCCGCACCTGTGCGCGCACCTCGGGGCCCTCACGCTCCTCGGTGTTCGCCGCCTGAGGCGTGCGGGCGATGATGTGCAGCAGCGGCTCGCCCACCTTCACGTGCTTGAGGGTGATCGGCCGGGCCTGGAAATCCTCGCTGTTGGTCAGGATCAGCAGGCTCACCAGGCTCTTGCAGCGGCGTGCGACCTTGTCCACGTCATAGCGCAACAGCGGCTGGCCCTTGCTGACCCGGGCGCCTTCCTTGACCAGCACGGAAAAGCCTTCGCCCTGCAGCTCGACCGTGTCCAGGCCCAGGTGCAGCAGCAGTTCGGCGCCGTTGTCGGCGCGCACGGTGAGCGCGTGGCCGGTGCGGGCGACATGGATCACCACGCCTGCGCACGGTGAGTGCAAGGTGTCGTTCAGCGGATCGATGGCGATGCCGTCGCCCATCGCGCCGCCGGCGAACACCGCGTCCGGGACTTTGGCGAGCGTGAGCACCGGGCCGCTGAGCGGGGCGCTTAAGGTCAGCTCTTTATTGTTGTTGTGCATGGCTCGGTCTCATCAGGAAAACGTTCGGTTCGGACTCAGTGGGTGCGCGTGACTTTGCTCAGGTGACGCGGCTGGTCCGGATCCATGCCCCGGGCCACGGCCAGGCCGGCGGCCATCACGTAGAAGCTCTGGATGGCCAGGATCGGGTCCAGGGCCGGGTGCTCGGCCCGGGTCAGGGTCAGGTCGCGTTCGAGCACGTCGTCCGGCGCGGCCAGCAGCACTCGGGCGCCGCGCTGGCGCATGTCGGCGGCCAGGCTCAGCAGGCCGGCCTGCTCGGCGCCGCGGGGGGCGAACACCAGCAACGGGTAGTTCTCGTCGATCAGGGCCATCGGGCCGTGGCGCACTTCGGCGCTGCTGAAGGCTTCGGCCTGGATCGCCGAGGTTTCCTTGAACTTCAGCGCAGCTTCCTGGGCGATGGCGAAACCGGCGCCGCGGCCGATCACCATCAGGCGCTCGCAGTCGCGCAGGGCGTCGACGGCCACGGTCCAATCTTGTTTCGCCGCCTCACGCAGGCCGGCGGGCAGCGCATTGTGGGCGTCCAGCAGTTCCGGATCCTCTTTCCAGTGGCCGATCAGCCGGGCGCTGGCGCTGAGGGTGGCGATGAAGCTCTTGGTGGCGGCGACGCTGCTTTCGGTGCCCGCCAGCAACGGCAGGCTGAACTCGCACGCGGCCTCCAGGGGCGAGGCTTCGGCGTTGACCATGGCGATGCTCAGGGCGCCGCGCTTGCGCAGCAGGCGCAGGCTGTTGACCAGGTCCGGGCTCTGGCCCGACTGGGAAAACGCGAACGCCACCTGGCCGCTGACCTTGAGCGGCGCCTGCTGCATGGTCACCACCGACATCGGCAGCGAGGCCACCGGAATGCCCAGCTGCTGCATGGTCAGGTAGGCGAAGTAGCTGGCCGCATGATCGGAACTGCCGCGGGCCACGGTCATCGCCACCTGCGGCGGCTGACGGCGCAGGCGTCCGGCGATCTCGGTCATCGCTGCGTCGAGCTGATTGAGTTGCGCCTGCACGGCTTCATGCGAGGACAGCGCCTCTTCAAGCATTTTTGAAGTCAATGTCTTCTCCTTCGACCATGACGGCGGTCAGTGTGAGCGAGCGGTCCAGCCGCACGCAGTCGGCCCAGGCCCCCGGTTGCAGGCGCCCGCGTTCGGTGATGCCGAGGTAGTCGGCGGGAAATTGCGACAGGCGCTGCGAGGCTTCGGCGATCGGCAGGCCGATCTTCACCAGGTTGCGCAGGGCCTGATCCATGGTCAGGGTGCTGCCGGCCAGGGTGCCGTCCGGCAGGCGCACGCCGCCCAGGCACTTGGTCACGGTGTGGCTGCCCAGCTTGTACTCGCCGTCGGGCATGCCGGCGGCGGCGGTGGAGTCGGTGACGCAGTACAGGCACGGGATCGAGCGCAGGGCCACGCGGATCGCACCGGGGTGCACGTGCAGCAGATCCGGGATCAGCTCGGCGAACTTCGCGTGGGCCAGCGCCGCGCCGACGATCCCCGGTTCGCGGTGATGCAGCGGGCTCATGGCGTTGTACAAGTGGGTGAAACTGGTGGCGCCGGCCTCCAGCGCCGCCACGCCTTCCTCGTAGCTGCCCAGGGTATGGCCGATCTGCAGGCGGATGCCCCGGGCGCTCAAGGCGCGGATCAGCGCATCGTGCCCGGCGATCTCCGGGGCGATGGTGATCACCCGGATTGGCGCCAGCGCCAGGTATTGCTCGACCTCGGCCATCAGCGCGGTGTGGGCGAAGTTCGGCTGGGCGCCGAGTTTGCCGGGGTTGATGTAAGGGCCTTCCAGGTGCACGCCAAGCACCCGGGCGGCGTTGTTTGGCCGCTGTTCGCAGAACGTGCCGAGCGCTTTCAGCACGCTGGCGATCTCGGCGCTCGGTGCGGTCATGGTGGTGGCCAGCAGCGACGTGGTGCCGAAGCGCACGTGGGTCTTGGTGATGGTCTCGAAGGCCACGGCGCCTTCCATGATGTCCTTGCCGCCGCCGCCGTGGACGTGCAGGTCGATGAAGCCCGGCAGCAGGTAAGGCAGGTCGTTGTCGGCCGGATCGCAGGGCACGCCCTCGATGGACACGACCTTGCCGTGTGCGTGGATCAACCGGCCGCGGACCCAGCCGTGGGCGGTGAGGATGTTGTCTTCGGACATGTTCGGGTCTCTCGTTCGGCTGCCTGACGGCGCAGCTTTTTTATCTACGAAGCTCTGCAACAAAGTCGTAGTAGTCGTTGCGGCAATAGGTGTCGGTGACTTCGATGGGCGTGTTGTCTTCGAGGTAGCCGACCCGGGTCATCAGCAGCATGGCGGTGCCGGGGGCGATGCCGACCAGCGCGGCGAACTCGTCAGAGGCGTTGATCGCCTGGATGTGCTGCAGCGCCCGGACAATCGGCTTGCCGATGCCGTCGAGGTATTCGTAGAGCGAATCGCCCACGGCCTGGGGCTTGGGCATGATCGAGGCGGGCAGGGTGCTCATCTCGATGGCCATCACCGTGTCGTCGGCTTTGCGCAGGCGCTTGAGCCGCGCCACCTTGTCGTTGGGCGACAGGCCGAGGCGGATCAGTTCTTCGTGGGTCGGCAGGGTGATGTCCCGCTCCAGCCACTGCGAGCTGGGCACGAAACCCTTGAGCCTGAGCATTTCGCTGAAGCCCGACAGGCGTGACAGGGGTTGTTCGAGGCGCGGGGTGATGAAAGTGCCGGAGCCTTGCAGCCGGCGGATCAGTCCTTGGTCGAGCAGGACTTCCAGGGCCTTGCGCGCGGTCACCCGGGAAATCCCCAAGGACTCGCTTAAGTTGCGCTCCGACGGCATCGCCTGCTCGGCTTTCCACTGGCCGGCATGGATGGCCGCTTCCAGGTTGCGCGCCAGTTGCAGGTACAGCGGCGTCGGCTGGGCCTCGTCGGGGCGCAGGGCGTGGAGGTCGTTCATGGCGGTGGTTTCCGGCGCGGGTTGGGGTTGTTGTGGTGCGCTTGTGGGGCGGAAGCTAATACCACTTGAATACCATGTCAACGCACCGGATCGGCCATAAAGCCAGTGGATTCGGGGTGTTTGGGCGGGGTGGTTTCAAGTGGTATTAGAGGTGGGCTTGCCGGCGCAAAAAATCGCCGTCTGCGGCCGTGTTGCGCCGGCGAGTGGTATCACCCCGGCAGGCGTTGTCGCGAAAGGTGATCGATCAAAAATATTTTTGAAGACGACCAGCGGTGGCAGGACTGAGTCTTTGTGGGAGCCAGCAGGCTGGCGATACCGGTGGGTCAGTCGAATGTGATACCGGCTGATACGTCACCATCGCCAGCAGGCTGGCTCCCACAGGGTTTTGCGTCTGCTCAAAGGGCCGCGTCGGCCTTCAGCTCCAGGCTGTCCAGCACCCGGTTCACCGCCAGTTCGCCGAGCATGATCAGCTGTGCGATGCCTTGCGCCGTATGCCGGTGCTGACCGTCCAGCAGCCCCGCAAAGTTGTTGGCCATGACCTTGGCCGAGGTCAGGGTCTCGCAGGCGTCGGCCAGCAGTTCCTCGTTGTCGGCGGCGGGTGCGATGGCGTAGAGCTTGCTGATCTTCAGCGTAGAGCCGGGGACGGCAATCGGGTTGAGGTAATGGTCGAGGGCGCGCTCGGCGGCTTCGTTGAGCTTGCGCGAGTCGGGGGATTCGTAGGGGGAGGTGGGGTCGGTTTCGGG